>CAZWVA010000001.1:0-50272 GCA_964636885.1 uncultured Spirochaetia bacterium
CGAACGCCTCGCGGCCGCGGGAGGCGTAGCGCTCGATCCGGGCAATGGCATCCAGGATGTCTCGCAGGCGCTCCTTCGGGTCTCTCATAGTGGCACCGCCTCCCGGAGGACGCGCTCCCGAATGCGCGCCTTGAGACCCCGCTCCGTCACCACGTCGACAGGACAACCTAGGAGACGTTCCAGCTCGTATTGAAGACCTCCCAGGTCGAATAGACTGCGTCCGGGTTCCATTTCAACCAGAAAATCAATGTCGCTTTTTTCATCCGCTTCGCCGCGGGCCATAGACCCAAATACGCGGACATTGCGCGCACCGTACCTGGCTGCAACCCGCAGGATCTCGTTCCGTTTCTCTTTCAGCAGTTGCTCAACGGTCATAGCCCAGCTCCTTTAGGTTCTTGGCGATGGCGGTGTCGAGCCTTGCGGCCTCGGCCTGCTGCTCGCGAAGTTGCGCTACCAGCCGCTGCATCTTCTCCTCGAACGGTTCGTCGTCGTCTTCTTGAGGTGGCGCGCCCACGTAGCGGCCAGGGGTGAGCACGTAGCCGTGGCTGCGGACTTCATCCAGCGTGGTGCTCTTGCAGAACCCCGGGATGTCCTGGTACTCGCCCGCGTCCTCCTCGCCGCGCCAGGCGTGGTAGGTGTTTGCGATCTTCTGGATGTCTTCGTCGGTCAGCTCGCGATGCGTGCGGTCCACCATGCGGCCCATCTTTCGGGCATCGATGAAGAGCACCTCCCCGCGGCGGTCCCGTAGGGGCACGGCATGCCGTGCCCCTACACCTGATTTGTCGCGGGCAATGAACCACAGGCACGCCGGGATCTGCGTCGAGTAGAAGAGCTGACCCGGCAGCGCGACCATACAGTCCACGAGATCCGCCTCGATGATGTTCTTGCGGATCTCACCCTCGCCGGACTGCATGGATGACATCGAGCCGTTGGCCAAGACGAAGCCGGCCACTCCCGCGGGCGCCAGGTGATGGATGATGTGCTGAACCCAGGCGAAATTGGCGTTGCCCACGGGCGGGACGCCGTACTTCCAGCGCTTGTCGTCCCGCAGGCGGTCGCCGCCCCAGTCCGAGACGTTGAACGGCGGATTGGCGAGGATGAAGTCGGCCTTAAGATCGGGGAAGCGGTCGTCGTGGAAGGTGTCTCCGTGGGCGATCTGGCCGTCGATGCCGCGGATGGCGAGGTTCATCTTGGCGAGCCGCCAGGTGGTGTAGTTCGACTCCTGGCCATAGATGGAGATGTCGGCACGGGCGCGGCCGCCGTTGCCATTGCCGGTGGCATGCGCGCGGATGAACTCCACCGACTGGACGAACATACCCGCCGAGCCGCAGCAGGGGTCGTAGACGCGGCCGCGATAAGGCTCGAGCATCTCGACCAAGAGCTTCACCACGCAGCGCGGGGTGTAGAACTCGCCGCCCTTCTTGCCTTCGGCGCTGGCGAACTGCGAGAGGAAGTACTCGTACACGCGCCCCAGCACGTCCTTCGCGCGGGCTTCCTCGTCGCCGACCTTGATGTTGCTGATGAGATCAATGAGCTGGCCAAGGCGCGTCTTGTCGAGCGCGGGGCGGGCGTAGTCTTTGGGCAGCACGCCCTTCAAGGCCGGGTTGTCGCGCTCGATCCCGGCCATGGCGTCGTCCACCAGCTGGCCGATCGTAGGCTGCTTGGCCTGCGCTTTGAGATACTCCCAGCGTGACTCTGATGGGACCCAGAAGATGTTCTGGGCGCGGTATTCATCGGGGTCTTCTGGGTCGGCGCCTTGATCTCGTTCGGCTTCGAGCTTCTTGTGTTGCTCCTCGAAGGCGTCGGAGATGTACTTGAGGAAGATGAGGCCCAGGACGACGTGCTTGTACTCGGCGGCGTCCATCGAGCCGCGCAGCGCATCCGCCATACGCCAGAGCTCCGCCTCATAGCCGACGGTAGCGCCGTTGGTGTTGCCTGCCTGCATGTTGTTCTTTCGCTTTGCCAAGAGTTACCTCATCGGACAGTCATGCATGCCCGTGGCTGTGGGGCGTCTAACGTTTCTGCGGATCAGCGGCGGCACGCTTGCTCCTCAACCGATCCTCTAGCCACCACCCGTCCGCTGGATCCGCTTGTTAGGTTGTCTTACTGCTTAACAGCAGCGAATCGCAATCGCACGTAATCCAGTATCCAATGTCCATCCGAGTTCCGAAGTTCTCCCATGCAATAGGTGGACACTTCTCGCAGAAAGGCTTCATGCTCGGTCTCAGGGATAACGTCCAAGAATCTCCGGGCAAATACTTTAAGCCAATTAACAATATGCGTGCTCAGCCTCGTAGGCCGTGGAATAAGCTCACACATGCAAACATCCATTGACTGAGCTTCAAGCCGCGCCCTATACTCCTCAACCGTGGGAAAGTACCATGGGTTTATCTCATTGAACGCTATGCCACGCTTGTGTAGAGCTTTACGCAAAGCCCTCAATACCGTTTCTATATTTCCATGACCCCCGAACTCACCGACAAACCGTCCTCCTGGCTTAAGTGCTCGTCGAACCCCTGCGATGACATCGTCGGGACGAGTCATCCAATGGAGTGCAGCATTGGAGAACACCGCATCGAATTCCTCACAAAAGGCGAGCTCTTGTCCATCCACAACCCGTGCGTCCAGTCCTAGCTTCACCGCTGCCTTTATCATATCGGGACTTGAGTCAACCCCGATTACGATGCAGCCCATATCAGCAAGCTTGCGGCTCAAAACACCGTCACCGCATCCTAAGTCGAGAATGCGCTCACCCGGACGAGGACTCAGCAGTTCAACTACCGGAGTGGCGAGTTCAGATACGAAGCGAGCATCTCTTGCATATGCACTGGGACTCCAAGCCTGACTCATATAGCAACTCCCCAAGAAATCAACCTAACTAATAATTAGCCTGTAAAAATACTGCCTAACATCCTAAGCGGAAGATTATGCTGCAACCTTTACCTTTACCGATTATCACCCAAAGAATAACAAAAACCCGATTTTTATTCAATACGCCATAAGCGGCTAATGTTCCCAGGCGATGGTTTGCCAGCATACAGTAATCCGATGGTCAAATAGGGATGTCCTTATATGGACGCTTCTATATTGTCTTAGCTCCGTATGAGTTCTAGAATCGCTTTTATAACAAAATCCGGCCTCTCCCGCTGAACGAAATGGCCTACGTTTGGAAGAACGTACCGTTTATACGTATTTGTGAAGAAACGCTCCTTGCCGGCCGATGTCTCAGGGAGCGTTGCTCCATCGTCCTCCCCGTGGATGACGGTGGTCGGAACCGTGATAATCGGAGTACCTGAAACGGCAGCCTCGATCCCGTCATAGTAGGGATCTCCGGGGGCATTCCCCCAGCGGTGGCGGTAGGAGTGAATCGCTATGTCAACGAAATCGGGGTTGTCAAAGGACATTGCCGTTTTCTCAAATGTGGCGTCATCGAAACGCCAGCCCGGCGACCAGGTCTTCCATAGGTAACGGCAAAACCCACGCCGATCCGCTTCCAGTAGGGCGCGTCCACGTTCCAGTCCAAAATACCACTGATACCAGTAGGCCCTTATCTGTTCGAGTGAAATGGCCTGGTTCGGGTTATTCGTACCGTGGCCGACCGATATCGCGATGAGTCCGCGCACACGCCTCGGCCAGATGGCAGCCACAACGTAACCGGCGCGTGCGCCCCAATCGTGACCGACAAGGAAGAATTCGTCTATTCCTAGAGCATCTGCAAAATCTATGGCGTCCTGACCAAGAGCCGTGAGTTGTCCGCTACGGGGCGTTTCCCTATCTAGAAAGCGGGTAGGCCCAAAGCCACGCAGATAGGGTGTAAGGGTATAACACCCGGAATCGACCAATGCGTCGAGGATGCCGTCCCAAGTCCTTACATCATCCGGAAATCCATGGAGGAGGATAACGGGTTGCCCCTTTCCCCTCTCCTCATAGGCGATCTCAAGCCTTGGTGTTTGTACGTATTTTATTGCCTCGTTCATATTTAACTCCTTACAAAGACTATACGTTAAACGGCCAGAAGACCGGAATGATCAGGACCGCGGCGATCCCAAGCAGTACGTTTAAAGGGAGTCCAATACGGATGTAATCCGAAAAGCGGTAGCCCCCAGGACCGTATACCATGAGGTTCGTCTGGTAGCCGATTGGGGTTGCAAAGCTCGCCGAGGCCGCCATCATGATGGCAAAGACAAACGGCAAAAAGCTGACCCCGATGCTCTCTGCGGTGGCCTGTGCAATTGGGAAGATCAGCACAGCGGCGGCGTTATTCGTTATAAACTCCGTAAAAGCGCTCGTTATGGTATAGATGGCAACCAATGCGAGCCAGGGGTTATCTCCGGCAAGGCTTACCCAGGAGTGTGCTATCACCTTTGCAGCCCCCGTGTATTCCAGAGCCTGACCTACACCAATCGATGCACCTATAACCGTAAGCACGGACCAATCGACGCTCTCCCTAGCCGAGGACCCGGTGGTGCATCGGGTGATGACCATAAGGGCGGCCGCTATCATGGCGGCTTCAAGCATTGAGAGAATCCCAAATGCGGCAACACCGACCATGGCGGCGAGAATAACCAAGGAGATAAATGCCCTCTCATGTCTGGGTTGAGCCGAATCCTCAATAGCGCTCACCAGAAGGAAATCCCGCGAGTTTCTGTGCTGTTCTACAAATGATGGACGGGCCTCGAGAAGAAGCGTGTCTCCGGGGCGGAGGACTATGTCTCCGAGCTTGCCCCGAACCCGCTCTCCGTTCCGAGCCACGGCGATTACAACGGCCTCGTAGCGAGAGCGGAACCTGGCATCACGAATCGTTTTTCCAACAGCCGGGCACGTATCTGATACAACCGCCTCGATTAGCCTTCTCTCCGCCCGCGGCGCATCGAGCTTAAAGAGCTGATCGGGGGCGGGAACCAACCCCTTTATCTTTACGAGATCGACAACGGATTCAACGATTCCGAAAAAGACCAAACGATCCCCGCTCCGAAGTCTTTCCGTCGGGGCGACGGCTGGTATAACCGAGTCTCCCCTCTCTATCTCAGCCAGATAGGCTCCGGAAAGGTGGCGGAGGCCCGCCTCTTCAATCGTCTTTCCAACGAGTGGGCTTGAATTTTCAACGAGCATCTCGATCGTGTATTCTCTGGGGTCGTGTAGTTCTCTAAGAGGACCCCGACGTTCGGGAAGGAGCCACCTGCTCGCTATAACGATATAGAGGATTCCCAGAATCGCACTTGGAATACCCACCAGACCGATATCAAAAAAACCGATATGGTTAATGTTCGTGTTTTTTAGAACGAGGCCGTAAACGATGAGGTTTGTGCTGGTCCCGATTAGAGAACACGTACCGCCCAGAATCGTGGCGTAGCTTAGCGGTATCATGAACTTGGAGACGGGGAGTCGATTCCTCTTGCACCAATCCTCGACAACTGGGACCATCATTGCAACTAGAGGGGTGTTGTTAAGAAACGCGCTTATCCCTGCAACGGGTAGCATGAGACGAAGCTGGGCAGAGACGATTGAACGCGGACGGCCAAGAAGCCATTGCCCTATCGAGTAAACCGCACCTGTATCCCTAAGACCGGCGACAACCACGTAGAGCACGCCAACCGTGACCAGACCGGGATTTGATAGCCCGGAGAGCGCTTCTGATGGAGGCAAAATACGTGATACGAGGAGTACGGTTAGAGCCCCTACTAGAACCAGATCCGGGCCGATTCTTGTAAGTATCAAGAAACCAACCGTTAACCCAACAACCGCAAGTGTTATCCAGGCATCAAATGACAACCGATTCTCCTAATTCCCGAATTCGATTCTATAAGGTATCGTTGAACGCAATTTAAGGTTGAACTCTTTTGAGGTTTTCCTAACCCTCTGGGATATAAAAGTATACCCCTGAATCCGAAAACGGGAATATTCATGGAAAGAATATCTTCCCAGAGGTTTATAAGGTAAAGTGGGTAGAAACTGCGGCCATGGTCGCTACCCAATCTCACGCGGTTCGATGAGCGATTTTATACCATGATACGCAGTGTTAGAGCTTAAGATAGGAAAGGACCCTGTGTTCTGAAACGTCTCTACTCCTACTAAAGGCGAGTATGGTTTCTTTCACCTTATCCTCCTTTATTTTAGACATATGGTCTGCCTTTATAATCCAGACCTTCTTTCCCCTTGGTCCCCATACATTGGGGTTTGTGGGGCCAAAAAGCGAAAGAACCGGTGTTCCAACGGCGGCGGCAAGGTGTGAGATTCCGGTGTCACATCCAAGGTAGAGTTGGGATAGGGAGAGAACGGCGGCTACCCTTGGGAGGGGATGGAGGTGGAGAATTTGTGAGGATGGGAAATGCGATTTGATTAAATCTATGGTCTCCTCTTCCGCCTCCCCTGTTATCCAGATCGTTCTTCCCGATTCGGTGTCTTCTATCCATTTCCCTATATTGATGAATCTATCTATAGGCCATGCCTTTATGCCAAAGGTTCGAGGGTGTATAGCTACCAGGGGCTTATGTTCCGCATGGGAAGATAGAAACGCCGTGGCAAAGTCCATATCCTCTCCGCTCAGGTGGACCTTGGGGTATAGAGGAGGGGTTACGTGAAGGCCGATTTCCCTAAGTACTAGGGCTGTGTAATCGGCCGCATGCAGGTCGTCTCCTTTAGGGAAAGGTCGGTATACGAGAACCCTTCTTACACCGGTTTTTCTTAGGTTGTCACTCACTGTCCCTTCTGGATCGCTTATATACGCGATGATTAGATCGAAGGAGGAGAAGTAATTAGAGACGTCTCTTCCGATTTTCCCATCCTTTAAATAAAGCCCTGAAATGGGGGAGGCGTCATCCCTTAGAACGGAATCCACATAGTATCTCCCCTTGGCTATTTCCCAGTAGTTTGGGTTTCCGATAACCTCTATGTAGGAATCGGGATAGCTTCTTCTCAGGATCTCTAGAGCGGGAAGCGTAACAACCGTATCTCCAATGGCTCCCCGTCTTATAACCAGGATTCTCATATCAGTACCGATTCTGAGCGGTCTCTGTTTTTTATGGCTTTTATACCGTTTCCTAGAATCAAGGGAATGAATACATGAGGGTAAGAAGCGGTTTATCCTTCATATTCTCCTATTTTAATGTTATTATAAATCCGATTCCAGTCAATATCTTTGTAGAAGGGATATTAATCGTTTATCTTTTTTACTTTATCGCTCTTATTTACTCGGTGCAGGAATTGGGGTTCTTAGCACGAGAAGGCTGTAATATTCATGCATCCCAGTAGAAGGAGGAAAGTGATCTAATGGCTCTCTTAGTTACCGGGGTTGCCGGTTTTATCGGCTCTCATCTTGCGGAGAGGCTTATTAAAGAGGGCTTCGAGGTAACCGGCGTCGATTCCTTTCTCGATTATTATCCGAGGAGGGTTAAGGAGAGTAACCTGAGAGGACTAATCGGCGACCCTAGGTTTAAGTTCATCGAGGGTAACATACTCGATTTGGATCTTAAAGGGATCCTAAGCCGTGTTGACGCTGTCTTTCATCAGGCCGCTATCCCCGGTGTTAGGGCCAGTTGGGGAAGGGACTTCAATCAGTACGTTGAAAACAACATACTCGGAACCCAGGTCCTCCTAGAAGCCTGCAAAGACGCAAGGATTGAGAAATTCGTATACGCCTCTTCTTCCTCTATTTACGGGGATGCGGATGAACTTCCAATAAAGGAGACCACTCCAACGAATCCAGTCTCACCTTATGGCGTTTCTAAGTTAGCCGGGGAGCATTTGGCCTCCCTTTATTTCAAAGGCTATGGTATTCCCGTCGTGTCTCTCAGGTATTTTACGGTATATGGGCCCAGGCAACGCCCGGATATGGGGTTCCATAGGTTCATAAGCGCGGTTCTCATGGGAAGGGAAATAGAGATATACGGCACTGGGGAGCAAACCAGGGACTTCACCTTTATCGATGATGCTGTTGAAGCGAATTTGCAAGCGTACTATAGAGGAAAGGAGGGTGAAAGCTATAATGTGGGTGGAGGGAGCAGAATAAAACTCGTCGAGGCCATCAAGATCATCGAAGGGATCTCCGGCAAGAGGGCTAACATAAGGTATAAAGAGCCTCAGAGAGGAGATGCAAAGCACACGTATGCGGATGTGTCAAAGGCAAAGAGGGACTTAGGTTATTCGCCTAAGTTTGATATTCATCAAGGATTAAGAAGACACTACGATTGGTTGAGGGAGAATCTGGATATTTACAGGTGATCGTTCAATAATGAAACCGTTGGATGTAAGTACGTAGGTAGGAGATTAGTAATGCCGATTGACAAAAGACTACTCGAAATCCTCGCTTGCCCCAAGTGTAAAGGGGATATTAGGCTTAAGGACGACGAGTCGGGTTTAATATGTGATAGGTGTGGGCTTCTATACCCCATAAAGGACGGTATTCCAATAATGCTCATCGAAGAGGCTATAAAGCTTGAAGGGGCTAAATAGCCTGAAGATCACCTATTAAAACCGAACGCAAAAAGGTATGCCGTACTAAGATGGTTTTTCGATATAGGGACTCGTGCCTAATTTAGTACCTGTTTAACCGTTTCTCCTATCTCCGCCGGGCTTGGGCAGACCCTTACACCTGCCCTTTCTAGTGCTTCGATCTTATCCCTGGCAGTACCAGAGCTGCCCGATATTATGGCTCCTGCATGACCCATCCTCTTTCCCTTTGGGGCTGTGGAGCCGGCGATAAAAGCCACTACGGGTTTACTGAACCTCTTTTTAATGAATTCTGCCGCTTCCTCCTCGGCGCTTCCTCCGATCTCTCCAATGAGAACTACGGCATCCGTTCCCTTGTCCTTCTCGAAGAGCCTTAGTATGTCGATAAAGGTGGAGCCGACTACAGGGTCTCCGCCTATACCAACGCATGTGGACTGGCCTATTCCTAGGTTTGTTAACTGCCAAACCGCTTCATAGGTAAGCGTTCCGCTCCTAGAGACTATTCCTATTCTTCCCGGTAGATGGATATAGCCCGGCATGATGCCGACCTTCGCCTCACCCGGAGTCATGACTCCAGGACAATTTGGACCTATGAGCCTTGCCTTTTTCCCTTCCATGTATTTTTTGACCTTTACCATATCGAGCGTCGGAATCCCCTCGGTTATACATACAACGAGTTTAATCCCGGCATCAACCGCCTCCACTATGGCGTCCATCGCAAAAGGGGCGGGAACGAATATGAGAGACGTATTTGCGTCTGCTTCTTTTACGGCTTCCAAGACTGTATTAAAAACCGGAAAACCGTCGATCTCCGTTCCTCCTTTTCCGGGCGTTACGCCGCCAACGATCTTGGTCCCGTATTCGCGACACTGTGTGGCATGAAAGAGACCCGCGCTCCCCGTTATACCCTGAACTACGACCCTTGTATTCTTGTTTACTAGAATACTCATCCGTTCTGTGCTCCTTATCGTTTCTGGTTCTCTCCAATCCTGGGCAAGTCGGCTTGAAATCATAACATAGGCCGTTTGTGGTTTCAACCTGAGTGGTTTCTGGCTATAGCCCGAATTCTAAAGAGTATTGACAACGTCTTAGCCGTCTCTTTATAATTTTAATAAGTTTAGAGTTTTTTGCCCTACTGGTTCTTTGTCAAAAGGATTTTAGAGTTGGGGCGATTAGGAAAGAAATCATCTTATATTTTTTCTGTTCTTCCTTTAATATTAGGTTTACTTCTTTTGCGTTCCGGTTAGATTACAAGCATAGGGGGTGAAATAGATGAAAGAAGAGGTAGAAGAGAAGGAGAGAAATAAAATCCTATCTATTGTTAAAGAAGCGCTTCATCCAGCGAAGTTCCAAGAACTCCACTGGGAGTGTAGCTTTGAGGAGTATCTGGAGATCGTTCGTCAAAATCCAAAGGTCGCTCGCACCGCTTTTCAGAGGATCTATGACATGATTATGTCGTATGGAGTGCAAGAATACACCGAGTTTAAACAGAAACTAATCCACTATAAGTTCTTCGACGATCCGATTTCAAATGGAAGGGACGCTATATTTGGGCTTGATAAGTACCTTATGAGACTCGTTGACGTGATAAAGGCCGCAGCACGTGGCTACGGTCCGGAAAGAAGGATAATCCTTCTCCACGGTCCTGTGGGAAGCTCAAAGAGCACGATCGTGAGGCTTCTTAAACACGGACTCGAAGAGTATTCAAAAACACAAGATGGAGCCGTTTATTCCTTTTACTGGATTGTAGAGAACGAGAACGGATCGACGGAAAAGGTGGATTGCCCTATGCACGAGGAGCCTCTTCGTTTGATTCCCCAGGGTGTGAGGGAGAGGGTATTGGCCGAGATGAACCGGGGAAGGGAAGAAGAGGAATATATAAGGGTAGAGGGAGACCTCTGCCCAGTATGCAGGTTTTACTTTAATAGGTTTATGGAGATGTATAAGGGCGACTGGGAGAAGGTTATCTCTCAGGTGAGGGTGAAGAGGCTCATATTTTCTGAGATGGACAGGGTGGGAATTGGGACCTTCCAGCCTAAAGACGAGAAAAACCAGGATTCAACGGAGCTTACCGGGGATATCAATTATAGAAAGATAGCGCTCTACGGTTCCGATTCCGATCCCAGGGCGTTTAACTTCGATGGAGAACTGAACGTAGCGAACCGTGGCATCGTTGAATTTATCGAGATCCTTAAGCTAGATGTAGCCTTCCTTTATGATCTACTGGGTGCGACTCAAGAACACAAGATCAAGCCAAAGAAATTCGCCCAGGTGGATGTAGACGAGGTGATAATCGGACACACGAATGAGCCCGAATACAAGAAACTCGTAAACAACGAGTATATGGAGGCTTTAAGGGACCGTACGATAAAGATCGATATCCCTTATATAACAAAGCTTTCCGACGAGATAAAGATCTATAAGAGAGACTTTAACTCGGACAGGATAAGGGGTAAGCACATCGCTCCCCACACACTTGAGATCGCCGCCATGTGGGCTGTGCTTACTCGCTTGGAGGAACCCAAAAAAGCGGGGATCACGCTTATGCAAAAACTAAAGCTCTACGACGGTAGTGTGATTCCGGGGTTTACGGAAGATACGATAAGGGAACTCAAGAAGGAAACCGAAAGGGAGGCTATGGAGGGTATTTCACCGAGGTATATTCAAGATAAGATCTCAAACGCCCTTGTAAGTGATCTGAGTAAGAAGTGTGTAAACCCGTTTATGGTTATGAGTGAGATCGAAAGCGGACTTGCCCACCACTCCCTTATCTCAAGCGAGTCCCAGCGTCGGAGGTATAAAGAACTCCTTACCCTGGCAAGACAGGAATACGAGGAGATAATAAAGAACGAGGTCCAGCGTGCTATCGCCGCAGATGAGGAGTCAATAGCGAGACTCTGTGCGAATTACATTGACAACGTGAAGGCCTATGTAAGGAAGGAAAAGGTGAAAAACATATTCACCGAAGAGGACGAGGAACCGGATGAGAGGCTTATGCGTTCAATCGAGGAGAAGATAGATATCCCGGAGTCTAGAAAGGACGATTTTAGAAGGGAGATAATGAACTATATTGCCGCCCTTGCACTCGAAGGAAAGAGATTTGACTACAGATCCAACGAGAGGTTAAGACGTGCTCTTGAGCTTAAGCTATTTGAGGACCAGAAGGACTCGATTAAGCTTACGAGTCTGGTAACGAATGTAATAGACAGGACAACGCAAGAGAAAATAGACATCGTAAAAAGTAGGCTTATCCGGGACTACGACTACTGTGAGTCGTGTGCAACCGACGTTCTTACGTACGTGGCGAGTATATTTGCGAGGGGGGATATTAAGGACTATAGGGAACGTAGGAAATGATAACTGCGTTTAAATTAGTGCCACTGATGCTGAGTGTGAGAGGGAGGGGAAATTGATCCTAAAAATCGAGCAGGATTGGGGACGCTTTAGACAGATAGTAAGGGGAAAGATAAAAGAGAACCTAAGGAAGTATATAGTCCATTCTGAACTCATCGGCAAAAGGGGTAAAGACCTGGTAAGCATTCCCGTCCCCCAAATAGAGATCCCCCATTTTGTGCATTCTCCCCAGAAAGTAGGTGGAGTAGGACAAGGAGAAGGGGAAGAAGGAACACCCATCGGGGTGGGCGAGACGGAAGGGGATAGACACGCGGGTAATCAGGCAGGGGCGCATATACTTGAAGTTGAACTCACCCTTGAAGAGATTGCAAGGATCTTGGGAGAGGAACTCGAGCTTCCAAATATAGAGCCACGGGGTAAAAGGAACATAAAATCCCTTTCAGGACGGTACACGAATATCCATACCGCAGGGCCTGAATCGCTAAAGCATCTAAAGCGCACCTTTAAGGAGGCCCTTAAGCGTCAGATTATAACCGGCTCTTACGATCCGGAGAACCCGGTGATTATTCCCATTTCGGAGGACAAGAGGTACAAGTCAAGGGAGCCCATTGAGGAGCCTGCCTATAATGCCGTTGTTATCTATATAATGGATGTAAGCGGTTCGATGGGAAGCGAGCAGAAGGAGATCGTACGGATAGAGTCGTTTTGGATTGATACATGGCTCAGGTATCAGTACAAGGATATCGATACTAGATACATAGTGCATGATGCTGTGGCACACGAAGTGGATCGCGATACCTTCTTCCGTATAAGGGAAAGCGGGGGCACTATAATCTCATCGGCGTACAGGCTTTGCCGCAAGATAATAGAGGATTTCTATCCTCCCGACGAGTGGAACATATACGTTTTTCATTTCTCTGACGGGGATAATTGGTCTCGTGATGACACGCATGAATGTATTGAGATATTAGAAGACTCTTTTCTCCCTTCGGTTAACCTCTTCTGCTACGGGCAGGTGGAAAGCCCCTATGGAAGCGGTCAGTTCTACTATGATTTGGAGGACAACCTAGGACAAAAGGAGAACCTCGTTTTATCTAAGATCCCTGACAAAGACGCCATATACGATTCTATAAAACAGTTTCTTAAGAGGGGTAGATGATGCTTCCCTATGAGCTTCAAAAGTACGTTGAGGATATAAGGCGGCATGCCATTGATTATGGGCTTGACTTCTTTGATGTGATTTTTGAGGTGGTCGATTTTGAAGAGATGAACATGCTTGCCTCCTATGGTGGATTCCCCGTTAGGTATCCGCACTGGCGTTTTGGTATGGAGTACGAAAAGATCTCAAAGAGCTACTCGTATGGTCTTCACAGGATCTACGAGATGGTAATAAACAACGACCCTTCCTATGCCTATCTGCTGAAAGGCAATACCGATATAGATCAGAAGCTGGTTATCGCGCATGTCTACGGACACTCGGATTTTTTTAAGAACAACTTCTGGTTTTCGGGTACGAATAGAAAGATGCTCGACGAGATGGCAAACCATGCCGTAAAAATCCGTAGGTATATAGATAAGTATGGTCATATGGAGGTAGAGAGCTTTATAGATACGTGTCTTTCGATAGAGGACCTCATCGATATACATTCCCCTTTTATAAACCGCCGAAGCGAGAAAAGGGGTCTTCTCGAGGAGAACGGCGAAGAAGAGGAAAGAAAGCCTCAATCGAAGCTGAGAAGCCCAAATGAGTATCTGGAGGACTATATAAACCCACAGGATTTCATCGAATGGCAAAGGAAGAAAGCGGAGGATGAAAGGGCCAAGAAGAAGAGCTTCCCGGCTTCTCCTGAGCGCGATATACTCCTCTTTCTTCTTGAGAACGCCCCGCTTCGGGATTGGCAAAGAGACGTGCTCTCCATGATTAGAGAGGAGAGCTATTACTACGCTCCTCAGATACAGACAAAGATTATGAATGAGGGATGGGCTGCCTACTGGCATTCGAAGATCTTAACCGAGAGGGTCGTTACGGATAAGGAAATCATAGATTATGCCGATCATCATTCCGGAACGCTTGCCACGACTCCCGGTGTGCTTAATCCATATAAGCTCGGAGTGGAGCTTTTTAGGGATATCGAGGACAGATGGAACAAAGGGAAGTTCGGAAAGGATTATGAGGAGTGCGACGATATCGAAGAAAAAAGGAACTGGGATAGGAAATTGGGTTTAGGAAGGGAAAAGATCTTCGAGGTAAGAAGGCTCTATAATGACGTGACTTTTATAGACGAGTTTCTTACCGAGGATTTTTGTAGAGAACAGGGGCTTTTCACCTATGCTTATAACCGTTCTACCAGGATGTACGAAATCGAGAGTCGCGACTTCAAAAAGGTAAAGGAGAAACTGCTCTTTCTCCTTACAAACTGTGGTAGGCCGATTATTGAAATCGTGGACGGGAATTACATGAATCGAGGCGAGATATATCTCATCCATAGACACGAAGGGGTGGATTTAAAACTGGATTGGGCAAAGGATGTATTAAATCATTTGAGTAGAATCTGGACGAGACCCGTTCATCTTGAGACGGTGTTACAGGGAAAGGTAAGGGTATTTACCGCAGATGGTGAGGTGAAGGAGAGAGAGGTTAAGTAGAGCAGAGCCTGATGGAGATACACGGTGGCGCGCCTCTACTCGATGTTCTGTACCTGCTCTCTCATCTTCTCGATCTCGGAGCGGAATTCTATTATGACATGCGAGATCTCCGCATCTTTGGATTTAGCCGATATGGTTCCTGCCTCTCGGTTCATTTCCTGAAGGAGAAAGTCGAGTTCCCTTCCAATTGATCCTTCTTTGCTGAGGATCTCTTTGAATTTGTCTATGTGTGCTCCGAGTCTAACGATCTCTTCGGTTATATCGCTTCGCTCGATGAGAAATGCGATCTCTTGATACAACCTGGTTTCATCGATCTGTGTGTCTTCTAGGAGTTTATTCATGCGCTCCCTTAGTTTCTCTGAGATTTCCCTGGTTGAATTCTCCCTCTTGACTTTAACCTTTCCTATTAGCTTTTCTACCCTTTCTATACGGTGCTTTAAGTCCTTTTCGAGTTTCTTTCCTTCGGCCACCCTGGTTTCGTCGAGTCTCTCTACCGCTCTCATCAAAGCCCTCTTTATCTTGGCGAGATCCTTTTTACCGGCTATTGGTTTTGTCTCGGAGGAAAAGAACTCTTTTATCATTAAAAGGTGTTCGAGGCTCGTTTGCTCTTTCATCCCCAATTCTCTTTTCAGTCTCTCAAGGGTCTTTAGGGACTCCTTTGCGAGTTCTATGTTTATAACGGGTGGTTTGCTTCTAGTTACCTCCGGTGCTATTGTTATCCTCACTTTTCCACGTATTATGGATTTCTTTACGATTTGAGTGAGCTCTGGTTCGATTGACGAAATCGCTTCGGGAAATTGAAAATCGATATCCAAAAACCTATGGTTCTCGGCCCTTGCTTCAACAAGGATCTTCCCCAAACTCGTCTCTTCTTCGCTCTTTCCGAATCCTGTCATGCTTTTCATTCGTTTAGTTCCTTTCCCAGGTCAAGGGTGTATTTCTCTCTAAGCCATTTAAACAGCCTCCTCAGATCTTCGCTTCCGTAATCCGGGTACGTCCACTCGAGTGTCTGGAATCCTTTATTCCTGTACACAAGCGTGAGATCCGCATAGACCCCTTTTCCTAGATAGGGGCGGTGATAGTATCCCTTTCCCGTAGCAAGAATCAAGTGCTCATGGGCTATGTATCCGGGATCTATGTTTATAGTTCTTTTGCCATTAATGGAGAGCCTCTTTTCCAAATCGGTTGTAAAGACCTTTATATCCGCTAGCTCATCCCGCTCTATGAGCTTTCTGAAGCTGAGTATCTTTCTTGAGAGATCCTTTCCCATCTCCTTTTCGTAGTAAGAGGTGTAATCGAATCTGAGCCTCTCGCTTATAAAATCCATCTCCCCGAATCTCTCTCTTAGTTTTTCTATGCATTCTTCGACCGGAGCGTTTTCTCCGTATATGAGTCCTATAAAGAGCTTTACAGGGGGCGGCTTCCTGAGCTCGCTCATGCAATAAAAGAATTAACGGCGGGGAGGTTTTGTCAAGCGGGTTCTTTGTACTGTAACGGTGGGGTTTAACCTCTTCGGTTCCGTTTCAGGGATTCCTTGAAATTTCCTCTTTTAGCACTTATGCTATTTGTTCAGTTCCTGATATTCTAATGGATAATAAACCCACGGTGAATAGCCTTATTCCTCTTTTGGTTCTCCTCTTAGTGGGGGGACTCTATGCCTGTAGCGGCGTTTCCAAACCCTCGTCTTCTCCTCCGCAGTTAAAACTGCCTTCCACGTCTCCCGTGAAGGTCGTGAGTGGTTACCTAGATGCCCTGCGAAGAGCCGATTTTGTAAAATCCTATGAGTTTATAACCGTGGGATATGCCGGGAATCTCGATAAAGAGAGCTACAAGATAAATATGGAGCAGAGCCTTGTAAAGAGGTACAATTGGAGTCTAGTGGGTTATGAGATTAAGGGAGTGCGGATAATCGGGGATCAGGCCTTTGTTGTAACCGAGATCGATGTACGGTTTAAGCCTCTCGGTTCTAAGGACAGCATTCGGAAAAAGATAGAGGTCCAATACCTACTTGCCAGTTTCGGGAAGGATTGGAAGATCTCAGCGGATGAGTGCATCTCAAATTGCGTTGCATCGGCTGATTTAATCGGAAAAGGTGATATCTCTAAGGACCGATGATCGATTAAGCATTCAATATGATCAGAGTAGCCGTAACAGGGATAGCCGGTAGAATGGGTGGGAGGATACTCTCACTCCTTCTACAGGAAGACGGGATAGAAATCGTGGGAGCAACCGAAAGGGAAGGCCATCCCGCTTTGGGAAAGGATGCGGGTATAGTCATAGGCCTAGGGGAAATTAATGTACCGCTCAGTGATAGAATCGAAGAGGCGGCCCTTAAGGCGGATGTAATAGTCGATTTTACGACTCCCGTTGCGACACTCAGGCACGCCGAATACGCTTCAAAAACGGGGAAGCCAATGGTCATAGGAACCACAGGCTTTAAAGACGAGGCAAGAGAAAAAATCAGGAGACTCGCCAAGGGCTTTCCCTGCGTTCTCTCTCCCAATATGAGTGTCGGGGTGAACGTGATGTTTGAGATCGTAAGGAGGCTCGCCGGTCTTCTGGGAGACGGGTTCGATGTCGAGATAATAGAGATGCACCATAAGCATAAGATCGATTCTCCAAGTGGAACCGCTCTCAGGCTTGGCGAGGTGGTTGCAGAGGCACTCGGAAGGGATTTTAGAGAGGTGGCCAGGTTTGAAAGACACGGTCAGATTGGAGAGAGAAGAAGGGACGAAATCGGAATCCAGACGGTTCGTGGAGGGGATGTTGTCGGAGAACACACGGTTATTTTCTTGGGCACCGGGGAAAGGCTAGAACTCACGCACAGGGCTACTAGCCGTGATAATTTCGCAATAGGAGCTATACGCGCCTTAAAGTGGGTGGTGGGAAGACCTCCTGGGATTTATACCATGAAAGACGTCTTGGGGATTTAGTTGATCTGCGGATTTAAGTAGAATCGTATCGTTCTAAAGTCCGCTATAGTTCACTATGTTCAAATTCGAGGTTATAAAGAGAGATAGAGAAACGGATGCAAGGATAGGAATGATCCACACCGCCCATGGGACAGTCGAAACTCCGGCCTTTATGCCCGTTGCAACTCAGGGATCTGTAAAGGCGATGACCCCGGAAGAGATCGAGAAACTCGGATTCGAGATGGTGGTTGTTAATGCCTATCATATGTATCTGAGACCGGGTCATACGAAGATCGCAGAGCTCGGGGGCCTTCACGGTTTTATGGCGTGGAACCGTCCTATTCTTACAGATAGCGGTGGTTTTCAGGTGCTGAGCCTTTCAAGCGTAAGAAAAATCAGGGAAGAGGGTGTACTCTTCCGTTCCCATTTAGACGGTAGCGAGCACTTTTTAAGCCCCGCTAAAGCCATAGAGATACAGAACGCCTTGGATACGGATATCATGATGTGCTTGGACGAGTGCCCTCCTTTTCCCTCTACGTACGAATATATGGAGAATTCCGTTGAACTGACC
The DNA here is from genome assembly GCA_964636885.1 of uncultured Spirochaetia bacterium. Classification (GTDB taxonomy): domain Bacteria; phylum Desulfobacterota_D; class UBA1144; order Nemesobacterales; family CSP1-2; genus CAZWVA01. The sequence goes on from CAZWVA010000001.1 coordinate 17,932, forward strand.
ACGAGGTGGGCAAGGCTCTGCAAGGAGGCAAAAGGGGGTTCTGAGAAAGCCCTTTTTGGGATTGTCCAGGGCGGTACTTTCCCTGATCTCAGAAAGAGATCGGCTCTTGGGCTTCTCGAGACGGGGTTTGATGGCTACGCTATAGGAGGACTCGGTATAGGTGAATCTAAAGAGGAGACATACGAAATCGCCTCTTTTACGGTATCTTACCTCCCTCCCGATAAACCCAGGTATCTTATGGGACTCGGGATGCCCGAGGATATAGTGGAGTCGGTGTCTATGGGGATCGATCTTTTTGACTGCGTTCTTCCTACGAGAAACGCGAGAAACGGTACTCTCTTTACAAATCGTGGAAAAGTGGTTATAAAAAATGCCCAATATGCGGACGATAAAACACCACTTGATGAGGATTGTGAATGCTACACGTGTAGGACGTTTTCAAAGGCGTATCTCAGGCACCTCTATCAGGCAAGGGAGATACTCGCCTCGCGTCTTCTCACTCTTCATAATCTCTACTACTATGGGCGGTTAATGAAGGGGATTAGAGAGGCTTTAAAAAAAGGAGAGTTCTATAATTTCAGATCTAGATTCCAATCGGAGGGAGGTTTTAAAGAATCTTGAAAAGGATAATTCCGTTTATACCCTTGCTTACCTCTTTTTTTGTTGGCTGTCCAATGCCTTCCGAAGGGCAGGAAGGGGTTGGCGGTTCTCCAATTGCAGCCCTTGTGCCCTTTGTTTTGATCTTTGTGCTTTTTTATTTTCTGATCCTTAGGCCACAGCAGAAACAGAGCAGGGAAAGACAGGAGATGCTTAAGAATCTAAAACGGGGTGATACGGTAATTACCTCAGGTGGGATCTACGGGAGGATTCTAAACATCACGGGCGATATAATAACGCTTGAGATCGCAAAGGGTGTAAGCGTTCGCCTGTCTCGTGCGGGCGTATCCGGTATAGCCAACATAGGCGATGAGGAGAAAAAGGCAAAGGAGGAAAAATCCGACAAATGAGAAGGGCTTCTAGAGGTTGGATCATAGTAATACTGGTTATAACCTTTCTCTCCATAATCTTCTTGGCCCCTACGTTTCTTGGCGATAAGCTTCCAAGTTGGTGGGGAAAGGTTTTTCCAAACAGGGGGATCAGGCTGGGACTCGATCTCAAGGGAGGGGTTTTCCTCCTCCTGGGTGTGAAGGCTGAAAAGGCAGTGGAGCATGAACTCGCCAACATAAAGGAATCGTTAACCGATGAGTTGAATAAAGAGAAGGTCCTCGTAAAAGGATTCGAGAACCATGATAAGACTATTACCGTGAGCTTCTTTTCTAAAAACGACCTTGAGAAGGCTAAGAGATTGGAGTCCAACTATAAGGATATAGCGGACATAGAGGAAAGAGACCTTTCCCTTAGTTTTACCCTTAAGGATAGATACATAGCGGAAGTGCAGACAAGAGCCATTGATCAGGTAAAAGAAACGATAACAAATCGTGTGGATGAGTTTGGCGTAGTGGAACCGACTATACAGAGAGCCGGTTCGGACAGGATTTTGATTCAGGTTCCTGGGGCTTCTGCATCGGACAGGGAAAGGATCATAAATATAATAAAGCGGGCTGCTGTACTCGAATTTAAGATCGTAAAGGATACGGGACCCGACGAAAAGGCGCTTCTAGCCAAGTACGGCGCTTCATCACCCAGTGAACTCGCTTCCCAGGGGCTTGAGCTCCATCCAGGCGATACCGGACAGGAAAATGAGAAGTTCTTTATCACTGAGAACATAGCGCAGGTCACAGGGCAGTATCTCTCGGATGCAAGACTCATATTCGATGAATACGGAAGGCCCGCCGTGGGCTTTAGCTTTAGGGGGGAAGGGGCAAGCAGGTTTGGATCACTTACTGGGGAAAACGTCGGTAAGAGACTCGCAATAGTGCTTGACGGTACGGTAAAATCCGCGCCCGTCATTCAAGAGAGGATCTCGTCACAGGGGAGAATAACGGGGAACTTTACGGTTGACGAGGCAAAGGACTTGGCCCTCGTCCTCCGTTCGGGTGCACTTCCCGTTCCTGTGGATGTCGAGCAGGAACAAACCGTGGGTCCATCACTGGGTAGGGATTCGATCGAAAAAGGGAAACTCTCGATGATTGTGGGTGGTCTTTCTGTTGTGGTCTTTATGATCGTTTTCTACAGGCTTCAGGGCGTAGTTGCAAACATTGCGCTCGCTCTTAACATGCTTTTCCTCATGGGGTTTCTCTCTGCATTTGGAGTAACACTCACTCTTCCGGGAATCGCAGGACTTGTTCTCACTATGGGAATGGCGGTGGATGGGAACATAATCATATTTGAGAGGATCAAAGAAGAATTTCGAGCGGGAAAGTCTCCTCTTGCTTCGATTGATGCGGGATATGAGAGGTCTTTCTGGACTGTATTTGATACACATGTAACTACTCTTCTTACCGCTATAATACTCTTCTGGTTTGGAACGGGTCCTATAAAGGGCTTTGCCGTAACCTTATCTATTGGTATAGTTTCCACGCTTTTTAGCAATGTGATTGTGGCTCGTGTGGTTACCGATTTGATTTACGGACAAAGAAGAGTTGAAGCCTTGAGTATATGATTAAGCTACAAAAAGACAGAAGTCAGAGTTCAGAAGAAACCTTCTGCCTTCTAGCTTTTTGAAAATCAGGAGGTATTAATAAATTGGACTTAATAAAGCCCGGTGTTAAAGTGGATTTTATAGGAAAAATGAAAAAAGCGGTCTTTCTCTCTTGGGTACTGATACTCATAGGGATTGTTTCTCTTATCTACCATAGGGGGCCAAACTGGGGTGTGGAGTTTGTTGGAGGAACTGAGGTCCATGTGAAATTCGCAAAAGATGTAAAGTCGGATGATATAAGAAGCAAGTTGAGTTCCGCTGGATACCCTGCTGAATCTGTTCAACAGTTAGGTTTACCTCAGGACAATGAGTACCTAGTAGGATTTTCCTCCGATGTAGTGGCTTTTGAAAGAATCCAGGAATTCCAGGGAAAGTTAGCCGCAATATTTGAGAGTGTTGCAGGGTCTGGAGGGGCGAGTATCCTAAGGATTGACTACATCGGCCCCAAAGTTGGAAAGGAACTTATAAGGAAAGCGATATTATCAATCATACTTGGTTGCGTGGGAATACTCATATACTTGATGATCAGGTTCGAATTCGAATTTGCTCTCGGTGCTGTGATCGCGGTGATTCATGACGTTCTTATAACGCTTGGTGCGATTTCTGTTACTGATAAGGAGTTTACGCTCACTATAGTTGCTGCGTTCCTTACCATTATCGGCTATTCTGTAAATGATACGATTGTGATTTTTGATAGAATCAGAGAGAACTCGAAGAAAGCTACGAAAATCGGATTTAAACAACTTGTAAATGAAGCGATCAATCAGACTCTATCGAGAACCGTGTTAACTGTTGTAACTGTGTTTCTTGTTCTTGTCGCGCTCTTTTTCTTAGGCGGTTCCGTGATACATGATTTTGCTTTTACTATGATTGTCGGTGTAGTAACGGGGACCTATTCGTCGATCTTCGTCGCAAGCGCCTTCGTGATCTACTGGAAGTATAAGAGGGGGATACTCACCTAAAAGGGCGTCATTCATAGGAGGTTGATCGATTAAACCCCTTCACGAACGTGGAAATTGACAAAAAATCTAAACGCATTAAACTAAACACCCTGAAATCGAGACGCCGAATTTCCGGTAAGAGGAAAACGGGGGAACCAGATTTTGGGGCGAATCATACAGAGGTATGTAGGGGATCCTTCCAACCCGAGCCCGTCAGCTAACCTCGTAGGCGTAAGGAGGGAACATAAGATATATCCTTGGGACTCCTCAATTCCTGATGCGGAAAACCTAGAAGATTCCTTCCTTGTTTAACGGATATAAGTCCTTATGAAAGAGTCCATTCTTATAAGCCTCAATATCTTGCTTTTGGTTCTCTTTATTAGGCTTCTAAGAACCAAGAATCTCCTTTCCTACCTAAGCGGCGGAAGATGGTGGCTTACCTGGCTTTCCGTTGGGGTTATAACTTTTATGGATGAGTTTACATCCATATTCTATGCTCCTAGCGAAGCGTATAGGTTTATAGGGAGTAAGGCGATATTCTTTCTCATCTTTACCGCCCTTTTCATCCATTACTCAACAACACGAATGGTTGAAATCGCTGAAATCCTTGAGAAAAACGGGATAAAGGGAGGGGGGGTCTATTCGTTTTCTTATCTGGTACTGGGACCTATGGTTTCTTTTGTTGCCGTTGCATCCATTATGGTTGACTACATACTCACGGCCTGTATCTCATCAGTGAGCGCCGTAGCCAATGGAACCACCTTCGTCTCACTCTCGCCGTTTGCAAAGACGGTTCTTCCCTTTGCCATTATCTGGTTTATCGCGGGGCTCAATATCGTAGGGATAAGGGAGAATGCTAGGTTTACCTTCTCTGTCTTTATGGTAGCCGTTTTCATAGTGTTAAACCTCATTACCCTCGGTTTCTTTCAGTTTACACCCCAGAACGTTGAAGTCATAAAGGGGAGCTTTAGTAACGTTTACGAGGACCTTACAGGACAGGGTTTCTTTCATGCGATATACGCCGTTACGGTAGGAGTGGGGAGCTCCATTCTGGCCTATTCTGGGATCGAGTCCGTGGTACAGACGGCGGGGTTGGTAAAGGGATGGCGCGATATTGGAAAGGCCTACATATTCCTTGCGCTTACCGTCGGAATCATTACGCCTCTTGTCTCAATGCTTGTACTTTCATCTCCAATCGATTTTCATCTCCATGAGGGGGATCTCATTACACACTATGCGAGGGTTGTAGGCAATCCCGTATTCAGCCTGGCCGTCGGTTTACTGGCAAGCGTGGCCCTTATGATGGCCGTAAATACCGCCTTTGTCGCCTCTAGCGAGTTACTAGAGCGTGTCGCTCACCGCTATGGATTTAAATGGCTCATAAAGACCAATTCGAGAGGTTCGCTCTACAGGATCCATCTGCTCAGTGCGGTCTTTAACTCCGTGATCCTCGTTGTAACAGGCGGTGCTCAGGGTATCCTCGCCGAGATGTATGCGATAGGGCTCCTTGCAAGCTTCTGTATAAACATGGGAAGCCTCATCATATACAGGTTCTTTAAGGGAACAAAAGAGATAAAGGATTATTCCACCTCTCGAACCGGCACCCTTCTTATATGGCTCATGTTCGTCTCATGCTTTGTATATCTTGCCATTCATAAACCGTACGGAACGGGACTCTGGGCGATTTCTGTGGTTTTCTTCATCGTGGCCGGAACACAGGTTGCAAGAAAGAGGGCACCTGAGATTAAGGAGTTAGAAAGAACGGATTTCCCTATGGAACTCATAACGAGGATCTCCGAGCGGGATGAGAGCACGATTCATATCTATTTTAAAAGGCCCGGCGAAAAGAAGGAGGAGTTGAGATCGGATGCCTTCTTCATAACCTTCTTCTCCCCGAGGCAGGGAATCCCCAATAAGATGGGTGAAAACCACTTCAGGTTCCCCGTATTTAAAACCCAGGGTGTTTACCACTCGATCCTCGCTATCCTATATACGCTTAGAGCGGACCTTCCGGAAAAGAGGTTTGTTATTCACTTTGGATGGCCGGTGTCGTCATGGATTGACAGACTGGCCGTGGGGCTTTTCGTCTTTAATCTAATGAGGCTTCCAAAACTCTTTCCGGAGTTTGACTTTGCGATTGAGTATCGTTCGCGGTGAAATCGCCGTCTTCTTGTTAAAGTGGCTTTTTGTGTCTAGGGCTTTTATATCGCTTGCTTCCCGTATTGCAAAGGTAGGCTTAGGTAGATTTATCATTTACTATAAATCGCTTGCCTTTTCATGGGGAATGTGTCTGTGTATGGAAGGTTAGGAGGGTTGGCAGTAATTTGCTTCTTGTGTTAAGGCCTCTAGGAAGGTTCGATGTTCTAATGTTTGCTCCACTTAATCTTCTTTATTATTCTATATAGGCGACTTATGTTGATAAGAAGATATTAGCTCGGGCTTAGGAGGTATTAAAACAATGGGGAATCTAGCTGAGTTAATAGAGAAAGGTGGTTTAGTAACATATCCGCTCATTTTCTGTTCGATAATCTGTTTAGCCGTGATTATGGAGAAATTCTGGAACCTTCGGGGCATAGTTTCTTCAACAGAAGAGCTGACTGACTCTATTATTACAAGCTTAAATCAAGAAAACCAAGAATCTTCTCTTTTTATCTGCGGGAATTATAAAAGAAGCCCTATGGCCGGTATCTACGGCTATCTGCTCTCTCTAGGAAGGAATAAGTCGTTAAAACAAGCGACTGATTTAATAGAGGAAAAGAGGTTCGAAGAAGTACATAAGCTCAAGAAACACTTATGGATTCTCGGCACAATCGGCAGCAGCGCTCCTTTTATAGGTTTACTGGGAACTGTCATAGGGATAATTAAATCCTTCCACAGCATGTCGGTTATGGGGACAGGGGGATTCTCGGTTGTTGCCGCTGGGATTTCGGAAGCTTTGATTGCGACGGCTTTAGGGTTGGTGGTAGCTATAATCGCTGTGATCTTCTATAACTATTTTCAAATAACAATAAATTCTGTGAATGCTGAACTGAAGATTAACTCTTATAAGTTTTTAGAAGCTTATAAAGAATGGAGGCACATATATGGCATTAATAGGCAAGCCGGAAGAGAGGTATGAAGAGGATATAGTTTCTGAAATAAACATCACACCGCTTACAGATGTTTTTTTAGTTCTACTGATAATTTTCATGATAACAAGCTCTGCCCTTATTTCATCCGGAGCTAAAGTGAACTTGCCCAGTGCTTCCAAAACCACAGCGGAGCCGAGGGGGGTAGTCGTTACTGTAACTCAACAAAAGGAGATCAGCCTAAATGGAAGGAGGGTTTCGGAGCAGGAATTACAGAGGGAGTTGGAGACGGAACTTGCAAGAAGTACGGATAAAACGGTAATTTTCGAGGGGGATAAGAACATCCTTCTTGGGGAGACAGTCAAGATTTTAGAGATGGCTAAAGAGGCAGGCGCCGATAAAATCGCAATTGCTGCTGAACAGACTGGGATCTCGCCCTAGAGAGCGGTTGGTAAGTAATTAGGTGTTTGTGCTTGGTCATTTCTTATACGTTGAACATTGTTAAATTTATTCTGGATAGGCTTTTAGCGATTTCTTAATCGGTGAGTTGGATTAATATATTTTCCCAGGTAAATAATAATAGATGGATTATTTAATTTTTATCGTTTTTCTAATCGTTGCCTTCTTGGGGCTTGCCTCGCTTTTATTGGGGTTGCCGGGGAACTTTATCATCCTGGCCGACTCGGTGCTCTACGGCTGGTATAAGGGGTTTAACGAGATCACAACGAAGGTTATAATCGTTTTGGCCGTTCTAGCGGTATTGGGTGAGTTGTTAGAATTGCTTCTAGGTGTATTTGGAGCAAAAAAGGAGAGGGCGAGTTGGAGCGCGATCGTCGGTTCGATCGTTGGTGGAATCGCTGGCGCTATACTGGGTGCCCCTTTTCTCTTTGGGATAGGTTCGGTCATCGGTGCTTTTTCGGGTGCCTTCACTGGGGCTTTCCTAGTCGAGATTCTCAAGGGAAGGGATATGGCTCAGGCCATACAATCGGGTCGAGGGGCCTTTTGGGGAAGGGTGTTTGGAACGATTACAAAGGGTGCGATAGGAGTGGGTATGATCGCTATAACCATCGTTTCTATTGCAAGAAATTAGATGAGGAGCCGGTGTTTAATAGATGGTAATCGGGAGTCAAGATATGAAAGAGAAACTCACGGATATAAGGATCGAGGCCGAGAGGGAATTAAAGGCTGTTAGTGACGAAACGGCGCTTCAAAACGTAAAGGCCAGGTTCGTCGGTAGAAAGGGGATCATAACCGAAATCCTCAGGGGGATGCGCGAGATCCCGGAATCGGAAAGACGCCAGATGGGGCGTCTTGTAAATGAGGTCAAGCTCTTTATCGAGGACCTATCCGAAAAGAGGTTAGAGGAGATAAGAGAGGAAAAGAAAATGCATGCCCTCCTTACCGAGCGTGTGGACGTTACCCTTCCCGGAAGGGGTATGCGCCTTGGGGCAAAGCATCCCATAACCCAGGTTATGGAGGAGATTATAGCCATCTTCGAGAGGATGGGGTTTGAGGTTGCGGAGGGTCCTGAGATCGAACTCGATTACTATAATTTTGAGGCCCTAAATATCCCCAAGGATCATCCGGCAAGGGATATGCAGGATACATTCTACATCTCGGATGAGATAGTACTTAGAACGCATACCTCCCCCGTCCAGATCAGGGTCATGGAAAGGCAAAAGCCACCCGTAAAGGTAATCGCACCTGGAAAGGTATATAGGTGCGATAGCGACGTATCGCATAGCCCCATGTTTCATCAAGTAGAGGGGCTATTAGTCGATGAAAACGTGACTTTTGGCGATCTAAAGGGTGTGCTCAGTGAGTTCGTGAGGCTCATGTTCGGGCCCCAGATAGGGGTTAGGTTTAGGCCGAGCTTCTTCCCGTTTACGGAGCCGAGTGCGGAGGTGGACATCAGATGCGTTATCTGTGAGGGGAAGGGGTGCAGGGTGTGCAAGAACTCAGGATGGCTTGAGATCGGCGGTTGCGGTATGGTAGACCCAGAGGTATTTAGGAGCGTTAATTACGATCCTCAGCGCTATACGGGGTTTGCGTTTGGAATGGGCATTGAGAGGATCGCCATGCTTAGATTCGGCATAAATGACATAAGGCTCTTTTTTGAAAACAGCATAAGGTTCTTAAGGCAGTTCTCCTGAGCCTCGACGGTGTCTTAATGGAGTTTAAGCGGATAGATAGGCACTTAAAACGAAAGGGGAAAAAAATGGCTTTATAATACTCATGTTTATGCGATGGAAAGATTCGTGTGGATATGCGCGCGTGTCCTCTTCTATCCCACTTTAATCTGGAACGTGCTTTTAAGCAGGGTACTTAATCTCAGAAACTGGTGGGACGAGATTGACGAATGGGTGATCCTTGGGGCGATGCCCTTTTCGTTTGATGTCTCTAGGCTGAGTGATATGGGGGTTAAGGCCGTCCTCAACCTCTGTGAGGAATACGGGGGACCCGAAGAGGCCTATAGAGACGCAGGTATAGAAGAGCTCAGGTTGCCAACGGTTGATTATTCTTCCCCTAGTTTGCAAACCGTAGAGCGAGGAATCGAGTTTATTGAGAGCCATGTGGCACTTGGTCATAGGGTCTACGTCCACTGTAAGGCCGGGCGTGGAAGAAGCGCAACGGTCGTTTTATGCTGGCTTCTAAAATCGAAAGGTCTTAATAACCCCAAGTGCGCTATGGAATATCTCATTAAGAGGCGTCCCCATGTGAGCAAGGGGATCCACGAACGTGGGGTCGTGAGGGAGTTTTGTGAAAACATTAAAGGTTATACTAGTAACGGATTGAGTAACATGCCTAACTATGGTACTATCCCTCTAATTTCAAACCGAAAGGAGTAAGGGAGATATGGGGGTAAAACCCGACCACTGGATAAGACGGATGGCACTTGAGCACGGGATGATAGAGCCCTTTGTCGATGGGCAGGTGACAGGGGGATCGATTTCATACGGTCTTTCTGCCTATGGGTATGACATAAGGGTAAGCGACGAATTCAAGGTCTTTACGAATGTCTACAACACGGTTGTTGACCCCAAGGGGTTTGATGAGAGGTCGTTTGTTTCAATTAAAGCGGATGTCTGCATAATACCCCCGAATTCCTTTGCCCTCGCAAAGACGGTTGAGTATTTCAGGATCCCAAGGAGCGTAATAACGCTTTGCGTGGGTAAGTCCACGTACGCACGCTGCGGTATCATAGTGAACGTAACCCCTTTTGAGCCCGAATGGGAGGGGTTTGTTACATTGGAGATCTCAAATACGACCCCACTTCCTGCGAAGATCTACGCAAACGAGGGGATAGCCCAGGTGCTCTTTTTTGAGGCTGACGAGGTGTGCCAGGTATCGTATGCGGATAAAAAAGGCAAGTACCAGAAGCAGGTTGGGATTACCCCGCCAAGGGTCTGATTCTCATCCTCCGGGGAGTGGCTTTAGGGGTCTTTTATTAAATAGAAACCACTTTACAAAACCCTCTAAAAGTCCTTGATTTTATTTACTTTTGTTGTTTTTTATGGTATAATGTTTTGTTTAGATTCTAGATTATCAATGGAGGTAGTTTAGGTGGAAGTGGATAAGGATATAGAGGGAAGGTCTTATAGAGAGGATAACTCCTATACAGCTGAATCGATCAAGGTTCTTCCGGGGCTTGAAGCCGTAAGAAAACGTCCCGACATGTATATCGGTGATACGAGCACGAGGGGCTTTCATCACCTCGTTTTTGAGGTTCTCGATAACAGTGTCGACGAGGCCCTTGCCGGGTTTTGTGATGAGATCACAGTAACTATCCATGCAGACGGAAGCGTAACGATTGAGGATAACGGCCGGGGGATCCCGGTTGATATACACGAGGAAACCGGCAAATCCGCTGCCGAGGTGGTTATGACTATGCTCCACGCCGGGGGGAAATTCGAGGGAAAGGTCTATAGGGTCTCAGGTGGTCTTCACGGTGTAGGGGTCACGGTTGTAAACGCCCTTTCAGAGTATCTTATCCTGGAGATAAGAAGGGACGGAAAGGTCTGGTATCAGAGATACGAAAGGGGGGAGCCCGTTACTGGATTAAAGGAGACCGGAAAGACAAAGAGGAGCGGAACCAAGATCAGGTTCAAGCCAGACCCCTCTATATTTGAGGTAAACGAGTTCAACTACGACACCCTTGCCCATAGGATAAGGGAACTTGCGTTTTTAAATAGCGGCCTCAGGATAAGACTCATAGACGAGCGGGATGGGAAGGAGGAGGAGTTCTACTATAAGGGCGGGATAGTCGCCTTTGTTCAGGAACTCAATAAGAATAAAAACAACCTCCATCCAAGACCTATATATGTATCCGGTGAAAAGGATGACATCATCGTGGAGGTTGCCCTCCAGTATCACGATGGGTATAACGAGACGATATTCTGCTACGCAAACAACATAAATAACCTTGAGGGCGGCACGCACCTTACCGGGTTTAGGGGTGCACTCACAAGAACCATAAACAAGTACGCCGAGGACCATGGACTCCTTAAAAACGCAAAGGTCGCCCTAACCGGAGAGGACACTAGGGAAGGGCTTACAGCGGTAATAAGCGTTAAACTCCCAAATCCCAAGTTTGAAGGGCAGACAAAGACAAAGCTGGGGAATACGGAGGTAAAGGGTATAGTTGAAACGCTTCTTAACGACAGGCTTGGGACGTTCTTTGAAGAAAACCCGTCCGTTGCGAGAAAGATAATCGAGAAGACCGTAGAGGCGGCAAGGGCAAGGGAAGCCGCGAGAAAGGCCCGTGAGCTTACAAGGAGAAAAAGCGCCCTCGAATCCGGTTCCCTTCCAGGAAAGCTCGCCGATTGCCAGGAAAGCGATCCACAGCACTCAGAGCTTTTTATAGTAGAGGGGGAATCCGCCGGTGGGTCGGCAAAGCAGGCAAGGGTAAGGTACAACCAGGCCGTGCTTCCACTTCGCGGGAAGATTCTAAACGTTGAGAAGGCCAGATTCGATAAGATGCTTAGCAACGAAGAGATAAGAACCATGATTACCGCGCTTGGCACCGGGATCGGAAGCGATGATTTTGACATATCAAAGCTCCGCTATCACAGGATAATCCTCATGAGCGATGCCGATGTTGACGGATCTCACATAAGAACCCTTCTCCTTACCTTCTTCTACAGACAGGTTCCGGAAATCATAGAAAGGGGCTATCTCTACGTGGCGCAACCCCCTCTTTACAGGATAAAACGGGGAAGGGAAGAGAGGTATCTAAAGGACGAGCAGAGTTTTGAGAATTACCTCCTTGAGATAGGTACGGAGGGGGTAGTCTTAAGGGTAAACGGTGACGGCGAATCAAAGGAGATCAAGGGAAGCAGGCTCCTTGAGATCATAAGGAAATCCATATCGTATGGAAAGATCCTGGAGAGAACGGGAAGATCGGGAAGGGATACAAGGATAGTAGAGGCCTTTGCGAGTAGAGACACCTTTAGAAAAAGCCATCTAAAGATCGGAAACGAGGCGGAGCTCGATATCCACCTTCGGGAGATCAAGGGGTGGATAGAGAGGCGTTACCCTGAGATCTCGGCGCTTGACTGGGATCTCGATGAGGACGAGGAACACAACTGTTCACGTATCGTCTATCACTTTAAGGAAAACGGCAGGGTTAGGGACACGGTGATTGACTTTGATTTCCTGAACTCTCCCGATTTTACGGAGCTCAGGGGCTTGCGTGAGAGCATAAAGATCGTGGGGGACCCTCCCTATTTCATTAGGGAAAACGGCGGTGAAGAAACGAGGCTTGAAAACCTAAAGGAGGTTACCGAATATATACTCTCGCTCGGAAAGAAGGGGATGTTTATACAGAGGTATAAGGGGCTTGGAGAGATGAACCCGGAGCAGCTCTGGGAAACCACAATGAACCCTGAGACCCGTGTTCTCAAGCAGGTAAGGATCGAAGACGCCGTTAAGGCCGATGAGATCTTCACGATTCTAATGGGCGATCAGGTTGAGCCGAGAAAGGAGTTTATAGAGAGGAACGCCCTAAACGTGAGAAATCTGGATATCTAATCTATGATTTGACCGAATTCTAGAAATCAAGGCCCGTTTCCATCTAATCGGATTAAAAGGTAAGGGTCATCCGAGTAGGTCCACTAGGGGTCTCAGATCCCTAAACTCGTAATCCGGTCTAATATCCCCCCTTGGCTTTTCGTTCTTCCTGTTAATCCATGCCGTCCGAAACCCCAATTCCTTGGCGGGCACGATGTCATGGACGTAGCTTGCCGCGACATGGAGGATCTCCTTATTATTTGGAAGATTAAAGACCTCTATCAACCTTCTCCAGTGTCCGTAAGATGGTTTATAGGATCTCACCCCTTCTGCCGTTATGACGGCGTAAAATTCCACATCCATGAGATCGATCGAGCGCCGTATTATATCGTCATCTATGTTTGAGAGGATGGCAAGCCTGTATTTTTCCTTAAGCCTTTTTAAGACCTCCGTCGTCTCCTCGAATGGTGGCCATGCGATGATGGTATCTGCGAATATCCTTTCTTCTTGAGGGGTGAGCCCTATGCCTCTTTCTTCAAATAGCCTCCTTACCCCAAGCATGAGGACCTCGTTATACCTGCGATAGCCTTCGCGTTCGATCCCGAGTTCGATCTCTATATACCTCTCGGTCAGGGATTCGACATCGAGAGAGAGGTTCCTCCTCATTAGAAGCCCACTTAAGGCTCTCTTCATCCCCGACTCCCAGTCGATCAGGGTTCCATAACAATCGAATGTGATTAGGGAGAATCCTGACATCTCTTAGATCCGCCTCCTTATCGGCCTTAAGTGGCATAAGATACGGGGTTTTTTATCCATGTGTAAACACGACGATAGCGCTCGTCACGATGATGTTTAGAACCGCAAGTGGAAAGAGGACTTTCCAGCCTAGACCCATCACCTGGTCGTAACGGAATCTGGGAAGCGTGAACCTTACCCAGATGAAGAGAAAGAGGAAGAATAGGACCTTCCCAATAAAAACGATAGGAGGGAGATACCAGTACTTTTCTACATCGATCCCGAACCAGCCGCCAAAGGGTAGAGGGTACCATCCGCCAAGGAAGAAGCAGACCATAAGAGCGGAGGCAACGATCATGTGTGTGTATTCGGCCATAAAGAACATAGCGAACTTCATACTACTATACTCGGTATGATAACCAGCCACGATCTCAGGCTCGGCTTCTGGAAGGTCAAAGGGAAGGCGGTTCGTTTCCGCAAAGGAAGCGACCATAAAGACGAGAAATCCCAGGGCCTGAGGGATTACGAACCAGATCCGCTGCTGTGCCTCGACTATATCGCTCAGCCTAAGAGAGCCTGCAAGTAGTATTACTCCTAGTATGGAGAGTCCAAGAGAGATCTCGTAGCTTATCATCTGCGCGGCCGCACGGAGCCCCCCTAAGAGGGAGTACTTGCTGTTTGACGACCAGCCGCCGAGAACCACGCCGTAGACGCTTAGGGACGTGACGGCAAACACGTAAAGAAGCCCGGCGTTTATATCGGCTATCTGAAAATCCACACGAACGGGCTCTTTGAGGAGACCAAAGATCGTGGTATCAAACCCCTTGCCTATCGGGATCACGGCAAGTGCGATTAGGGCCGTTACAAGGGAGAGGGCAGGGGCCAAGACATAGAAGGGCTTGTCTGCGCGTGCCGGTATTATATCCTCCTTAAATATGAACTTTATACCATCGGCAAGCGGCTGGAGGAGCCCGAATGGGCCCACACGGTTTGGTCCCAGCCTATCCTGGATAAATGCGCTTACCCGCCTTTCTGCCAGAGTGAGATAGGCAACGAGTGTAAGAACCACAAAGAAGACAAGAGCTATCTTTACGACAGAGATTCCGATTTCAACCCATGTCATGTCTTTCTACCCTTTAACCATCGCTTTTTAGAACCATACAGGATACGGTCGGGATACGTGGTTCATACCAAATCACCCCGCCTGTTTATGCCAAGCACTCCGATCTTGTCGTAGTTAATCCCTTTGTAGGAGGGGAACCTTTCGGAGATCTCAATCATAATCTGAGAAGGGTCTCTGTACTTGAAACCCTCTTTTTGTATCCTCCTCCCGATGAGCGTGAGAACCTCCCAATCCGGCTTTGCATCCCCAGGCGGTGAGATTGCCTTTCTCACCCTCTGCACCCTTCCCCGGTCGTTTGTAAAGGTTCCATCCTTTTCATAGGGGCTTGCACCCGGAAGGATAACATGGGCCATCTTTACGGTTTCTGTAAGCCTAAAGTCCTCTACCCCAAGGAATGGGAGTTTGGAGAGGGCCTCTACGAGCCTCGCCCTTTCCTCTTGGGAGATGATTTGGAAGAGGTCTTCACCTACAACGAAGAGGGCTTTTATCCTCCCTTCAAGAATCGACCTCATTACCTGACCTATCCCATTGGAATCGGATGCCAAACCCATATCCCTCACCCCCCTACTGTTTGGGAATGGGTCAGGGCTTATGAGTCCAAACCTCTTTTCTCCTACAGGTCTACCGGCGTTTGAGGTTACGTTATCGATGCCTAGGATACCGGCGAGTTTCTTAAGGAGATAGAGCTCTTCGTTTGTAAGAATGGGGGAGCCTATAAAGGCTACCTCATAAGGGGAGTCTGATTTTATTCGGCTGATTCCTTCTAAAACGAGGCCGATGGCCTTATCCCACGCGGTGGTTTCAAACCCTTCACCCACCCTGATTATGGGTTCCTTCAGCCGTTTTTCCTCTTGGATTCCCTTGAATCCGTATCTGCCCGTATCGCATATCCAGTACTCATTCACCTCGGGGTTTACCCTCGGTCTGATTCTCGATATGCGACCCTTTCTCGGATCAGCTCCAACCGTTATGTTACATCCATTACTGCAAAGAGGACACACCGTATCGGTGAACCTCCAGTACCATACCCTTTCTTCGTGAAGGGTGTCTCTACTGAGGAGGGCACCTACTGGACAGAGGTCGATAACGTTGCCGGCGAGTTCATTATCGAGCGTCTTTCCGGGAAAGACCACTATCCTCTTCCTGAATCCGCGTCCGCTGTATCCAAGCTCTCCGGTTTTTGTTATCTCATCGGTGAATCTGACGCACCTCGTGCACATTATACAGCGATTCGGATCGTACACTATCCTATCGCTTAGGTAATACTTCCTTCTTACCTTTTTCTCCTCCGGGCCGTCGAACCTGCTGTAGCCCGGGCCGTGCTTGAACGTGGTAAGCTGAAGCGGGCACTCCCCTCCCTTATCGCAGATCGGACAGTCGAGCGGATGGTTTATGAGTGTGAATTCAACGGTGGCTTTCCTCGCCTTAATCGCCTTCTCCGAATTGGTCTTTACGATGAGCCCCTCTCTTACAAATGTGTTGCAGGCGGGCATTACCTTAGGAACACCCTCGACCTCCACAAGGCACTGCCTGCACTGGGCAACGACGCTTAAAGCGGGATGGTAGCAGAAGTGAGGAATCTCGATGCCGATTCTGGCCGCTGCCTGAATGAGGTTTAATCCGTCCTCTACCTCTATCTCGTTTCCGTCTATGGTGAGTTTAGGCATAAAAACCCCTCTACATATTAAACTAAAAGGATTGTATCTGACCGATACCCCATTCGCAAGTTAGACGAGGCTAGATCATGTCTGGTTTTCTTCTAGAGTGGGTTCTTTATCCTTGACTTAGATCACTTGGTTTATCCTATATCCTAAGTGCTTGTGGACGGGAGGTCTAACTAAGGGAACCATCCTTCTTTGTTTCCACATCCGGATCCGAGGGGGATTTGCCTTCCTCTTTTTGTTTAGGGGCCTCTTCCTCGTCTATTTCCTTGTCCAGGGTTTGTCTCAGTTCATCCTTGGCCCTCTGAAGCTCCCTCATCCCGCGGGCAAGCGTTCTTGCGACCCTTGGAATCTCCTTTGGGCCCAGAACGAGAAGCGCTATTAAGAGGATTATGAGTATTTCGCTCGTTCCAATACCAAACATCCCTTTATCGAATAGCCCCCATTTTGGATTTACCCATCCCGATAAAAGCTATCACACCAAAACCGTTTGTTCAAATTTGCCCTCTATGGTAATTTCGGTCGGGTTATAAATAATGTAAAATGAGTGGAGAATAGATATTCCATCCCGTATATGGAGGTACTTTATGAAGGCGATAATCTATTATGAGTTTGGCGGTGTTGAAGTCCTAAGGTTCGAAGACGTGCCTAAACCCGAGGTCGGGGATAACGAGGTTCTCGTTCGGGTAAAAGCCGCTTCACTAAACCATCTGGACCTGCGTCTTAGATCGGGTAAGTCTCCGAGGCCCGTTGACCTTCCCCATATAGGAGGTGTGGATATTGCAGGGGATGTGGCCGAGGTTGGAGGGAAGGTCACCGGTTTAACGGTTGGTACACGAGTCGTTATAGATCCTTCGGTTAGATGCGGAAAATGCCGGTTTTGTCAGGCGGGTGAGTCTAACTTCTGCGTTTCTACGAAGGTAATCGGTGTTAATATACACGGTGGGTTTGCTGAGTATGTGAAGGTTCCTGCGGCAAATGCCGTTCCTATACCTGATAACCTTTCATACAACGACGCCTCTGCCCTTCCGATCTGCTTCGTAACCGCATGGTATGGGCTTTTTGAAAGGGGAGGCCTTAAACCCGGTGAGACGGTTCTCGTGCATGCTGCGGGAAGCGGTACCGGGAGTGCCGCGGTTCAGGTTGCCAGTCTCTCGGGGGCACATGTAATCGCAACGGCTGGTACGGACGAAAAACTTGCCAAGGCTAGGGAGCTAGGCGCCCATGAAACCATAAATTACAACAGATCAGACTTCGCCGAGGAGGTTAAAAGGATAACCAATAAAAACGGGGTGGATCTCATATTCGATCAGATAGGGGCATCGGTATGGGATAAGAACATCCAGTCGCTTGCTCCTAGAGGTAGACTGCTCCTCGTAGGGGTCGTAGGCGGCGGAACCACTCAGGCGAACCTGGGGCCCATCATCGTAAGGGACGTTTCTATTCTGGGTGTGACCGTGTTTAATGCCCCACGGAGGGATTTGGCGACCGTCGTGAACCTAGTTTCACTTGGCAGGCTCCGTCCTGTTATCGACAAGACGTTTCCCCTCAAAGATGCCGCAGATGCCCAGAGGCTCCTTGAAGACAGGAACCAGTTTGGTAAGGTGATCTTAAACCCCTAGTGGGATTTGGTAAGCACGTGATGCGGGAATGCAGGATTAAAGATGGATGATAAACCATGCATCCCGCGTCTTTTATTGGTTGCTTTAAGCTGGGCTCGCTAGGATCCCCGCGATCCTTGGGAATATATACTCGGCCACGTCTCTTCGTGAGCCACCCCCCGTTATGATGAGGTATCTCCCACTGCAAACCCTTTCTGCGCATCCCTTTATCTCCCTTACGAGTTCTATAAAGAAGTCTTGGGTCAGGCCAATATCCCCGTAGTCTCCCTGGCACGTGTCGTGTCCAAGAAAGTGGAAGATCATATCGGGCTTAAACCCTATTGCTCTGGGAATGAATTCCCTCCTTATGAGGTCTAGATACCCATCGTCGGTAGAACTCCAACCGACATCCACACAGACGTTTGTTTCACTCACGTAGCTTGAATGGCAGAAGCAGACGTGGAGAAGATCCGGGTCGTCTTTAAACATCTCCCTGTCTCCGTCTCCATGGTGACAATCCGTATCAAGCAGGGCGAATCTCCTTTTTCCCGTGGTTTTCCTGGCGATATAGACTGCAGGTGCAACACAGTTTATATAGGTTCCACCCCATGCGTGTCTCGGACCGGCATGATGTCCTGAGGCGCTATTAAAGAGGAGCCCGTTCTTTAGCTCGCCACCCATTATCTTCTTTGTCGCAAGTACACATGCCCCTGCCGAATAGAATGCGTTTTTCCCATAAGGTTTTCTCTTTAGATTCTCTACCATCTCCTTGGTATGGAATTTTAGAAGCAGATCCTCTGATATCGGCTCGTGCTCAAAGAGCTTCACATTGGGGAGTCTTAGAACATCTCCAAGGGCCTCTGGAAAATTGATAAACTTCGGGCCTATCACGGGACCCGGGCTTGTCTTTAATATACGGCTATAGAATATACCCGTTGTCATCCGATACTCCTAACCAAGGATCTCCTTAAAAGGGGCAAGAAGTGCTGCTAAATCCAACCCCTTAATCCCCGATCTTTCAGAGATCTCAAAGGAGGTGATCCTCCCTCCATCCTTCCACATCTTGAGGATGAAATCCCCCGCCTCCTTTGTCCTCCACCACTGCTCATCGAACCTTTCCCTTAGGTGGTTTTCTAACCAAGCCTCTAATATACTCGCCTTTAGGCGGCTTGCGGTCTGACCTAGGTCACCTAGAGTGGAGTGGAAAAGGGGCCTAACGTCAACCAGATAGTCGGCTTCGCTATGCTCTGAAAGGGTTACGCCTTGGAGCGTTTCTCTATAGAAACGGGGCTCGGACTTATAGTCTCCGTTCCTGTGGAGGGCCAAATCGTATATGAGTATCCCGGAGTAGTGTCTTATAGCCATGAGTTTTCTTAAGTAGAGGAACCTTAGGAAATCCCTACCCGTGTCGGATCCCAGATGCCTCTTTAACCATTTGGGCTGAAAGACAAGATTTTTAAATAGTTGGGCAAATACCTCAACGGAGGCCTCTTCTCTCAGACTCTTAAACTCAAAATCGTCCCCGCGTTCTCCGTAGCCGTAGCAGAGCGCCCTTCCCAGTCCATAGAAGAAGGATTCGTAGTCCTCTATACCTCCTACGGGATAGATTGAAAATACCACGTCTTCCGGTGGCTCGATTGGGATGCAAAAGGCCTCACAGGTCTTCCCTTTCCTTTCTTCTAAGTCCACCTTTATGTTTTCTCCAATCCCTAGACCCATCTCCTTTAGAAGCGTCTCAGCCAGGGATTTTAAGTCCCTTTTTGGGAAGTTCGCTTTGAGTTCGAAGGAATCGAAAAGGTAGTAGAGGTCGTGGATCTTAGCGTCTTTTAGCTTTAGATCCATCCTCTTAGAGAGGAACCACGAGAGTAGATCACGGTAGGCGTACTCCGTGTCGTTAAGAAAGAGCCTTGCCCTTTCTTCGAGTCGTGGTAGTTCAAGCTCTTCCACCCAGTCGCAGAGGCTTATGTAATTCGGAAATCCAATCTCTACCGAGGCTTCCTCTATCCTGTCAAGGGATTCGAGAAGAAGGGGGTTGAGTTTTAGGACTACCTCCTTTCTCCTTTTATCTATTTCCTCCCGCCGCGCCCTCTTGGGTTCCCTTTTTAACTCTCCGAGTGCCGCTCTATAGGGGATTCTTCTTCTCTCAATATGGATCGTCTCTTCGGCCTCGATGGAAAGGAGCCTATCTAGGGCTCTTGCCGTTTTACCCCCAAGGAAGGAGCGGGCTAGGAATCCCAAGAGGAGGGATGAACTACGGTTTTCCCCCGCCTCTTTATCCCCTGGGGTTATGCCTTTTAGGGAAAGGAATAGATCCGGCTCCCGAAAATCGGGATGGGATTTATAGATCCCATCGAGGTTGCTTCCCCCTTTTAACCCGGCTAGGTTCATATAAAGCTCCCGGTTTAGGGCCTTTAGGAGTTCTCCTCCGCCTTTACGGATCTCTTGGATCGTTTCTCTGCTCATAATATAGATCTAAATATATCCTATACATCCCACGTGAAAAGGGAACCCGTGATGCGGCAGGAGAGGTTTGGGACGACCCTTCTTCGAGGATCATAGAGACCTCCCGGCGATTCTCTCTTTTACCCTCTTAGGGGCCTTGATGAAGAGGGATGAAAACGAGGCCACATAGCAGAAAAGTACGGCAAGGAGAAAGGGATAGAAGTAACTGCCAGTTATGTCATGGATATACCCTGCAACAAGCGGTCCGCTTATAGCGGCAACCGAGTAGGATGTACCGAAGAAACCGTATATAGCTCCCAATGAGCCGAGTCCGAAGAAATTCCCAAGGAGCGTCGGGAAAATCGGCACGGTTCCGCTATAGAAGAACCCAAATAGGATCCCAAAGAGGTAGAACGCCCAGGTTTCTCTTATTCCTAGAAGAAGGAAGATCGAGCTTCCTTGGATCAAGAAGCAGATAAAAAGGACCTTCCTGCTTTCTAAAACCTCGGTGAGGAGCGCAGAAAGGACAACCCTTCCAATCAGGCTTCCCAAACCGATAGCGGCTGGGGCACCGGAGGCTACAAGAGGGGAGATTCCAAGGTCTATAGCGAAATTAAAGAGGTGAACCACAACAACTAGGAAGGTTGTAAATCCGAAGAAGTACATCGTATACATCAACCAGAAGGTCGGAGTGGCTATCGCCTCGAGGAGCTTCCAGTCGCCGTTGCCCTTTGGTTCCCGTTTGAGGGACTGGGCCCTCGACAGGTCTTCCTCATCCGCACCGTAAGGCCTTAGGTTCTTATCTTCCGGGTAGGCCCTCAAGACGAATGCGGATAGAATGGAGACCATTATGATCCCTGAGAGGATAAAGAACGCATTCCTCACCCCGAATGAAGAGATAAGCCACGCGCTAAGGGGGTTTGTTATGAGTCCGCTAAGCGGAATCCCGGTTGTTATGATTCCAATAGCAAGCGCCCTTTTCTTTACGAACCACCTGCTCACAAGGGCGACACAGGTGATATACAGAACCCCGTCCCCCAGTCCGATAAGGAATCCATAGGTGAGATATAGGTGCCATCCCTTTGTTGCGAGTCCGGAGAGAAAAACCCCCAGGGCCGCAATAACACCCCCTCCAAATATCACCGCTCTGGGGTCGTATTTATCCACAAGACGACCAGCGATTGTGAGAGAAAAGGCGAGTACGAATGACCTAAGTGAGAATACGGAGGAACCCATAGCACGTGAGAAACCGAACTCCTCGTTCAGGTAGGGGAGAAACACCCCAAAGGAATAGAGGAGAAGACCGTCCAAAATGATGAGGATTAGAGACGCGGCCACTATGTACCATCCGTAGAAGATTTTTCTTCCGAACATTAGCTATCCTCAGATCAGTGTATGTCTTAAGTCAAGGTTTAAGATACGAAAATCCGTTAGCTCTATAATAGTCCATTTCTAAATTATACAACTCAAGAAAGGTAATCATACCTGAAAATATCCGTGAAGAGGGATTACTCTAAAAGGAAAATCCAGGTATAGTCGAATTTGACTTAGAGAATCAGGATTATTAATTTTATTCCTATGATCGGTCATCATAGGATCGTCCGGGTTGAAGACTATAGGAGATTCGTCGGATCCGAAACGGTTGAGAGAATAAAGGAGAAGGCAAAGCCACTCCAGGGGTTACATGTCGTCCATATAAACTCGACCTATTATGGAGGCGGTGTTGCAGAGCTCCTATCGTCCCTTACGCTTTTAATGAATAGCGTAGGGATCAAAACGGAGTGGAGGATAATTCAGGGATCTCCGGATTTCTTCAGTATCACCAAGAAGATTCATAACGCACTACAAGGCGGTAAAGGCGATCTTACAGAACGGAAGATGAGGATTTACGAGGACGTGATATACGAAAACTCTATTCGAAACCACCTGGATCACGATATCGTTATCATTCATGATCCACAGCCCCTTCCCATGATAAACCACTACAGGAAGAGGGGGCCCTGGATCTGGCGTTGTCACATTGACCTCACGAATCCGAATAAAGAGGTCTGGAACTACCTGCTTCCATTCATAGAAAGGTACGATGCTGTAATACTCAGCCTGAAGGAGTATAGAAAGAGGCTTAAAACACCCCAGTTGTTTTTCCCTCCCGCGATTGATCCATTCACACTTAAAAACCGCGAACTCAGTGAAAGGGAGATAGACGAGCGCCTTAAACATTACGGTATTCCTACCGACCTCCCACTTGTGGTTCAGATCTCCCGCTTTGATCACTGGAAGGATCCAGAAGGCGTGATTAAGGCCTTTAAGCTGGCAAGAAGGGAAGTGGACTGTACCCTTGTGTTACTCGGAAACGTAGCTACTGATGACCCGGAAGGGGAGGAGATATACGAACACCTGCTTAAGTGTAAAGAAGAACGCATTATTATTCTCTGCCGCCAAGACTCGGCATTGGTAAACGCCCTTCAGAGGCGCGCTGCAGTGGTGATTCAGAAGTCCATTAGGGAGGGCTTCGGTCTTACGGTCACGGAGGCCATGTGGAAGGGAACCCCCGTCATAGGTGGAAACGTGGGTGGGATTCGTTATCAGATAGAGGATGGGGTAAACGGTTTTCTGGTTTCTTCGGTCGAAGAGGCGGCAGAGAGGATCGTGCGTCTAATTAAAGACAAAAAACTAAGGAATGAGATGGGACGGAAGGCGAGGCAAACCGTGATGAAGGGGTTCCTAATGACGCGCCTCCTTGAACAGTATCTGGATCTATTTAATTCCTTCGAGGCGAGCTTCCGTTTGAAACCCTTTAGTAGCGGTTGAAAAAGACACAAGACATCGCTAACATTTGAAAGACATATATACCGTCTCTTGTATATAAAAGGAGGATGGATGGAGAGACCCCCTTCCCCCATAGACCAGGCTGAATTACGGTCGTTTAAGGTCAGTATCGCTAGGTACGTTATCCTATCTATTATCACACTTGGTATATTCAACATCTACTGGCAGTACATACAGATGAAGTTTGTGAATCTCATCACTGGCGAGGAAAGGTTCTCCTTCGTTAAATGGTTGCTTTTTACGATCGTTACATGCGGTATCTACCATCTCTACTACGAGTACGTAATGGGTCGTGAGATAACCATGCTACAGGAGAGGTTTGGGCTCCCTAAGAGCGGGGACCTGCCGACTATAAGTATCGTCCTATCTATTCTGGGGCTTACCCTGGTAACGGATGCAATTCAACAGAGGGAGATAAACATGATAGTCGATATGATCTCTGCAAAAGCGGTCTAGTTTAAACTGGTAGTGATAAGGGTAAACGATGCCGTCGAGTTTGATTAGGATTTGTGGATTTCATCACACGCCGCTTCTCAACTTTGGTTCCCTGATCCTAATCCCCTGGTTTGTGGTTATTCTCGTGATTCATCTCTTTGGTCTCTCCCCTTATAGGGTATTGGAATGTATCCCACTTTATTGCCCTTTCAGGGCGATCTCCGGGATTCCATGCCCTGGATGCGGTATGACAAGGGCCTTTCTCGCCCTGGCTGAGGGTGATTTTCTTGGAGCCCTTCGCTTTAACCCCCTTAGCATCCCTCTCTTTGCGTTCCTTGTCATCTCCTCCTTTAATATTCACCTGACCGTTTATCAAAGGGCTAGGGACCGTCTTCTAACCGTTCTTCTCTTTATGGTACTCCTTTGGTGGTTCTCTATGAGATTGGTGCCCGCCGTCTTTATGTAGGTGGCCTATTCCCTTAGAGGAGTTGGTGTTATACGTTTTTCTCAGTTAACATATACCGTTCGGATCGGGTTTCTCTATGTATCCTTTCCACTAAGAATAGATTTTAAGGAGAATCGAGGGATATGGCTTATGTTTTTGATGCGTCGGATTTCTTCAGTAGGTTAAAGCAGGGCGTAAATAAGGGAATCAGAATCGTAAATATCAGATCAAAAGAGGCTTACGAAACCCTAAGGATTAAAAACCAGCTACAGTCCCTTAACAGACAGAGAAAAAGCGCCCTGGAGGAGCTCGGTAATGCCGTCTACAGGATGTTTAAGCATAGGAACGGTTTTAATGAGGAGGCCATCAAGGCGAGGTGTATAGAGATAGAAAGGATAGAGGATGAGATCGAGGAATCCAAAGAGAGGTTAAGGATGGTGCACGAAAGCGCCCAAAGTGCGCTGGGGAGATTGAAGGCCATTTCAAAGCCAAGGGTCATCGGCACCTGTGAATGCGGTGTCGAGATATACGAGGGAACCGAGTTTTGTGGTAGCTGTTTCCGCAAGGTAAGATGAAACGACCAAAAAGGGGGGTTAGAAATGAAGTACGTTGCCTTTGTCGTCAGCGTTTTTCTATTGTGTGGCCTTTACCATGCGAAGGCGGACCCAAGGATTGCCAGGGCCGACCTACGCAATTCAAAAGGAGAGAAGGTCGGTGAAGCGATTCTGGTGGAGGGTAAGGACGGCGTGAGGATTGCGCTCCAGGTTTATAACCTCCCTCCGGGACTCCACGGGTTTCATATCCATGGGGTTGGGAAATGCGAAGGACCGGATTTCAAATCGGCTGGTGGACACTTTAATCCTTATGGAAGACACCATGGATTGAAAAATCCAGAAGGCCCTCACGCTGGAGATACGCCTAACATACTGGTCGAGCCGGATGGTACGGCGACCGTAGTGGCACTCTTTCCCCTTGTGACCATGGGCTCCGGAAAGAACTCTCTTTTCCAGCCAGGTGGTACAGCGCTCGTCATACATGCCGGGTCGGATGATCAGGTGAGCGATCCGAGTGGAAACTCAGGTGATCGTATCGCCTGTGGGGTCATAACGGAGTAGCATGACGGTCTTTAAGTGGATGACCGGAATCCGGGTAATGCGGTTTAATACCTTACTGAATCCGGCTGAGTATTCGTAATAAACGGCATCCGCGTTTGGTTCCATATTATTGATGTTGATCGTAGAGGCGTCATGCCTTGCCCTATCCCTTTTCCTATTATCGAGATCGGGATTGCCCTTAAATAGCTATTGTCACTATAATTATGAAAGGGATGCTAATCCCGAGAGGTCGAGATTGGTTCCGGAGGGTTCTAATGAGAGAAAAGGGGTCGAGATTAAGCTCGGAGGCCGAAGTCCCGTGTGCTGTTTTATACCCTGATAGGGAAGGGATTACGTGTACTAGAGACATCGTCCGTTCCGTGAGAGAGTCCTTGTGTGAGAGGGGTCTTAGGGTCTACCTGCTCTCGGATAGCGGTCTCTCAGACAGTCGCTTCCTGGAGCACGTTGAAAGGGTTCTCGATGAATGCGTATTGATTGTCCTTATACTCGATGGATTTGGTCCTAGTCTCCTATATGGATACGGGCTCATAAGGGGAAAGGGTAAGCTTGTCTTTTCGGTTCGGGATAAGAGCGGTTTTTCTCAAATGGAAAATCCCTCCTTTCCGGGGGACGTTAGCGGCTATTTAGAAGAATCCCCTCTCGGTTATTTTTATAGTATCTCAAGGGACCACGGTATAAACACGGTTATTGTGGATTCCGGTGCCGATCCGGATTCCTCTGAGCATCCAAGGAATAGAATTGGAAAAGAAATAGGTTCCCTAATGCCCAGGGTTCTTGAGAGGTACTCTGAGCAAATCCTAAGTCACACCTCTAGCACTAGCCCAGACGATCTAAGGAGAATCCAAAGGTTAATGCTCGATTTATTGGTAGGGAGTAGAGAGGTCGGTGTTGATGACCTGGATAATGCCATTAACGAGGTAATAAGGCTGGAGGAGAAGCACGGGAACAGGGTTTCTTCCCGATTGTTTGGCGCCTATAGTGCGTTAGCATACCTTTACACTCGTATTGCCGATGAGGCGGAGCGAAAGGATACGGATGAGGGTATAGAGGCTTATAACAGGGCCAGAGGTATATACGAAGGGATACTGGAATCCGAAACGGACCCTATATATAGGAGTAACGCAAAGAAGAGACTCGGCGATATCTATCTAAGGGTTTCTGGATACGGGAACGGCGAGGAGAACTGCAAGAGGGCAATAGGGTTCTATAGAGAGGTCCTTGGGTTCTTTACACTTGAGCTCTTTCCGATGGATTATGCGGATATTCAGAATAACCTCGGGGTTTCGTATGAGACGCTTGCCCATTTGGAGGATAAATCCGAGAACTGTAAGAGGGCTATAGAGGCCTATAGCGAGGCCCTCCGGGTGAGGACATTTGAGGATTTCCCCTTAGAGTATGCAACGACACGTAACAACATGGGAATCTCATACAGGCTCCTTGCCGAGGTGGAGGATAAGGTTGAAAACCTTAAGAGGGCGATCGAGTCCCATAGGGAGGCCCTTAGGGTCTACACCATACGGGATTTTCCAACCCTGTATGTCGATGTCCAGAGGAACCTAGCCATTGCGTATGGGCTTCTTGCCTCTAAGGAGAACGAGGCCGAAAACCGTAAGAGGGCTATAGGGGCCTATGAAGAGGCTTTGGGCGTTTTTACGCTCGAGGACTCTCCTTTGGATTATGCGGGCATAAAGCACGATCTTGGGACGCTATACAACGCACTATCTGAAATCGAGTATAAGCCTGAGAATTGCAAGAGGGCAATCGAATCGTGCAAAGAGGCCCTCAGGGTCTATACACTCGAATCTCTACCGATGGATTACGCGATGGTTCAGAACACACTCGGAATCGCCTACAGTGTCCTTGCCGAGGTAGAGGATAAATCCGGAAACTGCATAAGGGCGATCGAAGCCTATGAAGAGGCGCTTAAGTTCTACACGTTTGAAGACACTCCAATCCAGTATGCGAACACTCAGAAGAACCTCGGTAACACCTATAGGACACTTGCCGAGGAGGAGAACGAGGCCGAAAACTGCATAAGGGCAATCGAGGCCTATGAGAAGGCCCTTAGGGTTTATACCATTCATGACTTCCCACTTGACTATGCAATGACACAGAACAACCTCGGTGCGGCTTATGACATGCTTGCCCAGGATGCGGAGCATTGTAGGAAGGCGATCGAAGCCTATGAAGAGGCGCTTAAGATATACACACTTGGGGACTTCCCAATGCAATACGCAACCACTCAAAACAACCTCGGAAACGCGTACAGCACCCTTTCGGAGATAGAGAACAAGGCCGAGAACTGCATAAGGGCGATCGCGGCCTATAGGGAAGCCCTTAAGGTGAGGACCTTTAAAGATTCACCCCTGGATTATGGGATGACACAGAACAACCTCGGTGTTGCGTTTGTCACGCTTGCCACCCTTGAGGATCCGGTCGCCAACTATAAGAGGGCGATTAGGGCGTATAAAGAGGCTATAAGGGTCTACACACTTAAAGACTTTCCCATGAATTACGGGATGATTCAAAACAACCTCGGTTCTGCATACAGTGCTATTGCCGAGGTAGAGAACGGGGTAGAAAACTTTAGGAGATCGATAAGAGCCTATAAAGAGGCCCTTAAGTTTTATACATTCGAGGACTTCCCTCTGGACTATGGGATGATTCAGAATAACCTTGGAGTTGCCTACAGTGCTCTTGCTAGGATAGAAAACAGGGTTGAAAACTCAAGAAAAGCAATCGAATCCTATGAGGAGGCCCTTAGGGTCTATACCCCGGAGGACTTCTCCATGGATTACGGGACGATCGCCAAGAACCTAGGGATTGCCTACAGCGTTCTTGCAGGTGTAGAGGATAGGGTTGGGAACTCAAGGAAGGCAATCAGATCATACGAAAGGGCCCTTAAGGTCTTTAGCCCAGAGGATTTCCCTGTAGACTACGGTATGATAGAGAGAAACCTGGGGGTCGTCTATACCATTCTTGCTGAGTCGGAGGATAGGGTCGAGAATCTTAGAAGAGCGATCGGGTCATATGAGAAGGCCCTTCGGGTCTATACACTTCAATACTCCCCTAAGGACTATGCGATCATACAGAATAATCTCGGCAATACCCGTAGGGCACTTGCTGAGATAGAGGACAGGGTTCTTAACTGTAATGAGGCGATTGCGGCCTACAAGGAGGCCCTTAGGGTCTATACCTTTGAAGAATCCCCATCCCGATACACCGTTATATGTAACAACCTGGGCGTAGCCTACTCCACACTTGCGGAGGTGAAGGATAGGGCTACAAACTGTAGGAATGCGATAAGGGCCTTTGAAGAGGCCCTTAAGGGTTTTAGTTTTGGGGATTCTCCTATCGATTATGGAATGGTTCGGAATAACCTAGGTGTAGCCTATTCCACACTTGCAGAGGTGGAAGATAGGGCTACAAACTCAAAGAAGGCCATTGGTTCGTACGAAGAGGCCCTAAGGGTCAGGACGCTTGAAGGATCGCCTGTGGATTACGCGATGACCCAGAATAACCTCGGTATCGCATATGAAAGACTCGCCAGTGTGGAGGATAGAGTGGGTAATTCGTATAGGGCGATCGAGGCCTATAGGGAGGCCTTAAGGGTCTACTCCCTTGAGGGTTTCTCCCTTAACTACGCAATGGTGCAAACCAACTTAGGGAGTGTGTATATAGCACTTGCCGAGGTGGAAAATGGAGCCGAAAACTGCAGGAATGCAATCGAATCCTGTAATGAGGCCCTTAAGGTCTATACCCCTCAAGGGTTTCCTTCTCAATACGCATTAGTACGGAATAACCTCGGAGTTGCCTACTCCGTCCTTGCCAACATCGAGGATAGATCCGAGAACTGTAAGAAGGCGATTGAGGCCTACAATGAGACCCTTTCAGTAAGAAACCCGGAGGACTCCCCAATCCAATATGCGAGGACGATGAAGAACGTAGCCGATACCTACATCGCCCTTGCATGTGTGGAGGATAAGGCAGAAAACTGTAAGAGGGCGATTGAGTCATGTGAGAGTATACTCGGCATTTACACATTAGGGGATTTTCCCCTCGATTACGCCTCGATTAATAGGAGTCTTGGTCTTGCCTATAAGGTTCTGGCAGAGGTTGAAGATAGGGTAGGTAACTGCAGTAGGGAGATCGAGGCCTATAGAGAGGCGCTCAGGGTTTATACACTCGATAGTTCGCCTAGGTATTACGGGATGATCCACAAAGCTATGGGAATTGCCTATGGCATCCTGGCTGAGGAGGGGAATGAGAATGAGAACTATAAGAGGGCAATAGAGTCCTATAAAGAGGCTCTAAAGGTCTATGACTACGAGGGTTCCCCAGATGAGTATGGACTCATACAAAGGAACCTGGGGATCGCCTATGGGCTTCTTGCCGAGAACGAGGATAGGGTTATCAACTGCAAGAGGGCAATAGAGTCCTATAGGGAGGCCCTAAGGTTCTATACCCTTGAAAATTCCCCTGCGGATTATGGGTTGATACAGGAGAATCTCGGTATTGTCTATGGGATATTGGCCGAGGAAGAGGAAGGAGAGAGGAACTATAAGAGGGCAATAGAGTCCTATAAGGAGGCCCTAAAGGTCTATGCACTAGATGGTTCCCTCATAGATTACGGGATCATACAGAAGAACCTTGGTATCCTCTATGGGAAGCTGGCCGAGCTAGAGGATAGAAGCGTTAACTACAGGAGTGCAATAGGATATTACCTGGGGGCACTGAAGTTCTATACATCCGATGCTTCCCCTCAGGATTACGGACTCATACAGAGAAACCTGGGCATTGCGTATGGGGTTCTGGCGGAGGTAGAGGATAGATCCGATAACCTTAAAAATGCCATAGCAGCCTACGAAGAGGCCCTCAGGTTCTATGGCCTAGAACATCTCCCGGTTGACTATGCCGCCATACATAACGACCTCGGGGATATGTATGGGATGCTTTTGGAGGCGGAGGATGGGTTTGAGAACGGTAAGAGGGCTATAGAATCATATGAGGAGGCTTTAAGGGTCTATACGCTTGAGGGGTTTCCCAGGGAGTTTGCCAGTATTAACTCCAAGATCGGGTCTATGTATAGCAAACTGGCCGGTACTGGGGACAGGATAGAAAGGGGTAAGAAGGCCATAGAGGCATATGAGAATGCACTCCTTTTATACAGCCTTAAGGATCACCCAATGGAATACGGTATGTGTCAGAGGGGACTGGGAGACGCTTACGCGATGCTTGCGGGGGAGGAAGACTCGGCAGGTAACGGCAAGAAGGCAATCGAGGCGTATGGGGAGGCCCTCAGGGTCTATACATTTGATGGTTCTCCAATGGATTATGGGTTGATTCAAAGGAAACTCGGATCCATCTACACCGTCCTTGCCGATGTTGAAAACGGGGTTACAAATCTCAAGGAGGCAATAGGGGCCTACGAGGAGGCGCTGAGGGTCTATACACCCCAGAGTTTCCCTGAGGATTATGGGATGATACAGAGGGAGCTTGGTAGCTTATACCTACTCCTTTCCAAAGAGGAGGATACGACTCAAAACTCGAAAAAGGCGATTGGGGCTTATGAGGAGTCGATCAGACTCTACGACTACGACGGTTTCCCAGCCGATTACGGTGAGATTAAGAAGAATCTAGGAATAGCTTATGGAATCGCTGCCGAGGCGAAGAATAGCGCTACCGACTATAGGAAGGCGATAGAGGCCTTTGAGGAAGCACTCAGGGTTTATAGATACGATGATTCACCCTCGGATTACGGGTTCATACAGAAAAACCTCGGTATCGCTTACGGAACCCTTGCCGATGTGGAGAACAAGGCGGCTAATTTAATGAGGGCTATCGGGTCCTATGAGGAGGCGCTAAGGTTATATACGCTTAGAGATTACCCCTTGGACTATGGACTTATAAAGAAGAACCTCGGAGTTGCTTACTCAAGCCTTTTCGAGGAGGAGGGCGGGGTTGAGAACTGTAGGAAGGCGATAGAAGCCTACGAGAGCGCTCTCCTTGTCTATACACTAGAGGATTTCCCCTCTCATTACGGAAACATACAGAGGGATCTGGGTATCGCCTATGGGAGCCTAGCCGAGGTGGAGGATAGGGTTAAAAACTATAAGAATGCGGTAAAGGCATATGAGGAAGCCCTTAAGGTCTTTACCCCGGAGGAGTACCCATCGGATTATGACACGATCAAAAATAACCTCGGTATCGCATACGGGTTCCTTGCCGAAACCGAAGACGCCAATATGGAGGATAGGGCTGAAAATTACAGGAGGGTTATCGAATCCTATGAAGAAACCCTTGAGGCATTGAATCCCAACGACTCTCCCATGGAGTATGCTGTGGTTCTCGTCAAGCTCGGCGATGCGTACAGGGTAATAAGCAGTGTCGAGGATAAGATAGGCAACTGCAGAAGGGCGATCGGATTCTACGAGGAGGCTCTAAAGATATACACGTTGAAAGACTCCCCCTCCGATTATGCGCTAGTCCAGAAGAATCTCGGACTCACATACAGCACGCTTGCCGGAGAAGAGTCCGGGATCGAGAATCAAAGCAGCGCGATTCGGGCCTATAAGGAGGCCCTCAGGGTATACACGCCTGAGGCTTATCCAAAGGACTATGCGATCGTACAGAAGAATCTTGGTATCGCCTACGGGAATCTAGGACAGGAGAGGGATAGGGCAAGCAATTACAGACGGGCGATAGAGGCGTTTGGAGAGGCCCTAAGGGTTTATAACCGTGATGAATCCCCTCTGGATTATGGTGAGATACAGAAAAACCTTGGGGTTATATACAGAAATCTTGCCGAAGTAAGGGATAGGGTCGAAAATTACAAGAGGTCGATAGAGGCGTATGAAGACTCTTTAAGGGTTTATACCATTCAGTCTCATCCCGAAGAATACGCTCTTATACACAAAAGCATTGGGGTCTTATATGGAATCCTCGCCGCGGAGGAAGACGGGGCCGAAAACTGCAGGAAGGCCATACGGGCCTATGAGGAGGCCCTCAGGGTCTATAATCTCAAGGATTTCCCTTCCGATTACAGTACGATCCAGAAGAATCTCGGTATCGCATACGGGATCCTTGCCGAGCTGGAGGATAAGGTTGGAAACAGCAGGAAGGCGATAAAGGCCTATGAAGAGGCCCTAAGGGTATATGGCTCGGAACCGCTGACGGTGGACTATGCCATTATTCAAAACAACCTAGGTACCGCCTATAGGACACTTGCCGATGTGGAGAACCAGGCGGAGAACTGCAAGAGGGCGATTAGGGCCTATAAAGAAGCCCTTAGGGTCT
>CAZWVA010000001.1:50356-52207 GCA_964636885.1 uncultured Spirochaetia bacterium
GCCGAGGTTGAGTACAAGGCGGAGAACTGCAAGAGGGCGATTAGGGCCTATAAAGAAGCCCTTAGGGTCTATACGCTTGAAGGGTTACCGCTTCAATACGCCGCTACACAGAACAACCTTGGGGCCGCCTACAGTACGCTCGCGGAGATAGAGAAGAAGTCCGAGAACTGCAAGCATGCGATTAAGTCTTATAAGGAGGCACTCAGGGTCTTTACAAAGGAGAGGTTCCCTGGGGTTTACGACCTAGTGATGCGCAACCTTCAGATACTCCAGGATTTTAGTGAGAAGAGATGAGAACCGTAGAGGCGGTTCGCGAACGCCCCTACAACGTTAGATCCTGAATTTAATAGCCAACCTCTTAACATCCTCTAGATCCATCTCTTCCTCTGTGCTTTTCTTCATATTCCTTATCTTCGCCTTGCCCCGGCTGAGCTCCTCGTCCCCTATTATTATCGTGTATTTAACGCCGAGTTTATCCGCCCGCTTAAGCTGGCTCTTAAGGCTCCTGCCCTCGTAATCCATCTCTACAAAGATGCCGTTTTTCCTGAGCTCATAGGCGATCCTCGAGGATACCCTCTTTGCCTCTTCTCCCAGGTGTGCTATAAAGACGTTGGTTTCTTTTTGAAACCCCTCTGGAAACCCCTTCTCGTGGAGTAGGATCATCCTCTCCATCCCAACTGCAAACCCTATGGCCGGGGTAGGGGGACCTCCCAGTTCCTCGACGAGCCTGTCGTACCTTCCACCCGCACCAACGGCGTTTTGTGCCCCAAGCTCATCGGTTATCACTTCAAAAACCGTTCTCGTATAGTAGTCAAGTCCCCTTACTATTCGAGGGTTGATGGAAAACGGCGTACCTATATCACTTAGCGTGTCTTTTACAGATTCGAAATGCCTCTCACACTCATCGCATAGATTATCGAGTATAGACGGTGCATTCTGTGCTATTCCCTTACAGGTTTCCCTCTTGCAATCTAAGACCCTTAGGGGGTTTACATCAAGCCTCCTTCTGCAGTCCTCACAGAGCCCATCCCTCATCGGCATTAGGAACTCGACCAGCCTCTTCTTGTATTCAGGGCGACAGTTCTCGTCCCCTAGCGAGCTTAACTCAAGCCTTAAGTACTGGCTTATTCCAATCGCCTCAAAAAGCCTCCAGAGCATCACTATTACCTCTGCGTCTGAAAGCGGGTCCTTTGATCCGAAGAGCTCCGCCCCTATCTGATAGAATCCCCTGTATCTTCCCTTCTGTGGGCGTTCGTGTCTGAACATCATCCCCATATAGTAGAGTTTGGATATCGGGGATTTGGCAAACATCGAGTGCTCTATAAAGGCCCTTACGACCCCGGCAGTGCCTTCGGGGCGAAGCGTGATCGACGAGCCGTCCCTGTCTGTAAACGTGTACATCTCCTTCTCTACTATATCACTTGTGGTGCCTAGGCTTCTGGCGAAGACGTCTGTGAATTCGACTACGGGCGTTCTTATCTCTGAAAAGCCGTATAGCTCAAATATCGTCCTTGCCCTGTCCTCTACGTAATGCCACCTCTTTATCTTCTCAGGGAGGATATCATTAAAACCCCTTATCGATGTCGCTTTCATACGCACTCCGGTTTTGTAATTGAAAATCAGAAGGATAAAATTATACTTTAGAATCAGTTTGTCTGTAAAATCCGGGTGTGATAGTCGGTTCTATTTTCACCTAAATCCTGTAAAATCTATTGGGACTCGAATCCATAAGGTTCTTCACGGGTTTTTTAGCGAGGTGAGAGTTGAAAGTAGTCTACGTAGGGAGTCCGGAGCTCTTTACAAGGGGCGCAAGTGCCATTCACGTGATGAAGATGTGTCAGGCCATGACGA
>CAZWVA010000001.1:52227-114862 GCA_964636885.1 uncultured Spirochaetia bacterium
GGGATGGACGTCGAGCTTGTGCTTCCCTCCTATGGTAATAGCCACACGAGTATATTCGAGTACTACGGTGTCGAACCCCGTTTTAAACTGACCACCCTGCCTTCCTTTAAGGGTTCTAAGGCAAGACACATCGCACACGGGGCCTTTGGTGCCATATACACTGGGTTTAATAGGGGGAAATTTGATCTGGTTATAACGAGGAATATGTTCTATACGTATCTCTCCACGAACCTACTTAAGATTCCCACGATCTATGATGCGCATCATCCGCCTGTGGACGGCGTTGCCCGCTTCGTTTTTAGGTCTTTTAAGGACTCAAAACATCTGGTCAGGTTCTCAACGAACTCAGAGGGATTGGGGAGTATCTATCTCTCTCTTGGGCTTCCGGTTGAGAAACTCGTGGTCGCACATAACGGCGTGGACCTGGAAAGATTCGAGGAATGGGTCTCAAAAGAGGAGGCACGGCACAGGCTTGGGCTTCCGGTTCATAGAAGGATCGTTTGTTACTCTGGAAATTCGTATAGCGGAAGGGGTATAGATTTGCTAATAGAGGTCGCCTTGAGGTTAAAAGACACGCTTTTTCTCATTGTGGGTGGGCTGGAAAGTGATATCGAGAGGTATAGGAGTATCGCCCGAAGTAAAGGAGCCGAGAATTTTCTATTGGCCGGTTTTGTCCCTCATAAAATGGTTCCCCTTTACCTCTATTCGGCCGACCTTCTCGTTATGCCTTATACATCACAGATGACGATTAGAGACGGGACGAGGGCCGTGGAATTCACATCCCCGATAAAGCTATTCGAGTACATGGCGGCATCTCGTCCGATCGTGGCGACGGAGTTGCCCTCTATCAAGGAGGTTCTAAAAGACGGCAGAAACGCCCTCCTCGTGAGACCGGATAGCCCGGATTCTCTTCTTGAGGGTATAAGAAGGGTTTTGGAAGACCGTACACTTGCCGAAAGGCTATCCCTACAGGCGGCCTCGGATGTGAAGAAGTACACCTGGGAGGAGAGGGTTAAGAGGATTCTAAACGGCCTATGCGATCTTTAAATCCACTCTGTTCTAGTGTATCTTTTTTGCCTATTTTTATCTAATAGGTCAGGGTCTTATGATGACTGTATAGATAGGCGATAGGAAGGCCCTTAGAGCCGTTTTATTCTGTTTTTCCAGGCCCGTTACCTGGGTCCTTCGTTTCACTTAATGGTAGACTCCGGAAGGGTTTCGTTTTCAATGATTCACGTAGTGAGGCATCTCTAATCCGGGGATTTCTCACTTCACTCGAAATGACACGGGGTACGGCTGCTTAAAGCTGGTATGGTATAGATGGCATAGCATGAAGACAGGAGATAGAGGTGAACAATCGAATCGGGATCTGGATTGCTCTTGTTCTTTTTTTCCTAGTGGCTATAAGCGATGGGATTGTAAGGGCGGAGGAATTAGAGGATCGCTTAGGTCCTTTTACCCCTTCTGGTGGAATTCTCTGGGATGGTGAGGGTCGACCGGGTGACCACAAAGTGAAAGACCTTGGTGTAAAGGAATTTCTGGTAGACACGCTTCTTGGCTATTCCATATGGTGGGCGGGAAGGCTCTTCTATGTGAGGAACAAAAGCAGCAGGATATTCGATACATCTTTTTCAGACTGGATTGACCACATTACGGAAGCCCCAGTGGTCGATGATGGGGATGGCTTTGTGACAAACTATGTCTATCACCCTATATTTGGTGCCCTGTATTACCTCTATTATAGGAACATGGGACACAGCGTTTGGGCCTCGGCCTTGGGCTCGACTCTTATGAGCACCCTCTGGGAGTACACCGTGGAGGGACTGGTCGAGACGCCTTCTCTTCCCGACCTTGTTGCGACGCCTGGTCTTGGGATTCCTCTTGGGGTTATGATGGAGACCCTCTCCGAATGGCTCATCGAAAGGGATAACGTCCCGGCGAAGATGGGAGGATACGTGCTAAATCCACTCAGGATGTTTATTCGAGATAGGAAGATCGGCGTACTGAATCCCCTAACGGGTAGTTTTGCGCTTCACGGCCCCTTTACCCTAACACCCAGTAAATCCAGGGCGATCGATCTCTCCTATCCGTTTTTTCTAGAATCTCCCATCTCACTTGGAAGGGTGACCGCGAGATTTGAGGTGCTTGACGTGGATAGGGAGTTAGGCGGTCAGTTTATTTTCTATTCAATCCGACTCGATTTTAATTCCTCTGATAACCTTCTTGGCCTGTACATCAAGGTTCCATACGGAGGTGTAAATGACATAAGGGTTGATGGAGAAGAGATAAGTAACGGGTTTGAATTCTCAAACATTCTGATCGGGGGAAAGTATCTGTTGATAGATTCCAATGACTTTAGCTTTTCTGGGGGTTTTGAGGTAGTACCCCCCACTGCTTTTAAGGATAACAAGGACAGGCTAAAGACGATAGTCGGTTTTAGAAGGGACTTTCCCCTCTATCTAACGAATTCGGTGACATTGACCCCCTACGTATCGGCTGGGGTGATCAAAAAGGGCGTAAGCCTCTTAAGCAGTCTCGGCGTTGATCTCGTCTTTAATGCGGATAGGCTAGAGGGGGATGGTTTTGAAACGAGGATTAAATACGGAACTGCGATTGGAGCCAAGATCCCAGTTAAGACCTCTCCTTCCCTTTTTGTCGAGTTTAATGGCTATACCTTTGCCTCATCGAGTCGCATAAAAAGAACGGATGCGTTTCTCACACCGGGTGTGAGGTTTGGGAAGAAGTACAGCCCGGGCTTTGGGGTGCAGATCCCTCTAGCAGGCTCCTCTACGGATATTGCCAATGCGAGTTTTATGGTTGATTTCCAGGCCAGGTTCTAGAGCCGGGCTAAAGGGTGCTATGAGCTGATTATTTCTCTTCTAGCTTGCTTGTAAACTTATCTATGGGGATCGCGGCAAGCGTCATGAGCTGAACCGTGCCACGGGAGCCTAGTTCGATTGAGACCCTTGAAATAGTCTCGTTATCCGGGGCCTCGACTATATTCACGAAATCGTATGGGCCGAGTACTGCGTATTGGGCGAGTACCTTGACCCCGCTTTTCTCTAACTCCTTATTTACCTCTTTAATCCGCTCTGGCCTCATTTTTACGGTTTTTCTACCCTCGTCCGTTAGGGTGCTGAGCATTACATACGTGGCCATACCTTAATACCTCCTTCACTTTTCTAGCCGAAGCTAAAGATGATGATATTACTTACCGTGGACTTTTGCAAGGGATTTTTTATTGGGTGTAAGTATAGTGTTTCTAGGTTATTTCTCACGGTTTTTGTTTGACTTTTTAACATATGAGTGTATATTCATCAGCTTCTGATGGACAAAAAACAAAGAAAAAAGGAGGGGGAGATTGAGGGCCTTAGGGAGGCATCTTTTGGTCGAATACCATAGGTGTGACCCTAAAATTTTAAACGACTTGGAGAAGATTAAGGGGTTTATGCTCGAAGCGGCTTCCAGAAGCGGAGCTACTGTGCTTGAGTGTTCGTTCCACTACTTCACGCCTCAGGGAGTAAGCGGTGTTGTGGTTATCGCTGAGTCTCATCTTGCGATTCATACCTGGCCTGAATATGGCTATGCAGCCGTGGATATATTCACGTGCGGTACGAAAGTCGATCCTTGGACGGCGTTTCACCACATCAAATCGGCTCTGGATTCTAAGGAAACCAGCGTTAATGAGCTTACAAGAGGTGAGTTTCCACATCTGGGGAGTCGAGCGAGTCGTGTCTCCATATAGCTATGGATGACTGGTTATGCATAAGAAGAGTTGATAGCCTTATCCCTGAAGGGATGCTCTTTCTAGCGGTTCAGGGCCGCGAGATGGTCTCCAAGACGGGTCTTTTAAGGCACTTAGAATGCACTAGAAGGGGTGTTTTTTGCCCAATGCACGTTACCTTAAGAGTCCTATTTGGTCTTTGACCCTCCTTCCTTAGCATCTTCACCTTATGGTAAGAACCTAGACGACTTTTTTGATTATCCTTTCTATCTCGCTCTTTGGGACGGCTCCTATTATTTGGTCCACTGCTTTTCCGTCCTTAAATAGAATAAGGGTAGGGATACTCCTTATCCTATATCTCATCGTGACTTCCTGGTTGTCGTCAACGTTTAGTTTTCCTACCTTGAGTCGCCCGTTGTAGGAGGCTGCGATCTCCTCTACCACAGGGGCTATCATCCTGCAAGGGCCACACCAGGGGGCCCAGAAGTCAACCAAAACCGGTGTATCGCTCTTTAAAACCTCGCTTTCAAAGGTTGAATCGCTTAACTCTACTATCCCTGCGCTTCCCATTATGACGTCTCCTTAGGGGTATTTGATACCGTTATTATATCTGAATCCAGAGGTACGCTTCAAGGACAGAGGTTAGCCGGTAGACCGGTTATAGACCGTGATTCTTGATTCCGACACACTTGTATTTTTCGAGTTTTCCTGTTATGATTCCCATCCCTAAAACCGAGATATAGCTCTCCAAAAGGGATTGGGCTTAGATTTGTTTCCATATAGATCTAGGACGAAGAGGAAAGCGATACCCGCTTATAGAGTCGGGTCTATGGGTTCAAAGCCAAAACTAGAGGAGGAGGGATTTCCCCTCTCCTAACAAATATAAGCCTATCACCATAGAAGGAGAAGGAAAGGAGGAGAACATGGAGTTTGGCCACGTGTTGCTTGTGATTGTCTTAGGCATAAGCGTGCTTTCCCTTGCTTTCGCTGGTTACCTGGCTAGGTTTGTGCTTAGCCACGATATGGGAACCTCGGCGATGCAGGAGATAAGCAACGCTATCAAAGAGGGTGCCGAGGCCTTTCTAAAAAGGCAGTACTCAACCATAATAATGCTGAGTATAGTTCTGGCCGCCCTTATCTTCGTACTCTACTGGTTTGCAAAGGGTGATCCTGACATGGCTTGGCGTACCACGGTAGCCTTTCTCTTCGGCGCTGGGTGTTCGGCCCTTGCAGGATATATTGGAATGTGGATCTCAATAAGATCAAACATCCGTACGGCGAGTGCGGTTAGATCGAGTCTCGATAGGGCTCTTAAGATATCGCTCCGCGGTGGGGCGGTTTCAGGGATAACGATCGTTGCTATGAGCCTTCTTGGAGTGGGAATCCTTTTCGTTCTCTACGGTGGATCTTCTAGCGATCCAGAGATCTTAAAAAGGGTTCCATTTTTAATCGTGGGATACGGGTTCGGGGCGAGCTTCGTTGCGCTTTTTGCCCAGCTTGGTGGCGGTATATATACGAAGGCGGCCGATGTAGGAGCGGACCTAGTGGGTAAGGTGGAGGCCGGGATCCCTGAAGATGACCCCAGAAACCCTGCGGTTATAGCTGATCTTGTAGGGGATAACGTGGGCGACTGTGCGGGTCGTGGCGCGGACCTCTTTGAATCCACGGCCGCCGAGAATATAGGGGCGATGATCCTGGGGGTTGCGCTTTTCCCCCACTTTGGTATAAAGGGGATTCTGTTTCCTCTAGTCGCCCGTGCGTTTGGACTCATTGCCAGTATGGTAGGAATCGCAACCGTTGGGTTAAAGGACGACAGGGAAGACCCGATGTCGGCCTTAAACCGCGGCTACTACATAGCATGTGTTTTGGCCGCCATAGGGTTCTATGTAGCCACCTACTTGCTGCTAAATAACAACCTCTGGCTCTTCCTAGCTGGCGTCATCGGAATCGTGACGAGTATAGTATTCGTCTATATCACACAGTACTACACGGAGTATAGATACCGTCCTGTGAAGTTTATCGCCGAGGCGTCTCAAACGGGCCCCGCCACAAACATAATAGCCGGTCTCTCTGTCGGACTTGAGTGTACGGCCCTTCCCGTAATCGTGATATCGGCCGCCCTGGTTGGGGCGTTCTACTGTGGTGTCTATGGACTTAAGGGGTTTACAGACATTTCTACAACAGGTGCCGGGCTTTACGGAACCGCTATCGCCACCATGGGAATGCTTGGAACGGCCGCTTACATACTTGCCGAGGATACCTTCGGTCCTATAACCGATAACGCCGGTGGTATAGTTGAAATGAGCAAGCAGCCAGAGGAGATCAGGAATAAAACGGACAGGTTAGACGCCGTTGGAAACACCACGAAAGCCCTTACAAAGGGATACGCAATCGGCTCTGCGGCCCTTGCGGCGTTTCTGCTTTTCTCGGCGTATCTCGATGAGGTGACTCATCTTACGGGTCAGGCCTTCCACTCCGTTGATATAGCCAAGGTGGAGGTGTTTGTGGGAGGCCTCCTCGGAGCGATGCTCGTTTTTCTGTTTAGTGCCCTTGCTATCCGAGCCGTTGGACGAGCGGCTTATTACGTGATAAGCGACGTTCGTGCCCAGTTTAAGGAAAATCCCGGAATACTCCAGGGGACCTCAAAACCGAATTACGCAAGGTGCGTCGATATCGTTACAAAGGGTGCACTAAAGGAGATGGTCCCTCCGGGGATACTTGCCGTCGCCATGCCCATAGTAGTTGGACTGATATTCAAGCAGTTTGGTCTCGGTGCTGAGACCGTAGCGGCGCTTCTTATGGTCGGAACAATAGGGGGTATCCTAGTTGCGACCATGATGAATAACGGTGGCGGGGCATGGGATAACGCAAAGAAGTACATTGAAACCGGTATGTACGGTGGGAAGAGGTCTGAAACCCATAAGGCCGCAGTTGTGGGAGATACGGTGGGCGATCCTTTTAAGGATACGGCTGGCCCTTCGATTCACGTCCTTATAAAGCTCCTCTCCACTATCACACTCGTTCTTGCTCCGCTCTTTATCTAGAAGCCAAGAAAAGGATAGGGGTGGGTCTTATACCCACCCCTCTAATAATCCTAGTGGTGTGAAAGCCGACATCGGGTTCTTCGTGGTAATCGCGGGGCCTTCTTAATAGGCGGTCCAGCCGCCGTCTACAACAAGAGTTGCCCCTGTTACGTACTTGGATTCATCGCTTGCCAGATAGAGGAGTGCGTAGGCTATATCGATAGGTTCACCCCTATAGCCCATAGGAACGATCTGGGCTGCTATCTCATCAAGCCGCTTCTGGGCATCCGGTGGGTTGCCTATGAAGTCCTCGTTCATCTTCGTCTTTATGAATCCTGGGCAGATCGTATTCACCCGAATTCCCTCTTTTGCATGGTCTAGGGCGAGACTCCTTGTAAACTGCATTATCGCCCCTTTCGAGGTATTATAGGCAACCGTATTCTGACATCCTATAAACCCAAGAACAGATGAGTTATTGATTATGGAAACCCCACCGTTTTTTATCATGTATGGAAGAACGTACTTGCTCATGAGGAAGGTCCCCTTTACGTTAATGTCCATTATCTTGTCCCAGGTCTCAAGGGAGGTTGTAACTACGGTTCCAACCTCAAGGATACCCGCATTGTTAAATAGTATATCGATCCTTCCAAACCTCTTTATGAATTCCTCTACGGTTCTCCTTACATCCTCCTCCTTTGATACATCCCCCGGAAAGGCCACAATTTCGCCGTTTCCATCTGCCTCCCTTACGACCTCTTCGATATTCTTCGCGTTTCTTCCCGTGATTCCGACCTTGGCTCCTTCCTTGCAGAAAAGAAGGGCTGTGGCTTTTCCTATACCCTCCCCACCTCCGGTGATGATCGCTGTTTTACCTTGTAATCTCATAACGCTTTTACCTCCTTAGTTTATTATCTGTTCTGGGTATGCAATGCCCTGTGCTTTAGTCCTTTTCTATTCCTTTATCTCCACACCGCTTGCCTGTATAATCGTTCCCCTTGCGCGTTCAAGCCTGGCAAGGGCGATGTTATAAGCCGTAACCGCCCTTATCTCCTGCGTCCTTGCATCAACGAGGTCCCTTTGTGCCTCTATGACGTCTCTGGTTGTTCCGATTCCCACCTTCAGCCTTTCCTCCTGATTCCTTACCACCTCTTCTGCAAGCTCTACGGAGGTTTTCGCCGCTTCTATGCTCCTTAGGCTGTTCTGGATCTCCCTTATGGCGTTCCTTACGTCGAGCGTAATGTCGTCTGTAACCTTCTTGTATGAAATGACACTCCTATCGAGGTCGGCTGAGGCTTTTACGTAGTTCCCTTTGGCCGTCCAGTTGAATATCGGTAGACTGAATACCCCTAAGACCTGCCAGGTTGGAAAATCGCCGTTGAATATGCTCCTAAAGGCGTCTGAGGCGCTGTCAAATCGATCTGAGATTGGCCGTTGGGGAATGCCATCTCCGAATATCACACGATTGGGGTTCTCACTGCCGCCAAGACCCTGAAGGTTTAGTATCCCCTGAATGGATAGACTGGGGAGCCTCTGATTTGAAAAAAAGCGCTTTTGCGTTTCCTTATTCCTTACATCGAGCTTTGCCTGCTCTATCTCCGGTCTCCTTTCAAGGGCTTCCTGAAGGACCTCGCTTTCGTTAAACGACTTAAGGACTTCCGTCGGCTTGTCGGTTAAGACGATCCGCTCCGTGAGGGGGATCACGAGTATGTTTTTGAGGTTATCCTCCAAAGCCCTAAGGGTATTTTCGGCATTGATCACATCTACCTCC
Source organism: uncultured Spirochaetia bacterium (assembly GCA_964636885.1). Lineage (GTDB taxonomy): Bacteria > Desulfobacterota_D > UBA1144 > Nemesobacterales > CSP1-2 > CAZWVA01. Next base: position 60,743 of record CAZWVA010000001.1, read on the forward strand.
CTTTTTGCTACCTCCGATTTCGCCTCTGTGACCGAGACCGGAGGGAGTACCCCTACCTCTACCTGAATCTCGTTTCTCCTTTGAAGGTCCTTTGCGAGTTCGAGTGCGGTTTTCTGGTTCTCAAGGTCTTGCCGTGCGGCTACGACGAGCCAGTAGGCCTCTTCGACGTTTAAAAGGGTATCGGAGATGGTTGTTTCAAGCTCCTTTATCGATATTTCACTTGATCTTTTCGCTACCGTTATGGGAGTTAGGTTTACATCGAGTCCAAAGTTCCTGAGGAGTTCCTGTCCGATACTGAAGCTAAGTGTTGTAAACCAGCTGGGGCTTAGTGCCTCAACCGGGGAGTTTGTGGTTGTTCTTGTCACGGAGAAATTGAGGAGGTTATAAAACGTCCCTGTTGGGAGTGTCCCAGTTATGCCGCTTGAGGCGTTGAACCCCTTGCTCTCAATAGAGCCACTCGAGATAAATGTGCTTGTCGTGGGGTCTTTAGCGTCTATATAGTATGAGCTCAGGCTTAAGACCGGATCGAATATCCCTTTCTGGGTCTGTATGTCCCCACGGGATATCTCGACGTTCTTTCTTACTATCTGTATGTCCCTGTTGTTCTCAAGGGCGATCCTCTTTGCGTCCTGAAGGGAGAGCATGAGGGTGTCTTGTGCTCCTATTAAGGAAAGAAACACCAAAAATATCGTTCCGGTCATTTTACCTTGCCTCCTGGTAGGAGCGGGTTCTTAGATCCACGCCTTTTGGATTAGCTTTGTACCTGGTTCATTACCGTTTTTCAAGCGATTTCTTCCTTGACATAGCAGATGGCAGATGGTAATTTGCTAAGTAAGTAATTACTTACTATATTACATAACAGAGATAGGAAGAATGTCAACCGAAGGGGTTAAGGGATAAGACCCCTGAAAAGGCTAGGTTGGCACCGGAGAATCGGGTACCTTTTTACTATTGATAGGTTTTTAACTAGACCCTTGTGGATTTATGAATAAAAAGAGACTTTACGTGGGAGTCTTGGTTTTCACACTTTTACTAACCGGATTTATCTACTTAAGAAAAGGGGATAATAGGGAAAAGTACATCACTGCAAGGATTGAAAGGGGTAACATATCCGAGATCGTAACGGCTACCGGAACCCTAAGTGCCGTTACGACGGTTGAGGTTGGGAGTCAGATTACGGGAAAAATCAAGGCCCTATATGCGGACTTTAACTCCCAGGTTAAGAAGGGACAGGTTGTTGCACAGATAGAGCCGGAGCCGTTTCAGGCCAAGGTAGACAGCGCAAAGGCGGATCTTGCCGCCGCAAAGGCCGCTGTAGCGATGAGCCGTGCGACCTTGGAAAAGGATAAGGTGAATTTGGAACAGGCAAGGAGAAACCTGAAACGCATAGAGGAGCTCTACAGAAAGGGAATCGTCTCTGAGAACGAGAGGGATTTGGCCCAGACGAACTACGATTCCGCGGTTGCACAGCTTAAGGCAGACGAGGCCTCCTACAGGAACGCCATTGCCCAGGTAGAACAAAGGAAGGCTAATCTAGAATCCGCCGAGCTGGACCTCAGCCACACAAAGATCGTCTCCCCTGTTGACGGTATCGTAATATCAAGGGATGTCAATGTGGGGCAGACTGTTTCGGCAAGCCTTCAGGCTCCCACCCTCTTCGTAATTGCTGAGAACCTGACCAAGATGCAGCTTGATGCAAGTGTTGTAGAAGCGGATATCGGAAAGGTTAGAGTTGGACAGAAGGTGAGTTTTACTGTGGATGCTTACCCGGATAGGACATTTACCGGGGAGGTTAGGCAGGTTAGAAACGCTCCCATTACACTTCAGAACGTGGTTACATACGACGTGATTATAGATGTTGAAAATACGGATTTAATACTTAAGCCTGGAATGACCGCCAATGTGTTTATTCTAACGGCGCAGAGGAATGACGTCCTAAAGATACCAAATGCGGCCTTTCGCTTCCGTCCGGATCTAGACGGGGAGAAGACGGATTCAGGCTACAGAACGGCAGCCGTCAACGAAGGATCCGGGGGTCATAGGGGAGAAAGCGGTGCCTACGTGTGGGTTCTCTCTAAGGACGGCAAACCAGTTGCCGAACCTGTAAAGACGGGTATCGCGGATTGGAATTTCACAGAGCTTATCGGTGGAAACCTGAAGGAGGGGGACTGGGTAATTACCGGCGTTTCATCAAAAGAAAGCCGTTCTTCCAGCGATAGGATACCTAGGAGAATCGGTTTTTAAGGTTGGGTTGAGTCATGATTACCTTAATATCCATGTCAGTTGGGCTCGCCTTTACTGAGCTTAGAAGGAACAAGATGCGCTCATTGCTCACGATGCTCGGCGTTATCATAGGGGTTGGTGCGGTGATTACTATGGTAAGCCTTGGTCAGGGGGCGAGTAGCTCCATTCAGGATGAGATATCTAGCCTCGGCACAAATATGATCCTCGTGCTTCCTGGAAGTACAACACAGGGAGGGGTGAGGGCCGGTTCTGGTACGGCTCAAACGCTTACCGTTGAAGATGCCAAGGCGATTGAGAAGCAAATCCCGGCCATTGGAGCGGTGACCTACTCGATACGCGACGTCTCACAGGTGATATACGGAAACCAGAACTGGAGTACGGCCATATACGGGGTTACTCCCGAATACTTGATAATTCGTAATTGGGCTCTCGATGCGGGTTCTTTTTTTACGAAGCGCGATCTAGACAGGGCGGCCAATGTGGCAGTTCTCGGAAGGACGGTCGTTAAGAACCTATTCTTTCCCGGTGACTATCCGGTAGGCAAGATAATCCGCATAAAGAATTCGCCCTTTAGGGTTATCGGGGTGTTAAGACCGAAGGGCCAGAGCGCCTTCGGGACCGATCAGGACGACGTGGTACTCATCCCATTTACAACGGCGGAGAGAAGGGTCTTTGGGGCGTTCCTTCCCGGAAGGATGGTGGGCACTGTAGGGCAATCCGGGGTTCAATTGGGGGGCCAATCCGAATCCCAGTCGTTGAATCAATCGATGAAACTTCCGGGAAGGGTAGGAAGCATACAGGTTTCCACCGTGAGCGAGGAGGCGATCCAGGTTGTCATGGAGCAGATAAGGGATATCCTCCGAACCCGTCACAAACTCCAGCCGGGACAGGAGGACGACTTCACAATCAGGTCCTTGGAGGACATTGCCACGGCTGCAGAGGCTACAACAAGAACGCTCACTATACTCCTCCTCAGTATCGCCTCCATCTCCCTCATCGTGGGCGGTGTCGGGATTATGAACATAATGCTCGTTTCTGTTACGGAGAGAACAAAGGAGATCGGAATCAGGATGGCGGTCGGTGCAAAGAGAAAGGACATACTCCTTCAGTTCTTGATTGAAACCCTGACCCTGAGTCTGATAGGAGGGGTTATCGGTATTTTTATCGGGATCCTCAGCTCCGAGATTCTATCATTATCCGCGGGCTGGCCCACCTTGATTTCTGTAGAAGCCATTTTTCTTTCCTTTATCTTTGCGGCTATTGTGGGAGTGTTTTTTGGGTTTTATCCGGCAAACAAGGCGTCCAACCTTGACCCGATTGAGGCCCTGAGGCATGAGTGAGTTCGGCATAATGGGGTTAATCTCAACCAGTTCCATTCAATGCGACTAAACCTGATACTCCGTGCACTGTGTTATAGGAACTACCGTCTGTTCTTTGTCGGCCAGAGCGTCTCGCTTATCGGTACCTGGATAACGCAAATAGCAATGGGCTGGCTGGTGTATAGGTTAACCGACTCTGCACTGCTACTAGGAGTGGTTGGGTTTACGGGTCAAATCCCTATATTCCTTTTAACCCCCTTTGCCGGTGTCTTGGTTGATAGATGGAACCACCGTCGTATCCTGGTTATCACTCAAACGCTTTCAATGGTGCAGTCCCTGACTTTGGCGGTTCTTACTCTGGGCGGTGTTATTACCGTTTGGCATATAGTCCTATTGAGCCTATTTCAGGGTTTAATCGATGCCTTTGATATGCCCGTGCGCCAATCCTTCATAGTGGAGATGGTGGAGAATAGAGGCGATCTCGGAAACGCCATAGCTTTAAACTCATCTATGGTAAACGGTGCCCGTCTCCTCGGGCCTTCCGTAGCCGGGGTTTTGATAGCCACCGTGGGTGAAGGGATGTGTTTTCTCATTGACGGCATTAGTTATCTCGCTGTAATCGCGGCCTTATTGTCTATGAGGATCACGGTAAAGGAAGCAAAAACCGAGAATACACATGTCCTACGTGGTTTAAGGGAGGGATTCTCCTATGCCTTTGGCTTTGCACCCATAAGGTCCATCCTGCTCCTCGTTGGTTTGGCGAGTCTCGCTGGAAGGCCGTATCTGGTTCTAATGCCGGCCTTTGCCTCAGCCGTGCTCCACGGGGGGCCTCACACCTTTGGTTTCCTTACCGGGGCTTTGTGGGGGGCGATCTATCTTGCATCGCGTAGAAGCGTTCGTGGGTTGGAAAGGGTGATAGCAATTGCTACGGGTATATTTGGTGTTGGGCTCATTACTTTCTCTTTATCACGTGTTTTTTGGCTTTCTTTTCTACTGATGCTACTTACCGGTTTTGGTATGATGTTACAGATGGCATCGAGTAACACGGTCTTACAGACCATAGTGGACGATGATAAACGCGGGCGAGTAATGAGCCTTTACTCGATGGCCTTTAGGGGTATGGAACCCTTTGGCAATCTGTTGGCCGGGGGACTAGCCAGTAGGATAGGCGTGTCGGACACCCTACTTATAGGGGGGATCCTCTGTATCGTGGGCTCTATATTGTTTGCGAGAAGGCTCTCAGTGCTTAGAGAGATGGTTCGTCCGATCTACGTGAGAAAGGGTATCATTCCGGAGGTGACAAGTGGGATCCGGACGGCAACTGGATTAAACGCTCGACCCGAGGGTTAAGGTATGAACGTCTGTATGGATACTTTGTCCCTCATTGTGGTCTTCTTTGACATCACGTTCAAAGTAGAGTAGTATAAAAGTAAGTAAGTGGTTACTTAATATGGTGAAGATGTCGACTGAGAAGATAAAGGTAAACGCACGGGATAGGATACTAGAGACCGCTATCAGGCTCTTTTCTGAAAGGGGGTTTAACGGTACGACCACAAAGGAGATAGCGGAGGAGGCAGGCGTAAACGAGGCCCTCATATTCCGTTATTTCTCTACTAAGAGGGAACTCTACGGCGCGATTATAGAAAGAAAGATAGAGGAGGAACCGGGGATCGAGGTTCCGATTGAAACCTATAAGGAGACAAAAGACGACTGGCTCATTTTTAAATCCATAGCCCTCAGGATGTTCGATTGTGTGGAGAAGGATCCGACTTTCATGAGGCTCCTTTATTTTAGCGCCCTAGAGGGGCACGAGCTATCCGATATGTTTTTTGATACATATGTGGAGTACATAAACATGCTCCTTTCCGACTACATAGAGGGGCGTATATCCGAAGGGGCATTTAAGGGATTAAACCCACTTCTTGCGGCGCGCGCATTTATAGGGATGGTCGTAAATTACATAATAGTGCAAGAGCTCTTCGGTGAGAAGAAAAAGAAACGGGTTAATAAGGAAGAGGTAACAGATACCTTTGTAGAGATCTTCCTTAATGGAATAAAAGAAAAGCAGCAGTAATTCTAACACACTGCATATTACATGGGTTTCAGGAAAAACAATGGATCTATACTCCCCAATTAATCGGAAAACCCGGTATATCTCCTTACGCATCGGATGTTCGATTGGCCTAGTATCTCTAATCCTGTTTTTGGCGTGCTCTAGTGGACACCCACAGCAATCGATACAACCCTCTGTACCCGTAAAGGTCACAACCGTTAGGGAGAGGGATGTGCCGGTTCAGATACATGCCATAGGGAACGTAGAGGCATACTCCACTGTATCTGTTAAAACCCAGGTCGCTGGTGAGCTCATAGGGGTCTATTTCAAGGAGGGTCAGGAGGTAAAAAAAGGAGACCTCCTATTCTTGATTGACCCGCGTCCTTTTGAGGCCGCACTCAAACAGGCCGAGGCCAATCTGGCAAAAGACGTGGCTCAGATGAAGAAGGCAGAGGTAGATGCCCGCCGTTACACTGACCTATTTAAAAAGGGTGTCGTCTCGAGTCAGGACTATGACCAGGTTCGCACCAACTACGAGACCCTTAAGGCTATTGTCAAGGCAGATGAGGCAGCGGTAAGGAACGCTAAGCTTGAGCTTGAATACTGCTATATACGCTCTCCCATAGACGGGCGAATCGGAAGGCTTATGGTTAACCAGGGTAATATCGTCAAGGAGAAGGAGACGGTACTTGTGGATATCAACCAGACTAAACCTATATACGTGGGTTTCTCTGTCCCGGAGCAGGAACTGCCTAGAATAAAGAGATACATGGCTCTAGAAGAATTGAGGGTGCAGGCGATTATCCCCAGTGACAAAGACCATCCCGTCACAGGGAAACTGAGCTTTATAAACAACGAGGTGGACACAAAGACTGGAACGATACTCCTTAAGGCGGTCTTTCCTAACCAAGATGAAACGCTCTGGCCTGGGCAGTTTGTAAATGCCGTTTTGACACTCACAACGCAAAAAAACGCTCTGGTGATCCCGTCTTCGGCGGTTCAAATGGGGCAGGAGGGGCAGTACGTTTTTGTAGTTAAGCCTGACCTTACAGTCGAATCACGTCCAGTGGTTGTAGGGGATAGCCTAGAGCAGTGGGTTGTGGTCTCAAAAGGACTCCGGCCTGGAGAGAGGGTTGTGACCGAGGGTCAGCTTTCTCTTGCCCCCGGTGCCAAGGTGGAGATTAAGAACGGGCCAGAGGGTGCATCCAAAGAGGCTCGAAACGGTACGGGTTAGATATGTAAGGGAGAAGATATGTCCCATGAATATCTCAGAACTCTTTATCCGCCGCTTCGTTTCAACTACCCTGATTATGTTTGGCATCCTCCTTTTCGGTGTTATGGGATACAGGCTTCTACCTGTAAGCGACCTTCCGAATGTTGACTTTCCTACCCTTCTAGTAACCGCCAGCCTCCCAGGGGCGAGTCCCGAAACCATGGCTTCATCCGTTGCCACTCCCCTGGAACGGCAGTTCTCCACCATAGAGGGGCTAAGCTCCATGACCTCTGTTAGCTCCCTGGGCTCCACCCAGATTACGCTCCAGTTTGACCTCGACCGTGATCTCGATGCCGCTGCTCAGGACGTTCAAACGGCCATCGTTCAAGCCACACCTTTTCTCCCCCAGGATATGCCACAGCCTCCTACATACAAGAAGGTAAACCCTGCCGACCAGCCGATTCTATACATCGGTGTTACATCCCGGACGCTTCCCCTTTGGGAGCTCAACGAGTATGCGGATACGGTGATAGGCCAGCGCATCTCTATGGTGAAGAACGTTGCCCAGGTTCAGATCTTCGGTCCACAGAAGTATGCGGTTCGCGTACAACTCGATCCCCACGCCCTTGCCAGCCGAGGGATCGGGATTAACGATGTGGAAAGTGCTCTAAGGAGCGCCAACGTAAATCTACCAACGGGTACCCTCTACGGTTCCAACAAGGCGTTTACCGTCTTAGCAACCGGACAGCTCTATAAGGCCGATGCATATCGACCCATTATCGTGGCCTACCGTGACGGTTCTCCTGTGCGTCTTGAAGAGCTAGGGCGGGTAATAGACAGCGTTGAGACCGATAAGGCCGCAGCCTGGTATGTGGATCGGGAAGGGAGCCAGCGTGCCATAGTGCTCGCCGTACAGCGCCAACCGGGGACAAATACGGTTGAGGTAGCGGATTCCGTAAAAGGGCTACTCACTAAACTAAAACCCTATATCCCGCCTTCGGTTGAACTGCACATACTCTATGACCGCTCTAAATTCATACGCGAGTCGATTCGAGACGTCCAGTTCACTATGGTTTTAACCCTCGTCCTTGTTGTCATGGTGATATTTCTATTCCTGCGGAATACATCTGCTACGGTGATCCCTAGCCTGGCTCTGCCTTTATCCATCATAGGCACCTTTTCGGTCATGTATATACTCGACTACAGTATGGACAACCTCTCGCTCATGGCTCTAATACTGGCGATTGGGTTCGTGGTGGATGACGCCATTGTAATGCTCGAAAACATAGTCCGTCATATGGAGATGGGGAAAAAGCCCTTTCAATCGGCGCTTGATGGATCCAGGGAGATAAGTTTTACCATTCTCTCCATGACCCTTTCCTTGGCTGCGGTGTTTATTCCTGTGCTCTTTATGGGAGGTGTTATTGGAAGACTCTTTCGTGAGTTCTCAGTTACGATCTGTGTTGCGATCCTAATCTCCGGCTTTGTCTCTCTAACCCTTACTCCTATGCTCTGCAGTCGATTCCTGCGCCCTCCTTCTGAGGAAAGACACGGTCGCTTCTATGCTGTCACTGAGCGTTTCTTCGACCGTATGCTCAAGACCTATGAGTGGAGCCTGAGATGGGTTCTAAACCATCGTCTGGCTACTATGGTTGTTTCCGGGGTCATACTTGTGGTTACCGGATACCTTTATGTTAGGATTCCCAAGGGGTTTATCCCGAATGAGGATAGGAGCATAATCTTTGCCATTACCGAGGCACAGCAGGGAACCTCCTTTGACAAGATGGTCGAACTTCAAAAGGCCTTGGCCGATATCGCTCGCAAGGACCCGAACATAGTGGAATTCTATTCGAGCGTTGGCACCTCGAGTATCGCTACGAGTTCCAACCAGGGTGTCATGTTCTTCCATTTGAAACCCCCCTCGGAGCGTAGTTTAAGCGTGGAGGAGGTAATAGAGGAACTGCGTCCCAAGCTAGCTACGGTTCCTGGTATACGTGTCTTCATGCAAAACCCTCCCACGATCCGTATCGGAGGGCAATTGACAAAGAGCCTGTACCAGTTCACCTTGCAGGCGCCAGACACAAAGGAGCTCTATCATTACGCTCCGATATTAGAGGCCAAGATGCGTGCACTTCCCGAGCTCCAGGACGTGACAAGTGACTTACAGATCAAGAACCCGCAGGTAAATGTCGTGATTCATAGGGACAAGGCGTCTACATACGGGGTCACGGCAGAGCAGATCGAAAACGCTCTCTATGGTGCCTACGGCGACCGATGGGTCTCGACTATATACGCGCCAAATAACCAGTATAAGGTCATTATGGAGCTAGAGCCGCAATACCAAATGGACCCTGATGCCATGTCCAAACTGTATATAAACTCATCCAATCAGCACCTGGTTCCATTAGATGCCGTAGCAACGCTTACCGAGAGTCTTGGGCCACAGACGATTAACCACCTTGGACAGTTTCCCGCAGTTACTATTTCATTTAACCTCAAACAGGGGATCTCTCTCGGTGAGGCCGTGACGAAGGTTAACAAACTTGCGCGTGAAACCCTGCCCACAACCATAAGTACCAGCTTTCAGGGTGCGGCCCAGGAGTTTCAATCGTCACTAAAGGGTATGGGACTCCTCCTCCTCTTTGCCATTCTGGTTATCTATATGGTGCTTGGAATCCTCTATGAGAGCTTTATCCATCCTCTAACCATTCTATCTGGACTCCCTTCTGCGGGATTCGGGGCTCTCATCACACTTCTTCTCTTTCGCGCCGAGCTTAACATATACGGCTTTGTGGGTTTAATCATGCTTATAGGAATCGTAAAGAAGAACGCCATAATGCAGATCGACTTCGCACTGGAGGCCCAGAGAAATGAGGGTAAGAGCCCACTCGATGCGATCTACCAGGGCTGTATCATCCGGTTTCGTCCCATAATGATGACGACCATGGCGGCCCTATTCGGGGCCTTGCCAATCGCGATCGGCTTTGGAGCCGGAGGGGAAGGGCGCCGTCCACTCGGCCTTGCCGTGGTAGGTGGACTACTCTTTTCGCAACTAATCACCCTTTATCTTACCCCGGTTGTCTATACGTATATGGATACTTTCCAAGAAAGGATCCAAAAACTCTTCTCTTCAAGGAGAAGAGCGGCAAGAAAGGTTACCTCCATCTCATTTGACGGGGCCTCCGAGGAACGTCCTCCGGGTGTATCGCCTCCCAGGGGAAGATCGAAGTGAATGCTTTCATGAAAATCCCACACTCTTCAGTAAAAGGACATATGATCTAAGATGGAATCGAGAGGATACAGAGAAGCCGGATTTGGAATCGCCAGGGATGGTTTTATAGAGGTTAACGGTTTAAAACTCCATTATATCGACTGGGGGGATCACGGGAAACCCACCATCCTCCTTCTACACGGGGCGTGCGCCCATGCGCACTGGTGGGATTTCTTTGCCCTTTCCCTTTATGAGGACTATCGCGTAATAGCCCTCGATCAGCGCGGGCACGGCGACAGTGAGTGGGCAAGTCCACCCGCTTACCGGACCCTCGACTACGTAGGTGATATAGGTGGGGTTATAGAAGGACTTGGACTAAGAGATGTCTTCCTCATAGGCCACTCGATGGGCGGACATAACAGCATGGTCTATGGGGGTATAAGCGGGTCAAGGAGACTCAGGGGCTTAGTCGTGGTGGATTCGCTTGCCTACGTGAACCTTGAGGAAGAGGATTTCTATAAGAGGCTAAAGGAGAGACCGCTTCCAATATACAATACGCTGGAGGAGGCGATAGAGAGGTTCAGGCTCGTTCCGGAAGAGACCCTTGCATCCGAGGATACGCTTAGGCATATCGCCTATCATTCGGTTAAGAGGTTGCCCGGCGGCAAGTGGGCGCTTAAGTTCGATAAGAACGCATTCCTCCTCTGGTCTCCACTGGATGCAAGGGACTATGTCGGCAATATAAGGTGCCCCGTGCTCTTTATAAGGGGAGAAAAGAGCCCCGTGGTCTCAAGGGAGCACGTCGAGGAGATAGTAGGGCTGTGTCGAAGTGGTAGCCTTAGGGAGATAAGTATGGCCTATCATCACGTTTTCCTCGATAACGAGGCAGAGTTTAAGTTTGTGGTAGAAGACTTCCTCCGTAGCCTTTAGGTCGTGAGTAATGTTATATGGAGTTTAAAACAATTCAACAACTATCAAAAATTTAGATTCGGTCTTTGATTGTACTCCAGGTAATTGAAGGTCTCATTTTTTCCCGGCACAGTCTCTTAAGAATAGATCAATTAACTCTTTGATAAGGAATGTCCATTTCTGCAGCAAGCCTCTTAAAGTAATCAATCGTCTCGTAATTTGCTTTTTTGAGTTTTTTAGTATAGGGGTTTTATGGCGGTTCGTGAACCGCCCTACGATTTATTGATTTGACTTGTGCAAGGAGTCGGATAGATTCTATTCCCTGTGATTCATTCCATGATTTAAAGGGTCTTAAAAGGGCTCTATAAAGGAGGGATTTAGAGATGCAGAAAGAAGGGTTCAGAATCGAAACCGATTCTATGGGGGAGATGGAGGTTCCCGCTTCCGCTTACTACGGTGCCCAGACGGCAAGGGCGATAGAGAACTTCCCTATAAGCGGAATCCGTTTCCCAAGGCAGTTTATAAGGGCGATGGGGATGATAAAATTCGCCGCGGCAGAGGTAAACATGGAGCTTGGGCTCCTTACTAAAAAGGTGGGCAGGGCTATAACCAAAGCGGCAAAAGAGGTGATAGAGGGAAGATTAGATGACCACTTCGTCCTCGACATATTCCAGACGGGTTCCGGAACCTCGACAAACATGAACACAAACGAGGTCATTGCGAACCGTGCGAATGAGATCCTTGGAGGGAAGATAGGGGATAGGAGACCGGTTCATCCGAACGACCATGTGAACATGGGGCAATCCAGTAACGACGTGATCCCTACGGCGATCCACGTATCCGCACTCGAATTGATTGAGAAGGGGCTTTTACCGGCGCTTAAGAGGCTTCAGGCGGCACTCGCCAAAAAGGCAAGGGAGTTTGACAGGATCGTGAAGATAGGACGCACCCACCTTCAAGATGCGACCCCTATCAGGCTCGGACAGGAATTCAGCGGATACGCAAGCCAGATCGAGCACGGGATAAGAAGGATAGAGAATGTGAAGAAACACCTCTCTGAGCTTGCCATTGGTGGGACTGCCGTAGGAACCGGGGTGAACTCCCATCCTGAGTTTGGAAGACGCATGGCGAAGAAGCTGAGTCAGATGACGGGGGTCAGTTTCAAGGAGGCGGAGAATCACTTTGAGGCACAGGCGGCAAAGGACGCCGTGGTTGAGGCAAGCGGTGCGCTAAAAACGGTCGCGGTAAGCCTCATGAAAATAGCAAACGACATAAGGTGGCTTGGAAGTGGACCCCGTTGCGGTATAGGGGAGATTATGCTTCCCCCGGTTCAGCCTGGCTCATCCATAATGCCTGGTAAGGTAAACCCTGTTATAGCCGAGTCGGTCTGCCAGGTAGCGGCACAGGTCATAGGAAACGACGTGGCTATCACAGTGGGGGGGCAATCCGGGAACTTTGAACTAAACGTGATGATGCCCCTTATGGCCCATAACCTCCTCCAGTCCATAGTCCTCCTGACAAACGTCTCTAATGTCTTTACAGACAAGTGTATAGTCGGTATCAAGGCCGATAGGAAGAGATGTGAGAATATGATCGAGCAGAGCCTTGCCATGTGTACGGTACTTGCCCCTATAATCGGTTATGATGCCGCCGCAAAGCTCGCCAAGGAGGCGTATGAGACGGGGAAGACGGTAAGACAGGTCGCCCTTGAGAAGAAGGTTCTTCCCGAAGACGAACTCAATAGGGTTCTTGACCCCTGGTCTATGACAGTACCGGGAGTTACGAGTTGGAGCGCAGGTGGATAGATAGAACGGTTGGTTATCTGAGATTCCGGAGTAGGGGCGATTCATAAATCGTCCCTACCATAGAGTCCCGAGGAGGATAAAAAGGGATGAACGTAAAGAGGCTTTTTGACCTTACAGGCCAAGTGGCCATAGTTACGGGCGGGTACACCGGGATAGGGAGGCAGATGGCAGAAGGGCTTGCAGAAGCCGGAGCAGATCTCGTTATATGTGCAAGGAATCTTGAGGGATGCCATCAGGCAGCAGAGGAGATCAGTAAAAGTACGGGGGTTAAAACCCTTCCTCTTAGATGCGATGTTGGAAGTCCTACCGATGTGGAGGCCGCAGTAAAGGAAACACTAAATATATTCGGGAAGATAGACATACTCGTTAATAACGCCGGGATAGCGATGGGCGGACTCCCCGAGGATACGGAGCTCAAGGATTGGGAAAGCGTGCTAAGGGTGAACCTAACGGGGACATTTCTTTGCTGCAGGGAGGTGGGGAGGTTTATGATTAAGGCAAGAAGGGGGAAGATCATTAACGTAGCCTCGATAATGGGATTTCAGACCACGGGGCTTGTAAGCGCTCCTGCCTACGTAACGACCAAAGGAGGAATTATCGCCCTTACAAGGGACCTCGCCGTGAGGTGGATTTGCCATAACATAAACGTAAACGCCATAGCCCCGGGCTGGTTTCCGACTAATATGACAGACCCCGTTCTTAGCCAGGATAAGATGGGAAAGGGAGACGAACTCCTTCGCTCTATTCCAGCAGGGAGGTTTGGCGGGGAAGACGACCTCAAGGGGGTTACGGTTCTCCTCGCCTCCACGGCATCGGATTACATAGTGGGGCAGGTAATAGTCGTAGACGGTGGTACACTGGCCAGGTATTAGAATCCCAACGGTTACTAATCTACTATGGGTGTGGCTCCCAAGATCTCTATCCGGCTCGGATTCATAAACTGGGATGCAACGCCAAGGGGTGTACCCCCCTTTAGATAGGTTTCCTTGCTATGAGGAGGCAGGGTGATTGGCAGTATCCCGGTCTCTTGGCTTATCGTTATACCCTCCTGGGAGGGCGATGTAGAGGTGTAGTATACCCTTATCCTAATGTTTCTATAGGCTACATCACCCGTATTCTCGATTGTGACGTGATGGATGATAGCTACCGCACTCCATGTCGCATAGATGTACCAGTCGGTAATCCTTATATACCACTCCGGGTGCTGAATCATAGGGTTTTTGCTTCCAGTTTCATTGGCTTTTACGACTGTAGTTAAAAGACAGAGTGCTATCAAAGCCTTTCTCCCTATCTGTTTCATTGCCGTTTATTCGAGTTTATGCCCTTAATGGCATTTCGATTCTTTAATCGGTGATAAGAAACTACTGCGCTGGGGTTTATTCCTAAATCGAATCTTCAAAAACCATAAAAGCCTGTGTTTGTTCTATCACATTATACAATAAAAGGTGTTATTCTAGAATGACGCCTCTTCATGGAGTGAACTATGAGGAATCTCCTATGGGGACTATTGGCGGGCTTTACGGCGACTTTGGTAATGACCGTCGCTATGTCTTTAGGGCGCTTCTATTTGGGAACCCCCTTTATTCCCGAACTCATCGCTCAGGGGCTGTTTTTAAATGACTCAACCGATTCGTTCGGTTTCTCATCCTCTGTTCTTGGAGATTACCCAACATACAAAGCCCTTGCCTTGGCATTTGCGGTTTACTTATTGACTGGATCCGTTCTTGGATCGGTTTTCTTCTGTATTTGGAAGGCGATAGAATTTAAGGTTCCGATTTTACTTGCGCTTCTCTATTCCTCTCTCCTCTGGTTTCTCTTGTCGTCTCTATTCCTTCCACTTCTCGGTTTTGGATTTTTCGGAAGGTTCTTTGCAGGAGTTCCGGTAATCCTGGAGGCGGCACTCCTTGTTTCTTATTTTGTCTACGGCCTTATTCTGTATCTATTTTCTCTCGGAGTGGAGAAAAAAAGTAGGACGAGAAGGGCATTAGAGGCAAAGACGGAATAACGATGGAGGTTTTTAGGTTTGGGATGGGGCCTCTTCTTATGATTCAACCCGTGGTTCCGTGTCTACGTGGATAGTAAACATAACTAGAAGCAGGGCGATTGATGGATTGCGAATCCTGAGTTTCAGAAAGTTCGATAACGAGATAAACGAGGAAAGGATAAGCCACAAACTGGACTTTATAAGAATAATATGAAGAGAGGGATGAAAGAAAGACCGTAATTCAAAAAGCACTGGATGCCCTGCCCAAAGAGCAGGGGATTGCCATAGAGATGGTTTACTTTGAAGGATTCACCCATATTGAGATCGCAAAGAAGCGGGTTTTCCCTCTTTCTTAAGTCACCTAGGCCGTGGGTAGGCCTTACGGACAGGTGTGCGGCTTAAAAAAATCCGAAATCGGATTTTCAGCGTATATCCCAACACGAGGGAATCATTCTGGGGAATTGGAATCACGGATATAGAATAATATGGACTATTTTCAAGTACCTATATAATAGCGAATTATGAATTCACTCAGCGACCGCCACCAGCGAGGGGACAATTGGTACCTGAATACCATTTGCTTTATATCTCCCCTGTGTTTTATATTTAAGGTATGAGAGAGAAGAAGGAAGAAAAACGGGGGAAAGAAAATGACAGGAAAGACTCCAAGGAAACCCTCTAAGGGTCTTAAAGAGGGCGGTATTAAGAAGGAATACCTAAAGTCCAAGCCCGTGTGCAAGGTTACTTTCAAACTACCAAAGGAGGCGGCACCAGAGGCTAAAGGCGTAACAATCGTCGGGGATTTTAATAACTGGAATAGAGAGGCAACACCGATGAGGAGGCTTAAAAACGGTGATTTCACGGTAACTCTGAACTTGGAAACCGGAAGGGAGTACAGGTTCAAATATCTCATTGATGGCAAACGCTGGGAAAACGACTGGCACGCGGATAGGTATGAGCCGAATATCTACGGAACGGATGATTCTGTAGTGGTTATTTGATCATGAGTCTCTTTTTATATCTCCTCTCTTATTCTTAAGAGTGGATTCCATGGGCTGTATTATTTCTTCACCTAAATGGAAATACCGATAAATTGCCTCATGTCTCTTAAATGGAAGGAGGGATTTAAACGAGGGAAGAGTGGCCTTTATCGTCCCTTCTAGCTTCGACTATGTTGCCCCAGAGTGGGGCGTATGACGTGCCGGAGGGATAGCGGTTCCTCTCTGCGTTACCCATCCCGATAGGGAGTTGGAATACGTACTCGATTGACAGTCAAGCGGTACTCCGCACCCATCTCAATATACTGGAGTGCGCCGTTGTTGGGATAAGGGATCCGGAATGGGGGAGCGCGTCTCCGCCTGCTTGTACTCAAGGATGGATGTACATTAACCCTTGAGTCGCTTAGGCGGTGGGCAAGGGAAAGGCTTGCCGTATATAAGATACAACTCAGATGTTGGTGCTTGACAAACTCCCCCGTAATGCGATGGACAAGGTCACAAAGCCAGAGGTGGTTCGTCTATTTGAGGTCTCGGGTTCCCCTTAATGGGACCGTCTCTCCTTCATTCTAATCAGGTATTTCCTTCCCTCCTCGGCAAGGAAGATAAGCGGGGTGAATAGGAATAGAAAAGCCCAATCCACGGGATTCAGAGAAGAGGTATGAAATACCTTTTGAAGAGGAGGGAGATAGACGATCATGCCTATTAGAAGAATCTCAACCACAATTCCAAGGAGAACCAGACGGTTACTTAGAAGACCCGTTTTAAATACAGACTCCCTTTCCGTACGGCAGGCAAAGACGTTTCCAATCTGAGTTGCTATTATCCCTGCAAGACACATGGTCGTGGCCTTTAGGTATATCGGGCCGAGTGGTGTTAATTCCGTTCCGGGACGCCATCCAGAGGAGTAATAGGCAAATAGGTAACCCGACATGCAGGCCACGGCTTCAATGATTCCCAGAAAACAATAGGCCCTAAGGAGTAGCGGCAGGTCTAAGAGCCTTTTCTTTAAGGATCTGGGGGGTTGATTCATAATACCCGGTTCGGGATGTTCGGCTCCTAGTCCAAGAGCGGGGATGAGGTCGGTACCGAGGTCAACGGCCAATATCTGCATTATAGTAAGGGGCAAGGGGATCTTAAGGAGGACAAAGAGGATAAAGGGGACTATTTCGGGAACATTGGAGGCAAATATGTAGGTCACGAATTTCTTTATATTTGAGTATATGGCTCTTCCCTCCTCGATCCCGGAGACTATGCTCGCAAAGTTGTCATCTGTAAGGATTATGGTTGCGGCCTCCCTTGCGACGTCTGTGCCGCGAAGACCCATTGCGATGCCAACGTGCGCCTTTTTAAGGGCCGGGGCGTCATTAACACCGTCTCCCGTGACTGCAACTACCTCTCCCATCTCCTTGAGTGTATCCACTATCCTCATCTTGTGCCCTGGGGAAACCCTCGCAAATATGACCTCTTTTCCCCTGAGGGCCTCTCTTAACTCTTCGTCCTTCATTTCGTTAATATCCGTCCCCGTGATTATACGCACATCTCCGTCCTTTACCAAACCGATTTCCCTTGCGATGGATAGTGCAGTAAGACCGTAGTCGCCTGTAATCATAATGATTCTGATCCCGGCGCTCCGACAAAGGCTTACGGCCCCAGGAACCTCGGGGCGGGGAGGATCCATCATGCCCGTAAGCCCTACGAATGTGAGTCCGCCTTCAACCTCACTTACGGAATAAGTACGCTTTTTCTCCACCTCTTTATAGGCCAGGCCGAGGACCCTTAGCCCCTCCCTGGCGAAGTCATCGAGATGCCGTAGGATGGTGCTTCGGATCTCGTCCGTTAAGGGATGTCTTTTACCGTCCAGGTAAACAGAGTCGCAAAGGGAGAGGACCTCGCGAGGTGCCCCTTTTACGTTGGCCGAGGCTCTATCACCACCTAAATCGTTTATGGTTGACATGCGCTTCCTTACCGAATCGAAGGAGAGTTGAAAGATCCTGGGATTCCTATTCCTTATCTCCCTGTAGTCGAGGCCCGCCTTCTTGGCAAGCACAAGAAGCGCTCCCTCCGTTGGGTCGCCCGCGATGCCCCAGAGTGGTTTTTCCTCTGTGGGTGGGAGGAGCTCTGCGTTATTGGAAAGGATACCTATACTGAGAGGTACCTTTATTCCCAGGGATACTATATCTTTCTCTGATAGGGGGGAGCCGTTATATAGTATCTCTCCGGTTGGCTCATAGCCAGCTCCCTTTATCTCAAATAGCCTGTTATTAAACCAGAGCTTTACTACGCTTACCTGATTCTTGGTAAGTGTGCCGGTCTTATCCGTGCAGATAACCGTTGTGCACCCAAGTGTTTCTACGGAGGAGAGGCGTTTTACTATTACATGTCTATTTGCCATTCTCTGTACGGCCATGGCGAGCGCCAGGCTCACCGTGGGCAGAAGCCCCTCTGGGACGTTAGCAACGATGATCCCTATTGCGAATATAAAGCTCTCAAAGGCTGTAAGATGGGCGATGTGATTGCCGAGGAAGAAGAATAAGATCCCCATACTCAGGGCCAAGACACTTACCACCTTGGTTACCCTTACCATCTCCTTCTGAAGTGGGCTTAGCTCCTCCTTTATAACCTGGGTGAGCCTTGCGATCTTTCCTATCTCTGAGTGCATCCCAGTGGCAATAACTATGGCCTTCCCATATCCGGAGAGGATGCTCGTTCCTCCAAAAACGAGATTCGGCATCTCGGTCCAAAGGAAATTCCTACCATCAAAAACCGGCTCGGCTATCTTGTATATAGGCCGTGATTCCCCTGTAAGGGCGGAGTTATCGACACGCATATCATAGGCCTCAAAGAGTCTCCCATCCGCTGGCACCCTATCTCCCTCTTCAAGGAGTATTACGTCTCCAGGAACTATTTGGGAGGTTGGTATCTTCTTTTCCTCCCCTCCCCTTAAGACGAGGCTGTAGGATGGGATGAGTTCCCTAAGGGCCTCGACGGCCTTTTCAGCCTTGTATTCCTGCAGGAAGGAAAATGCCCCGTTAACTAAGATGACGGCGAGAATCGCCCAACCGAGCTGTGGCATTTTGGCTATAAAGGCTAGGATCCCAGCTACCCAAAGGAGTACCGCAAAAAAATTTGTGAGGTTTGCCATGAAGCGGAGAAAAAGGGGTTTCCCCTGGATTCTCTCAAGCGCATTTAGTCCGTACTTATGGAGCCTCCTTTTTGCCTCTTCTTCGGTGAGCCCTTCTTTGGTTGTTCCGAGTTCAAGCAAGATCTCCTCTATAGAGAGGTTTATGTATACGTCTAGTCCCATTCTTTCCGCATTGAGGATCTCATACATCAACTCCTCCCTGCTGTTTGCGGAGAGAAGGGCGTCGCGTATTCTCTTATTCTGGAAGAGCCCCTCCGCTTTTGAGAGGATCTGAAGGTAGGCTTCGCTCTCCTCTAGTGGGGACAAAAAGAGGAATAGGATTCGTATGGTTCTTTTCCCTTTGGGCTCGAACTCCACACCAGACCTCGATACGGCCAAACAGGCAACCGCTTTCTCTATCCCTTCAACCATGGCGTGTAGTAGCGCCACCCCGTCCAGTAGGGTAATGGATATGCCCTTTTCCTTACCCAGGAGTGTAATCATCCCTTCTGGATTCTCGATCCTTCCGGCCTTGTATAGTGTGTTTACGAGTTCCCTAATCGCTTCTTCTTTTCCACTTGCCTTGAGGTTGGGTTCGATTGTGTTTTTATCCAATATGTCTGAGATCTTCATCTCTTAGTGGCCTCTTGGATCTCGGTCTTGGGTTTTTTCATTCCCATGGATGCAAAAAGGAGACCAAAGGTCGTGTTATTAAGGTTTATACCCTCTTTTCTACTATAATCTCCCTTTTTCCGGTTTCCTTTGGGATTATAATCTCCATAAAGCCCGGTAGAAGAGAGGTCTTCTGTAAGATTTTCTGACACCTGACACCTTCTTAAGCCTTAATCCCAACAAAATAGTACAGATTCCATTGGCATTCTTCTTGCAAATTTTGAAGAAACGACTAGGTTGAGAGGCCTACAAAATGATCGTAAAGAAATACATGACCCCAAATCCCGTTACCGTGACCCCTGAAGATGACGTTAGGGCCACATTCAATCTGCTATTTGAACACGGTTTTCGTCAGGCTCCGGTGGTTAAGGATGGAAAGCTTGTAGGCATAGTTACGGACAGGGATCTGCGAACGGCCATTGCACACATAACCCCCGAGTCCCATATTACCGTAGGAGATGTTATGACATCTGACCCTATTACCGTTACTGAGTATACGAGTATAGAAAAGGCCGCTCGAATGATCTGCCATCACAAGTTCAACGCCCTACCGGTTACCTCCGATATGGGTGAATTGGTGGGGATTATAACTACGATCGATATACTCGAAGGTTTACTTGATGTCTATGTGTAGGAAGAAACCGTCGAATAGAAGGGATGAGATCCACGTAATAAGACGGAGAGAAAGGGACCGGCTGCCAGTGCTGGGTGTTTATGAAGGGAGAGTACGGTTAGGTGAAAGAGATACGAGAAACTCTGTGTCCTCCTAGCGCGGGTTACACTCTCAACCAACCCTTAGAACAAACCCACTGCTTTCACTGCGGCGATGAGCTTGTTCCCTCGAGAGTAGTGGAATCGAATGGTAGGCTTTTCTGTTGCACGGGCTGCCGCTCCGTTTATGAACTCCTGCATCAACTAGGTCTTGACGACTTCTATAGGCTAAAGGAAGCGCTGTATAAAGAGGAAGTAAGACCGCCGATCGATCCGGATTCCTCAGAGAGCTATGAGTATCTCAATCAGGATAACTTTATAAAACTCTATACGACCGAGGAATCCCCGCTCACGATGGATTTCTATATCGAGGGGATTCACTGTGCCGCCTGCCTTTGGCTCATAGAGAAGATCCCCGATACCGTGCCAGACGTTGAATCTGTTTCCCTTAACATGTCCACGAACGTGGCCGAGGTGACCTTTAAGAAGGGGGGGATGTTTTCAGCCTTTCCCGAAACGGTAAAGAGGTTTGGCTATAGGGCCCATCCCATAAGGGTCGGTGAAGAGGCTAAAGGGCTTAGGAAAAGGGAGAACAGAAGGTCTCTTATTCGCTTAGGGGTTGCAGCGGCTTGCGCCGGGAATATAATGTTACTCTCTGCGGCCATATACTCGGGTGCCACGGGTGTATTTGCCGAGCAGTTTGCGCTACTAAACCTTATACTGGCCATTCCTGTAGTTACGTATAGCGCCTTTCCGTTTTATAGAAGCGTGCTTTCTTCCTTGAGGGCAAGGCGTGCAACCGTTGATATACCTATCGTATTTGTCATCGTATCGGGCTTTGTCCTAAGCGCTTATAATTACCTGAGAGGTAGCGACCGGATTTACTTCGACTCAATAACTACCTTTATATTCCTTCTCCTTTCGAGTAGGTATTTCTTAAGAAGCGTTCAGGAGAGGATATCGGAGAGAGAGTCTTTTAATAGGGGTCTCTTCTCTTTGAACCGGGTTCTCGTATGGGATCATAAGACCCAGCAGTACTTCTTTCAACCAATAGGAGATCTTAAACCCGGGGACAGGATAAAACTGACAAAGGGAGACCGTATTCCAGCCGATGGCAAGCTCCTGTCTTTTAGTGTCCAGTTAAACCTCTCCGTTCTTACCGGAGAGAATATACCTCAAACGGTTTTGAAGGATGGTGATGTGTTTGCGGGCTCGATAATCGAGTCTGAGGAGGCCATTATAGAGGTAATAAAGACGGGTAGACAAACGCGCATAGGTGGAATACTGAATGAGGTCGAGAGAAACTATAAGAGCAGATTCGGTTTTTCCACATACAGTGATAGGTATGCAACTGTATTTACCTCACTTGTCGGAATAATCGCCACCGCCTCGTTTCTCACCCTCTCTTCGATCTACGGTTCCTCGGAGGGCTTAAATAGGGTAATCGCCTTTATCCTGATTGCCTGTCCTTGCGCCTTTGTCTTTGCACTTCCCCTCTCGCTCGGTTTATCCCTCAAGTCGGCGATTGAAAGCGGGTTTCTCGTTAAGGACATAGGGGTCTTTGAGAAGCTCCAGCGCCTAAGAAACGTGTTCTTTGACAAGACGGGTACCCTAACAAAAGGGGTATTCAGGATACTACACTGGGACGTTGCGGGGTTATCCCAGGAGGACGTTGCGGCTATACTCGCTATAGAAAGGCAGTCCAACCATCCAATAGCCCGTGCCATAGTGAGTTATCTTTCGGATAGGATGCTGATCCTACCAGATGTAAGGGACTTTAAACATATCTATTCAAAGGGAATAGAGGCAAAGGTAAACGGCCATATTTATAGATTCGAATCCGAGAGGGACATGAACCATAAGGGTGATATAAACAAGGTCATAACGACGAGGGTACTCATATATAGGGACGAAGAGCCGATCTCGGAGGTTTTGTTGGGGGATTCCTTAAAGGAAGATGCCAAATACGTTATAGGTGAGCTTAAGGCTAGAGGTCTCAACGTCTATATACTCTCAGGTGATAAGGAAGAGAGCGTAAAAGGGGTTGCGGAGAGGCTTTCTATTCCTCAAGAAAACGTTTTCTGGGAGAAGACCCCTGAAGAGAAGTCTGGGATCATTAAAAGCAACGGGAACTCGATGATGGTGGGGGATGGGTTAAACGACGCCGGGGCACTATCGTCGGCGTATATAGGCGTTGCCATACAGGGAAGCGTAGAGGAGAGTCTCAAGGTATCGGACGTTTACGTATTAAACAACGATCTATTTACTATTTTGGATTTTCTGGATCACGGAAGTGCCACCGTACAAACGATAAAGCGAAACAGGGTTTTCTCAATCGTCTATAACATGACGGCTGGGACCCTCGCCCTACTGGGTTACATAAATCCCCTCATTGCGGCTGTACTTATGCCCTTAAGCTCACTTCTACTCATAAGCTCGACCCTATACGGAAAAAGCAGGTCCAGGGTGAGAGAGAGGGTTTATTCATGAACATACTCTTTTTAACGCTTGCGATCTCAATGGCGATAGCCCTCGTCTTTTTAGTGGCCTTTATATGGGCGACCAAAAAGGGGCAGTACGATGATCTAATAACCCCTAGCCATAGGATACTGATAGATGATTTTGAGACAAAAAAGAACCGGAAAGAGAAGGAGGATAAAGTAAATGGTTGACAGGAGTGAAGTCAACGGCAAATCGATAGAGAGGGTCATCTATGACGATGATATCGTAAAGAGTTTCCTCTTTGCGACGATCCTCTGGGGAGCGGCGGCTTTTCTTGTGGGTTTGCTGGTGGCACTTGAACTCGCCTTTTGGAAGGCCAATCTCGATCTTCCGTGGCTGACATTTGGAAGGATTCGACCACTTCACACGAATGCGGCGATTTTCGCCTTTGGTGGGAATATCATTTTTGCGGGGACTTACCATTCGATTCAAAGACTGCTTAAGACGCGCTTATATTCGGATATTCTGAGTAGGATCCACTTCTGGGGCTGGCAGCTTATCATCGTGGCGGCCCTAATCACCCTGCCCCTTGGGTATTCTCAAGGCAAAGAGTATGCGGAGCTTGAGTGGCCGATCGATATCGCAATCGCCTTGGTTTGGGTAATCTTTGGTGTTAACTTCTTTGGAACCATAGCCATAAGGAGGGTGAAACACCTATATGTGGCTATATGGTTCTATATCGCTACGATAATAACGGTAGCGGTACTACATATAGTAAATTCCATCGAGATCCCCGTAGGTTTTCTGAAGAGCTATCCCGTCTATGCTGGGGTACAGGACGCCCTTGTTCAATGGTGGTATGGACACAATGCTGTGGCCTTCTTCCTTACCACCCCCTTTCTGGGACTCATGTATTATTACGTTCCAAAGGCCGCCAATCGACCGATATACAGTTACAAATTGTCTATAGTCCATTTCTGGTCCCTGGTTTTCATATACATATGGGCCGGGCCTCACCATCTGCTGAATTCGGCACTCCCGGACTGGGCACAGACCCTTGGAATGATCTTCAGTCTCATGCTGTGGGCGCCAAGCTGGGGAGGGATGATAAACGGGCTCCTCACGCTTAGAGGGGCATGGGAAAGGCTTCGCACGGATCCGATAATAAAGTTTCTGGCCGTAGCCGTAACGTTCTATGGAATGTCGACGTTTGAAGGGCCTCTTATGTCCATTAAGTCGGTAAATTCGCTTGCTCATTATACGGACTGGATCATCGCCCATGTCCATGGGGGTACGCTCGGATGGAACGGTTTTCTTACGTTTGGGATTATCTACTATCTTGTGCCTAAGCTCTGGAATAACAATATGTATAGCCAAAGACTCATGAACGCCCACTTCTGGATAGGTTTCTTGGGGATTCTTCTCTACTATATCTCGATGTGGGCAAGCGGTATCACACAGGGGCTAATGTGGAGAGCAGTTGATGGGAACGGTCAACTCGTTTACCCAGACTTTGTTGAGACCGTTATGAGAATCATCCCGCTCTACTACGTAAGGTTTCTTGGTGGAACGCTTTATATCGTTGGTTTCTTCCTTCTGATCTACAACGTTTGGGTGACCATTAAAACCGCTCCTCGGGAAGGAAGGGTTGCAACCGTTATTGAGGTTACTCCGTCCAAGGCCGAAGCACTAGGTACAGGCCATAGAAAACTCGAGGCACTAGGAGCCGTGTTTTCGGTTCTACTCTTTATATCCATTGCGGTCGGATCCATTATTGAGATAATTCCGACCCTTTCTATCCACAAATACCTTCCTGCCACATCCAAAACAAGGCCTTATACCCCGCTTGAGCTTGCCGGTAGGGATATCTATATCAAGGAGGGTTGCTATGTATGCCATTCGCAGATGGTAAGAAAACTGTCGTTTGATGTTCTCAGATTCGGACCAAACTCTACGATAGAGGAATCCATGTACGACAGGCCATTTCAGTGGGGGTCAAAAAGAACAGGTCCTGATCTGGCAAGGGTTGGGGTGAAATATCCGGATATGTGGCATTATCGCCATATGATGAATCCAAGGGATATTACTCCAAACTCGATTATGCCTTCGTACCCATGGCTTGCCGAGAGAAAAATAGACTATATCTCCCTAAGAAAAAAGCTGAGCGTCATGAAGCGACTCGGCGTCCCCTATAAGGATGACGAGGTAGCAAATGCCGATATCGATGCCGAGAAGGAGGCCGAAAGGATATATGAGGGTCTTATCACTCAGGATCCGTCGCTTAAGGGGATAAAAGACAAGGAGATCATCGCCCTTATTTCGTACTTGCAATCCCTGGGCAAGAGAACCACCCAACAACAGGAGGTGTCAAGATCAACCAGATAGCCTTATCGTACTACGGGAATAAAGAGATAGTTGTCGTCGCTCTCATAATATTCTTTGTGGTGTTTATAGGTTTGGTTATTTGGGTACACCTAAAACCGAATCAGAAGATCTATGAAGAGCTAGAACGATTACCATTAGAAAGCGAGGAGGACAAGAGATGAGTGATACAAGGCAGGAGGAAGGCAAATTAATAGAGGGTCATGAATACGACGGTATTAGAGAACTAAACAATCCGCTTCCTGGCTGGTGGTTAATGACCTTTTACATCACCATAATCTTTGCCGTCGTCTACTTCACATATTATCATCTTCTTGGAGGCCCCACGCTCGACCAAGAGCTCGCTCAAAAGATGGGTGAGATTAAGGCCGCAAGAACCGAGGCGGAGAAGACTAAAGGGGTAAAATCCGAAGAGGAACTCAGGGCCCTTCTTAATAATCGGGAGGTTCTGGCACAGGGTAAAGCCGAGTTTACCGCAAAGTGTACCCCGTGTCATGGAAACAACGGACAGGGTGTTATCGGGCCGAACCTAACAGATGACTACTGGATACACGGCGACGGAAGGATTTCCTCAATACTGGGAATCATTAATGAGGGGGTGCCTGACAAGGGAATGCCTCCCTGGAAGGGGGTCATTTCCCCTGATCTTATGGAAAAGGTGGCGGTATACGTCTACAGCCTTCATGGTACAAACCCTGAAGGGGCAAAACCGCCACAGGGGGTGAAGGTAGAGTACAGATGAAGGTACTGGATCAAAGGAATCTACCCGAAGAGAGATTGGCCACCCTGGATGAGTCTGGAAAAAGGGTTTATATATTCCCGGCTCAGGTAAAAGGTCTATACAGACGCTGGAGGACGATAGTCCAGGTTATCCTCGTTCTTCTTTTTCTCTTTCTCCCATGGGTTAAGATCGGTGGCCACCAGGCGGTGCTTCTGGATATATCCCAGAGAAGGTTCGCGATCTTTGGTCTGACATTCTGGGCTCACGACGGTCCCCTTATCTTCTTCATACTGGCGGCACTTGCAATAGGGCTTGCCTTTGTAACCGCCATATGGGGAAGAATCTGGTGTGGTTGGGCCTGTCCACAAACGGTGTTTATAGACGGTATCTTCAGGCGTATCGAGTACTGGGTCATTGGAAGCCACATAAAGCAGATAAACCTGGCAAGGTCTCCCTGGAACGGAGAAAAAATCGTCAAGTACTCCATAGTATGGTTTCTCTTTACGGTTGTAAGCCTCGTCATTGCCCACAGCTTCCTCGCCTATTTTGTAGAGGTCGAGAGACTCGTAGAGATGACTCAACACAGTCCCTACGAGAACTGGACTGTGTTCCTTATAATGGCTTTCATAACGGCGGTTCTTCTCTTTGACTTCGGGTGGTTCAGGGAACAGTTCTGTATCATCATGTGTCCTTATGGAAGGTTTCAATCCGTGTTAATGGACGACGATTCGCTTACCGTTTCTTACGATCCCCGTAGGGGAGAGCCCCGCAGGGGAACGGCAAAGCCGGGGGAGGCTGAAGGAGATTGTATAGACTGTTACAGGTGTGTGATGGTATGCCCCACCGGAATAGACATAAGAAGGGGCTTACAGATGGAATGTATCGGCTGTACGGCGTGCATTGACGCATGCGACGAGGTTATGGAGAAAATCGGTAAGCCAAAGAGGCTTATAAGATACGCCACGGGAAACAGCCTAAAGGGGATAAGATCCAGGGTGCTAAGGCCAAGAGTGGTGATCTATTCCGTGATTCTTGTTATCGTACTATCTCTATTGGCGATTAACGTTTCAAGGCGTGAGGATATTGTGGTAACCATCTTGAGAGCTCAGGACACGCCATACCAGATCATAATGGATGAAGAGGAGGAGGCCGATGAAGGGGATGAAGATGAGAAAAACGGTGATCTAGAGGTCATAAATCACTTTAAAGTCCACCTGAAGAATCAGACCTTTGATGATGCCGACCTGGAAATCGTGGTTCCTGAGGTGTGGAGAGAAAAGCACGTTGAGGTCATCTCTCAAACCGATTCTATAGATCTTGAGGCCGGAAGGGACCTCACTGTTCATTTCTTCATAAAATTCCCAAGCGGAATAACGTCTAAGACTGGAAAACAACCCATAAAGCTCATCTTTATGGATTCCAAAAGGAACCAAATAAAATCGGTAAAGGAAATAAATCTTGTCGGACCTAGCTCATTTTAACCGTTTAGTAAGCGAATGGTCCTTTCTCTCTATTTCGGTTGGCGTATTTATAGCCAGCGTCCTGGGGAGTTCACATTGCGTGTCTATGTGCGGTCCTATTGCCATCACTGTGAATAACGAGAGCGGATATCTGGGATTCTACCATCTGGGGCGTTTACTGAGCTATCTCATACTAGGGGCGTTAGCCGGTTCTTTTGGAGGGGCATTGCTTTCAAGTAAATACCAAATTGTCTCAATCTCTTCTGCCGTTCTAATATCGGTTTTCTTTATTTTCACGGGCTACAGGCTCATAAGGCAGAAACCCTTGGATCTATTCTTTTTTAAGAAACTGAGTCCCCTTTTATTCACCCCAGCAAGATGGGCTAGGGCACAGAAACCGGCACTGAAATCACTCACAATCGGTGCTATAAACGGTTTTCTTCCCTGCGGATGGCTTTATGTATTTGTGCTAGGCTCCATAGCCACGAAAGAACCGCTATATAGCGCCGTACTGCTTGCGGTTTTCTGGTTGGGAACGGTTCCCGCTCTAACCATATTCCCGATCTTTTACAAAAGGATATTGGGTAGGCTCCCTAGGAGACTAAATCAGATAGCCGGGGTAATCCTCGTAGTCGTTGGATTAGTGAACGTTTTACTCATCGTTCTAACTCGTGTAATGCCGGTCACCCATTCCATCCACAATATACATCACCATTGATCAGAGACATTTATGGTGATTCTACGTTGAAATTCGATAACATCGGATTTAAAATAGACTAGCCAAAACCTTTTTCAAGGGGAGGAGATATGGAAAGGGAGAAAAGGGAATTTAAGCCTGTAGGGGCCATGGTCTTTTTCATCTTTATTATAATCCTTTTTGCCCTTATGTGGTTCTCTGTCTATCTGGTAAATCTCGCCGAGGGGAGGTAGGAGATGAAGGTAGACCCTTTTGAAAAGATCGCTATTTTTGTTGGTGGCGTGCTTCTGGTCGCCTTTCTCATAGCGATAGTCTATGCCAACTTTGGTTGGGGTATAAAGATCCCCTCATGTGAAGCGGATACGAAGCCCTTTACAAAGGGGGCCTTCATTGAGAGCGGTCCACGGTCCTACGAGGTGCACATATTGACCAAGATGTGGTATTTCGATATGGGGGATAACAGGAATGAAATCACCATTCCCGTTGGCTCAAGGGTAACCTTCTTTGTTACGAGCGGTGATGTCATACACGGTGTTAAGATTCCAAGCAAGAACATAAACATGATGGCCATCCCTGGAGTGGTCGGTAGACTGGAAACCACATTCGATAAGCCCGGGGAGTACATGGTTATCTGCCATGAGTACTGTGGAATAGGACACCAGGGTATGTATGGGAAGGTAAGGGTCACCGAAGAGGTGGCCACAGGTAGGTGATGGTATGGTCTTCAAGGAGGGAAGCCATGGACAGAATAAGGTCTTTGACTCTCTGGCATTGGTATATAGGATTTGCGGCTTTATTCCTCGGCCTGTTTTTTGGCTTGAGACAGTCTCTAGCCAGAGCTGGTATCCTGTCTAACTATGATTACTATCAGGGGCTAACCCTCCACGGCGTGCTAAATGCCCTGGTTTTTACGATCTTCTTCATAGTTGGGTTCCTCTATCTAACGACTGAGAAATCCCTGAAAAGACCCCTTAAGACCTACGGGCTTGCCTGGTTAGGCTTCTGGGTCATTCTCATAGGCACCGTTTTGGCGGCGGTGCCGATACTGACAAAGAGGGCAAGCGTCCTTTATACCTTCTACCCACCTCTTATGGCCCATCCGAGCTTCTATATAGGGCTTGCATTGGTGGTTGTAGGCTCTTGGATCTCTGCCCTTGTGGTTTTACTTACCTACTTGGATTGGAGAAAAGAGAACCCAGGTATGAGAATCCCGCTTATGTTTGTGGCAACCGCTACCACCTACATCCTCTGGTTTATCGCGACAATAGGTGTGGCAATCGAGGTTCTTTTTCTCCTTATACCGTGGTCTTTAGGATGGGTGAAGGAAACGAATCCCCTCCTTGCGAGGACCCTCTTTTGGTACTTCGGCCATCCTCTGGTTTACTTCTGGCTTATGCCCGCCTACCTGACCTGGTATACCATAATGCCTAGGGTAGCGGGCGGTAAGCTCTACAGCGACCCCATGGCTAGGCTTGCCTTTGTACTCTTTATAGTGTTTTCCATGCCTGTAGGAACCCATCATCAGTTTGCCGACCCAGGTATAAGTACGGATTGGAAAGCCCTCCATACCTTCTTCACCTTCCTTGTAACCTTTCCGAGTTTATTGACGGCTTTTAATCTAGCAGCCTCTCTCGAGTATGCGGGAAAAAGCAACGGTGGAAGCGGTCTCTTCGGCTGGTGGACAAGGTTACCATACGGTGATCCGGTCTTTGCCTGTTTCATCTCGGCCATGGTCCTTTTTATATTCGGTGGGATAAGTGGCATAGTAAACGCCTCTTATAACGTGAATATGGTCGTCCACAACACCTCTTTCGTATTCGGCCATTTCCACCTTACAATAGGTTCGGCGGTCTCCCTTACGTTCTTTGGACTCGTCTACCTTATCCTTCCTCAGCTATCTAGGAGGGAGCTCTTGAGCAAGAGACTCGCTTTGTTCCAGGCCTATACCTGGCTTTTAGGCATGCTCATATTTTCCTTTGCAAATATGGCCGCTGGAAGGATGGGGGTTCCTAGGAGAACCGATCTTGGGATCGCCACGTACCATTTCCCACCTATTGTGGATCACCTTGAAAAGGTATCGGCCGTAGGTGGTGTTATACTCTATATGAGTTCCCTGATCTTCTATGTGGTGTTTGTTGGAACCCTTTTCTTTGCGAAGAAAAAAGAGGAGGACTCTATTACCCTACCCATAACAGAGGCCTATCAAACGGAGGCGGAGGCCCCTAGGATATTCGATAGGTGGAGGGTGTGGATAGGAATTGCGGTCGTTCTCATACTTATAGCATACGCACCTGTGTTACAACAGGTCCTCGGCGTCTCGCCGTTTGCTTCCCCAGGATACGATCCAAAATTACCGGTGCCTATACCGAGATAGGGGGAGAG
The DNA here is from genome assembly GCA_964636885.1 of uncultured Spirochaetia bacterium. Taxonomy (GTDB): domain Bacteria; phylum Desulfobacterota_D; class UBA1144; order Nemesobacterales; family CSP1-2; genus CAZWVA01. The sequence goes on from CAZWVA010000001.1 coordinate 91,067, forward strand.
AATGAAGGGGTTTATAGTTCTACTGTGTATAGTCCTTTGGGCATGTGATTCCGGGCTGCCTATAAAAGGAGAGTTTCCCGATATACCTCTAAGGGATCAGGATGGGAGGGAATTCACCTTTTCCCAGCTTAGAGGGAAGGTCTTGGTGGTAAGCTACATATACACCAACTGCCCTGATGTGTGCCACATTATAGGCGCCAGGATGAACGCGTTTAAGAAGAGATTAGACGAGAGTGGTATAGAGGATAGGGTTTATTTTGTGTCAATAACCCTTGATCCTAAAAGGGATACGCCGGAGGTACTTAAGGCTCATGCCAAGATGATGAAATTGGATCTTAGCAACTGGGTCTTTGTGACCGGGGATGAGAACGCCATTAATTCAACGATACGGGTGGCGGGGATGGAGGCTATAAAAGGTCCCATTGAGTACTCCGCAAGCGGCCAGGTTTCCTACTCGATAACCCATATGGACAGAATAAGCCTGGTGGATGAAAGGGGAAGGATAAGGAAGCACTATAAGGGCAGTGCGTTTGATATGGACGGGCTTTTAAAGGATATAAAGGGTCTCCTATGACATCCCATGCCGGTTCTTCTATCCGTCTTAAATTAAGACGACTTCCGTCAGATTGATCTTATATTTTTTATACACGGCTCTACCCATAGCGTAACGTCTCGGAATCTCCTTTCGATTCAACGGATATAATTTTACGACACCTGGCTTTTTCCCCAACCCCTGGAAAAGGAGCGTTGACTTCATAACGACCGGTGAAAGACACGGGGTTATCGAGGTCTTTTATCCCGAGGAGAAGGGGTTGGAGCTTGAGGTCATCTTTTAGTGGAAGAGGTAAGCCTTATCAACTCTCTATCGGAGATGGTCTCTTCCTTCCTCGATCGCAGGGTTATGGAGGATGTCCTTAAAGAGAACCTCGTTAGACTAACAAAAAGGAGGCCGTTACGAATCTATAATCAGCACGGTTACTCGTAGCGTCCATCAGTCTCTGGATCTTCAAGAGGTGCTTGAAAACGCCGTTAAAGCGATTAGCGAGAACGTGGATGGAGTGGAGAAGTCTCAATCTACCTGGTTGTTGAGAGAGAAGAGGGGGAAGCCGAGGTACGTTTATTGGCCCCGCCGGAAGGGAAGAGGGGTGGCAATAGGGAACACCCAGGCACTGGAAGCGCTGAGAAGAAGCGAAGGGAGGTATAGCGACCTCGTTAACGAGGTAAACGGCGGCCTCTTTACGATTGACGATCTCCCAGTTGGACGGGGAGGGCTTATACTCGTAATCGACGACGAGATCTCGGTTAGGGAGATTACGAGGGTAACGTTGGAAACATACGGGTATAGGGTAGTTACTGCAAGCGACGGGGCAGAGACAATAACGTTATATGCGAAAATAAAATAAGGGGAAGGTAAGGGCTGTCATACTCGATATATGGTGCCTATTATGGTGGACGGCTCCGTTTGCACCAAAGCGCTTAAGAGGATCGACCCTGGGGTAAATATCATAGCGGTAAGCGGGTTTAAGGAGAACGTTGGGTACGCACTGGTTACCGCTACAGAAGCGGACGCCTTTTTACAGACATACGATCGGCCGTTGTAAGATTTTCTTACATCTGACATCCCTCTCTTATACAACCACATAGAATGTAAAAGGATTTCATCGGCACCTTTCTTGCACCTTCCCCTTGCGGAAAGGGCGGGGTTTAGGCTATGAAGGGAGGTGAAAGGACATGCTTGTAAAGAACTGTATGACTCCGGACCCTATCACCGTAAGGCCGGAGGACGGTGTTAATCGTACCCTCGATTTACTGAGGAAGAACCGTATCCGCCAGGCTCCTGTGGTTAAAGATGGTAAACTGGTTGGTATCGTTACAGATGGGGATCTGCGCGCCGCCGTTTTGCGCCAAGGCATTACCACAATAGGCGACGCCATGAGCTCCCCTCCCATTACCATATCCGAGGATGCGACCCTAGAGGGAGCAGCTAAGATGATCCGCGATTTTAAGTTTAATGCGCTTCCCGTTCTTTCCAGGAGGGGCGAACTCGTAGGGATTATAACCGTTACGGATGTTCTCGATGGGTTGCTAAAGCTTTTGGGGTTTCACGAGGAGCCCGTTCGGGTCATGGTTAAGATACCGGAGGGTGTGGATGTATATGAGATACTAAAGGTGCTTAAGGTATGCTCTGACAGGATCGTGTCATTCAGTTCCTCTACAGAGTGCTATGATACCTTCTACTTCTGGCTTATCGGATGTGACTTCGATAGGCTGGATAGAAAGCTCAGGGAAAAGAGATTAAACGTTACCGTTAACTACCCTAGAACCCACGACGATAATTGACGCTTACCGGGTTCGACCTCGAATCCTACTTATCAAATATCCTTTCTCTCGAAGATAAGGATAGCCATAAAGAGTGGGATAAAAAGCCAAGCGAGAAGAACCACCAGAGAAATTACCATGCCCATGGGGCTTCCAAATGTCCTACCCAACACCGCTCCCGCAGGCCCTACGAGTGCCGCGCTTCCAAGCGACATGATAAAAGTCGTTCTTACCAAATCGGCGGGGTTTAGAAAGAGAAGGGCTATGATTATACCTCCAAAGGCGAGGGTTAGGCCTACCAGGATAAAATCGTATATGATTACAAACCAGAACCAGAGCATGAAACTTATCCCAATAGACCTTGCCTTCTCTCCTAAGGCTATTGAGACGAGGGAGGCGATTGAGAGGAAGATGAGGGAGAGTAAAACGGAGAGAAGAACAAGGAACAGGAAGTGTGAGCTCTCCTCGTAGCCTATGTTTAAACCGAGGATAAAACCTGCCGAGATAAAACCAAGAAGAAGGGTCGCCGTAACGGCCGTTCCGAGGCCGAGATACTTTCCCAACACAGCCTCTTTTCGACTAATGGGTTGAATTAAGAGCAGCTCCCACGACTCCCTTGCCCCGGTGAAGCTATTTGCCCCCATTATAAGCGCCATAAGGGGAACGAGGATTAGGACTAGGTTTAGCAGGCTTACGGCGGGTTTCAAGAACGTGTTACCCCCGCCTCCTATGATTCCAGAATAGGACACGGTTGAGTCGAGAAGGATAAAAAGAAGGGCAAAAAAGAAAAACCACCTGTTTCTTATGGCGTCCAGAAACTCCCTTTTGGCGATTACGTAAACGATTCTAATATCGGTATCCATGCCTTTCCTTCCAGTCCATCTTAAGAAGGGATTCGAGACGCATGGCCTTGCCTCCGGTTTTATCCGCCGTTTCTTTTGCCTTGATCGGGTCCTTAAACGCTATGATCCCGTATCCCATGGGCGTGTGGATCTCAGGGGAGATAACGAAGTGGGCTTCCTCTCCCTTTATCCACGTTGCGCCACCAAAATCCATTACCCAGAAGCGGGTTTTCTCGGGGCTAAGATTATTGGCTTGGGCGTAGGCAAACATGCACCCTATGTCATCGAATTTATGGGCTTTTCCCTTATCTATGATCTCCGCGGAATAACGAAAGTCACTTATAATCATTCGACAGTTTTCACACATGTCTATTCCCCTATTTATGGGAACGGGGGAGTCATTTGATCGACAACCCGCTATAAGTAACAGGGAAAAAAGAGGGATCGCTATCCTATAAATCGGAATCTCCCTCCGTGTATTTGATGAATATCTCTTCGAGTGAAGGGTCTTCTGTCCAGAAATCCAATATGTTGAACCCGTTTTCCAACAGGGCTTTAATCACCCTTGTCTTATCCCTAGGTGATATAAGACACCTTAGGTTCCTTCCTCTAATCTCCGCGTCCTTTGCTCCGAGATCCTCGACGAGTTTAATCCCCATTGGGCTCGGATTCTCGAGTACCACCTCTAGAATCGAGCCCATCTTAAGCCTGGTCCTTAGTCCTTCCAGTGTATCGAGTGCAACGATCCTTCCCCGAACCAGTATGGCTATCCTCTCGGCGAGCTCCTCTATGTAGCTCAGTATATGGGATGAGAGGAGGATGGTTTTCCCCCTTCTCTTTTCTTCCCTTATGAGCCTTTTAAAGGCGATCCTCCCCTCCGGGTCCAGGCTGATCGTGGGCTCGTCCAGTATGAGAATAGGAGGGTCGGAGATAATCGCCTGTGCAAGGGCCAGCCTCTGGATCATTCCACCCGAGAGCGCTCCCACCTTCTTATTCCTCTGTTCCAGGATCCCCACGGCTCTAAGTACGTCTTCCGGTCTTTTGTTATTCGTGCCCCTTAGCTCGCTATAGAATTCTATGACCTCAAACACGCTGAGGTTTTCATGAAAGGAGATCCTCTGAGGAACGTATCCTATCCTCTTTTTTATCTCCTTCTGGTTCTTGCTTACCTCTATATTATCAACGAGTATCCTCCCTTCGGTAGGATGTATAAGGCCTAGAACGGCATTTAGAAGCGTGGTCTTCCCCGCCCCGTTTGGACCGACTATGGCAAAGGTTTCGCCTCTTTGCACCTCAAGAGAGACCCCTTGGAGCGCCCTTGTGTTTCTATAATCCTTTACGAGGTTCTCAATCCTTATCATTTTTCGTCCCTTCGTTAGTCCAAACGGGGTTCATTAGAGGATAAGGGTCTTCGATTTCAACGGGGTTTAGTACGGGAATAATCCTCTCTGCAAACTCAAGTGCCTTCATGCCGGGGCTTTCCATAAAGACCGTGAGGTCGGGGTAGCGCTTCATCAGATATGAAAGGAGCTTCACCGGTTTGTAGGGGATGTCTCCGATTCCGTCTCCATCTAGATCGTATCCGTTATACCCCTTGTAGTCGCTCCAGTAGTTTCCGGTTGAGTCCTTAAAAAACCGGTTTGTCGTGCGGTCTGTATCGGTCATCACCTGATACGTGTTGTCTAGAAAGTCGTTCCCATATATCGTATTATCGTTGGAGCTGGAAAACAGGTCAATTGCCCAACCGTTTTGTAAAAACACGTTTCCGGTAAAAACGTTCCTATTGGCATCGTCCATAAAGACCCCCACCGTATTATTGGATATTATGTTTCCTCTGGCAAGTGTGTCGTTTAGGGATTTAAGAAGCATACCGAACCCGTTTGGACCGAGGTTGTTTTTAAAGGCGTTTTTTCTAAGAACGATGTTTTTAGAATACATAATCGCGCTTCCGGTTCCGTTTCTCTCAAATGTGTTTTCCTCGAATGTGTTGTCATCCGAGTACATATAGTGTAGACCGTATCTCACGTTTCTCTCACAGTGATTCCCTCTTATGGAGTTGCCGGGTGAGAACTCTACGTATATCCCATCCCTGTGCTTTACTATGTGGTTTCCCTCGATCGTGTTATTTGGCGACTTCCAGAGGTGAATCCCGTTTCCGTTTTCCTCTTCTGTCGTATAATCCGCTCTTCCATAAGACGTGTTATTCCTGATCGTGTTGCCGGAAGATGAGTAGAGGTATACGCCTATTATAACGTCCTCGAGTTTGTTCTCTTCGATTATGACCCCTCTTGAATTTGCTATCTTTATTCCGCTTTCGTCTTTTAGAAGATCGCCCCCACTTCTTCTTATAGTAAAGCCTTTAATCAAAACCCCGTCAGCCTCTATTCTTATGACGTCGCCCTTATATCCGCCGTCGATTACGGGTTGATTTTCCCCGATGAGAAACACCTTTTTATCTAGGACTATATTCTCCCTGTACACTCCTTCCTTAACGACTATCGTGTCGCCTTCGGCTGAGTTCCGGAGTGCTTCTGTGATTGAGGAATAGGCCGATCCTTTTCCTACGGTGATCTCCCCGGCAATTGATTCTGCCCGGAGAGCGATAAGGGAGATTAAGCCCGTAATTACTATAATCGCTTCTGCCTTGATTCGAGCCATACTATTATCGGTCCGAGTATAGCCGCAAAACCCATGAGTATTGCACCGGAGCCCGGAAGGCTTATAACCTTAAAGTTTGCGATCTGTTTTACCCCGATGATGTTCGGTGTAAAAGGATCCATTTTTATCGCGGCTTGTGGGTTGAGGTTGTGGCCATACTCATAGAGCCATCTGTAGAAGTCCCCTAGCATGAAGACCCCAAACAGGATAAATAGGATCCATCCTATAGTGGCGAAATGCCATCTTCCTACGATTGCAGAGAGGAGAGCAAGTACACTAAAGGCGATGATCGTAAAGGGAAGCCACTTAAACTCCTTGAATTCGTCGGGTCTTATCTCGTGCATCCCTATATAGTGGTTAAGGGCGTTAATTATCTTGGGGGTATCGTTTGTTAGGTCGAGTTCCGGGTTATACTCCGTCAATTTGTTTGCGTATATGTACATCCTTACACCTTTCGGATACTGTGGGGCTACAAGCGTTACCGTCCATATTGGAAGGACTATGGCGGGTATAATAGAAAGAGCCGCAATAACTATAAGAATCCGAGCCTGCTTTGATAAGCGACCTGAAAGGACGTTGACCATTTTCTTATGATACCTCCCTCAATAAAAAATTGAAGAGGGGAAGGGCGAAAAGAAAAAGGCCTCCCCTCCTCTATTGGTTTACTTGGAGCCTTTAGAGGCTACTTCGATATAGCCCTGCATCTCTTGGTGGAGGGCCGAACAGAAGTTTGTGCAGTAAAAGGGATAGATACCCGGCTTCTCTGCGATCCACTTAACCGTTTTCGTTTCCCCTGGATCTACCTGCATATCTATATTTGAGAAGTTGATCCCAAATCCATGCGTTATGTCGTTATCCTGTTCGATGTTTGTAACGTGGAAGTACACGGTGTCTCCCTCTTCAACCTTGATGATATCGGGTGTGAAGTGGCTTCTTATGGCGATCATGTAAACATCCACCTTATTCCCGTTTCTTTCAATGCGTGCCTGCTCTGGGCTCTTTATCATATTTGGGTCCTTGTTCTCCTCCAGCGGGTATATCTTCTGGGGGTTTACGAGTCTTGCGTTGATTATCTGACCGTAGTGTGGCTCAACCTGGGTAGGAAAGTCAAGAAGCATTTCCATCTTCTTGCCCGTTATATCGATGAGCTGTGCGCTCTCCGGGTAGGAGGGGCCAACAGGAAGGTATCTGTCCTTTGCCAGTTTATTCAAGGCGAGCATGTACTTACCCTCTGGGTGCACCGTATCTCCATGGGCGACGGCGAGGTGCCCTATGGCATAGTAGACCGGGATCTTATCCACGACTTCCCATGTCCCAAGCTTCCACTTGGCAATCGCAGAATCTACAAAAAGGGATGTGTATGCGTATCCTTTGTCGTCAAACTGTGTATGAAGTGGACCAAGTCCTACAGGAACCTCGGCGACCCTAACGGATTCGTATTTGATTATCGGTATCCCCATGGCATCTCCGTCGAAGTCACCTTTCTTTATGGCCTCCTGCATCTTCTCAAAGCTGTGTACGACTGCTACAGCGGCGAGTTTCCCTCCACCGACTATATACTTCCCGTCAGGGGAGACATCTGCGCCGTGCGGGCTTTTCGGGGTGGGAAGAAGATACACTATACCCTTTACCTCTTGCGGGTCAATGACCTTGACTCCGTTAATCTCCTTGTATTTCCCCTCTTTAATCGCCTCTTCCGCGGCCTTCCAGTTTACGGCGGCAATAAAGTCTCTGTCTTTCTGGGAGGCCCCGACCTCTAGTTCCTTATACGCCATCTCGGTGTTGTAAGAGCTAAAGAACGCCCAGCCGTAGCTTACCTGCTTCCCGGCATCGGCCAGGTCGTAATCGAAGGGCGGCATCAGGATCTGAAAGGCGTTTTCCATGTGCCCTGTATTCTTATCCACACTTACAAAGGCGATTACACCCTTAAAGTTCTCCTTGTAGCTTTCTATTGAAACATCGCGGTTCGGTACGGGAACCGAAAACCTGGTTGCACCGACCACGTATTCCGTGTTTGGTGTGACAAATGGGCTTGCGTGGTTTCCAGACACATTGGGAACTTGTATTATCTCCTCTGTGGTGAATGTCTTAAGATTTATGCGGGCTATTCGTGCGCTGTTATTGTCGTTTATAAAAAGCCATCTCCCGTCGTAATCTCCGTTTGTCTCCGAGAGGGCGGGGTGATGGGCGTCGCCCCAGGTGTAGCCACCCAGTATGCTTTTACTCTCTTCATCGATGCCCCATCCTATGGCTGGATCGGGTGTAAAAACTGGTATCACCCTTAGTAGCCTTCCAGACGGAAGTCCATAGACCGCTATCTGACCGGAATGGCCACCTGAGAGAAAGGCATAGTAGCTATCGTACTTTCCCGGAGGGACATAGACCTTTTCCGCCGGGCTCTCCTTTCCTTTACAGGCAAAGAGAAGCCCGATAAAGACAAAAAGGACGGAGAGACATAAAAAGCTCGCTCTGTTTCTAAGACTCATAGATCTCATCTTATTTACCTCCTTTTTATGCAGTTAACTAGTCTTTTTCTTTATGTTGTTCGGTTTCCCCTTTTGCTTGGGAATCCTTCATCCTAAAATACATGATGATTGCCTGGGCTTCTTCAGGAGTGACGTTCTGATTGGGCATCCTTACCATATATGTTGCGAGTAGCTCTCTGGCTATAGGATCCTTTTCGAGCATGACCTCTGGGTGAAGGATCTGATTTGCAATCCAATCGAGATTCCGTCTCTCCGTAACGCCGGCAAGATCAGGGCCTGTGCGTTTTCCCTGCCCGATTGTATGACATGCCGAACAGCCCTTGGTCTGAAATAGCTCTTCCCCTTTCTCTGCGAGTTCATGGTCGATTGGAGGGGGTGCCTTCGCCTCTTCCTCATGGGTTATCTCTTGCTTTGCCTCACCGACTTCTGTTCCCTCTTCTTCCTTGCCCTTACAGGATATCAGAATTACTAGGAGAACCGCAACGGCTAACGTTAGGCCCTTTCTTCTCAATTGTCTTACCTCCTTTTTTCGACCGCTTTTCTAGGGAATATGTGCAATCCTTATGCCAGATAGAAGACCCTGTAATCGTTGTATTTTAAAAAGTCCGAAGGGTGTAAGGTGTCGGATAATCTGACACTTATATAGTGAGCGCTCACTCATCGGTTATGCCTCTAAAACCCTAATCGCTGAGTTTGCAACTTCGGCTATGGTTCTACCATAGTCAAGGCCAATGAGACCGCTATTAAAGAAGAGAATCGTTCTTGTTATCATTCCTATTACCATCGCCGCTCCCAGGTTCTCATCTATCTTTCTGAAATCTCCTTTTTCGATTCCAAGGCGTATTACTTCCACAAAGATATCTTTGGGTTTCGGCTTCTCTTCTGGAATCCTTCCCAGCTCTGTAAGGTGTGCTTCCATTATGTATGAGTATGCCTTAGGCTGGTTCTTTGCAAAATCAAAAAAGTTTTGAATTAGAACCCTTAGCTTCTCCTTTGGATCGGTGTAGTTGCTTGTGTTTTCTACTAGTTTTTCTCTAAACGTGTCCATATTGCTGATAAAAAGCTTAAGGGCAAGGTCATCTTTGCTTTTAAAGTGTTTGTATATGGTTCCCTCTGCTATACCGGCTTTTCTTGCTATCTCCCTCGTTGTAGTGCCTTTTATCCCCTTCTTTATGAACAGGCTAAGGGCGATATTAAGTATCCTATTCTTTGAATCCAAGAGGCTTCTCTTCTTTCTAATGGCTCTTCTGGCAAGTGAGTGATTACCCATTCTTAATCGTTGACGAATCGCAACCAGTGTGCCAGTTGGAAGGCTCGGCGATTATTGGATTTTGATATTAAGTGTGATGTAAGATGTCAGGGAATCAGACGGAATAATATTAAGTGTTTGCAACGACTGCCCTCTTGGGGGTACTGTTTTTTTGATAGAATTGGGGTTAATACCATTAGGAGGGTATAGCTATGAAAAAGGGCGTTATAGAGATCTCATTCATTCTAATATTGTCCGTTGTGTTTCTCGGAGTCTTCTAGGTTGCTAAACCCGGAAATCCAGAGACCCCTAGGGATGAAAAAAGCCCTGCTGCTCCCGTTGCAAATGTCACCATTGTCCTATACGGACCGGTATTGCTGAGGGACGCCTCGTATTTATCGGTGAGGGGGGAGGCATTGATGGAAAGGTAAATCCGGATTTAAAGGTAAAGCTCGGGGATGTGGTTCAAGTGATCCTCATCAATGGTGAGGGATGTTTGGGTTTTTTATTGGCTTAGCCTCTCTCCTGCTCAAATATACGGTATTTCCGAGAAAGAGAAGAATGGCAATGGCGTTAAGTAGACCTCCCCACTTGCGTCCTAATGGCCACTCTAGTAGATCCCCCGTTATCCGAAGGATCAAAGAGATGTGGAGTAGAGCGAGGTGTGCATAAAAGGGTAGATGAAGGGTTAAAAATCTCGGTAAACCCAGAACTGCCGGAAATATAACGGGTGCGTGTGCGAATATCATCGAAAATACAAACCCGATAAAGATCGAATGTAATATGGCATCGTAGTAAAACCCCGATGTCATGCCTCCAAGGAAAACCTCCAACAGCCCACCTAATCCGAGCCACACGTAACCTATGATTAGGCTCAGGGCTATAAATCGGCTTAACCCTTCTTGGTTCACGGTACGTCGCGCGATATCAAAGCGTAAGAGCCATAGGGCCAAGGCGACCATTCCTATACCCGTAACCTGCACTCCAGCGCTAAAGGCTCTAGTTACCAGGATGACACCGAGTATAAAGAGAGAGGCGGCAAGGATAAAAGCCGCTTTACCCCTATTGGATATTTGAAGCATACGGCTGATCTCCAGTCTCTCTCCGGAGATGGTTAATACCAAGAATCCGATCCACCATATAGCGACCTTATAGAAAGGGAACCCCAAGAGCCAAAGCCCGTTTCCTATGAGCCAGAAGGAGGCCCCGATCGTGATGACAACCGAGTAAAGGGTAAGGTGGTTATAAAAGATAACCGCTAGAAGGAATACCAAGCCGGCGCTACTTAGGGTCATAAGGGTTATTCCAAATGGGTCGGGTGTACCCGCTACTAATGCCAGAGCGCCCACTCCACTTAGAAGGGGAACCGCATACGCCCATCTGAGGTTTGAGGCCACCGCCCGCTCAAGACCTATAAGGGTTCCTAAGAAGCCAGAGACCATAAGGGGGCCGTGGAAAGAAGGTAAGCTTAGCCTGAATAAAGGCAACTCCAATCCGAGGCGAAAAAGCCCCATCCAGAGCCCGATGAGAAGGGCAAAGCCTCCGAGGACCATTATGAGTAGGCGAAACCCTATTTTCTTCTCCTCCATACGGGTCTTGTGTCGTTGGGTTCTCTCGATTTAATGAGAAGAAGAAGCATTAGGAGAGGGGTCTTGGCCTGTACGGCGTGTCTAAGTCCGGGAGACATGTTCACCCATGCCCCGGCCTGGGCCTCTATGGAATCCTCTCCCAGTTTAAGCCGTGCTTCCCCTTTGATTATATGGATGGTGGCCGGCATTAAGGAGGTGTGCTCTGAGAGTTCCTGTCCCTCATCAAAACCGAAGAGTATGGCCTTTAGATACTCATCGTTATGAAGGGTACGGCTTATAATGCCGTTTTTAGGGATCTCTCCAATCTCTTTGGATAGATCTCCAATATAGTTATAGTCATTACCCATAGTCTACCTCCATAGATCTTTAACTAAGCATTACGGCGCAGATGAGTACCATGATCCCTAAGAGGGCGTTTATCCTTGCAAGCCATGATACGTATCTTCGGTTCCTCTCTATTCTCAAATTGGAATCGGGGTTTGATGTGCCACTACCATGAAGGGCGATTAACCTGGGACCCAGGACGAAATCGTGGATAGCGCTTAAGACAAGCATAATGGAGACGAGGATCGCCTTTACTGTAAGCGTCCTTCCAAAATAGGAAGAGAAGAGCGATCCACTTGAGATCATCTCCACGGTGACCCCGCGGTTTAGTGCGTTAAGCACACCGGTTACGAGCAATATGGGTACGGCTATCCAACTCACAGTCCGGAATCTCCTTGCGATGTTGGAGAGGATCTCTATGCGCTGATGGGGCTCCAGGTTTCTCAAAACCGGGACGATAACGAGAGCTATAAAGAACATTCCCCCCAGCCATATGATAGCAGAAAGGATGTGTATGAGGACAATCGAGTTATGAAAAAGGTTCATGGTGATTCTCGCTCTTAGGTTCTTTCGGCTTTTTAAGAAGACCATCTATAAGTAACTACGGTAGCGTTATTGTGCTTCTCATCTCTTGCGCTGTAAACCAGTGTGAGATTTCCTCTTTTAGCCATATCAACGAGATTCAAAAGAGCGTTTCTTTTCCCTTCTTTTCTAAGCTCCTCTATGTACCTCTTTTGGAACTCCTCCCATCGAGAGGGGTCGTGAGAAAACCACCTTCTAAGCTCTCTACTAGGGGCGACCTCCTTCAACCAAAGGTCGATCTTAACCTCCTCCTTCTTTAAACCCCTCGGCCACAACCCATCGATAAGGACACGTATCCTGTCCTCTTTCTCCGCTTTATCGTAAACCCTCTTTGTTTTAACCATTTGCGGTTTCTCCCTCAATCGAGTAGGGTTCGGTTACCGTCCTCTCTTCTCCTTTATATAAAGCCTTAGATTCAGAACATCCGTTAGGACGGATAAGGTCACCGCTATGGTGGTGACTATTACATGTGTCTTAGTATCCCCGCCTTTTCCTTCTATGTTCATAAGGCCACTCCAAAAGGCACCGACTAGGAATAGAACCGAGACGAAGTTCATTTGAGATGCCGATGCGTTTAATACATGGCATAAAACCGAAACGGCAATGGCAGTGATTCCAACCCCTATGTGTGAATCGCTAGGGAGTAATCCTAGGTAGACCGTGGCTCCAGAAAAGAGACCGCCCAAGAGAGTTATAATCGATATTAAACTCAAGACCGATAACCACAATCCTTTGTTGCCCATCGTTAATGGCTTTTTGGAGTACCCGATTTTGTACTTTTCCTACGTTTGTTTTCCCACGGGTCGCACCCGTGACCACATATTATACACAAAGAGAAACCCCGCTACTGCCTGCGACAGGGCACCTAAGACGACCAACAAATCAAATACCCTTGAATCGGTGTAAGAAGTGATAACCTCACAGATAAAGCGGGTTGTTGTTCCTAATGTGAGAAACCAATAGATCCCTTCCGCCAGTCTGGGGCTGTAATCGGTTTCTTCCCTTGGGCGGGGGAACATCCAGATAGATACACCCATTATGAGGGACATCAAAAAACCAAAGAGCAGTATATGGACATGTGCGGTGATAAACTGGGGATGGGGCCAGCTACCCAGGATGTGTTTTCTCACGATCATATATAGGCCAAGGAGCAGGCCAACCATGAAGAAGATGAAACCCGTCTTTATGTACCGCCTTGCTAGTTCGGGCATTTATGGCCTTATGTGTTCTCGGTCTATTGGATTCCTTCAATTATACCCAATATTAAAATGGGCATGACCCATGGTGGCCATGCCCATCATTACTGATACAAGAGAGGAAAGGTTTTATAGGCTGGTCTAGAACCTGAATCCGAGCCTTCCGCCAAAGGTGCCATAGGCACCATTATCCCTGTTAACCCAGTTGAAACGGCCTTCGGCTCCGACAAAGATCCTTTCGGTGATGTTAAAGTCTACTCCTCCACCCACATGCAACCCTAGTTCTACATTTCCCTGCCCGGATGGGAAACCTCTATCCTTGAGTGGATCGGGTTGAGGGGCTATACCACCCGGAAGATCCCCTGGGTCTGTGTCGTTTAGGAATATGTCGATTCCAGGGCCAGCTAGTACAAATGGTTGGACTATGTGTGAGGCAAGGAGTTTGTATTTTAATCCGAGGAGTATCGTAACCGTGGTTAGATCGACACTTGTCTGTACGGGAAGTGCTCCGGGTACCAGGGCATTAACGGTTGGCTCAACCGTAAAGTTATCATCCGTTTTTGCCAGTCCGATGTTTACGAGTCCGAGAAGCCTCCCCGGACCTAATTCGAGAAGCGGAAGCCCAATCTCACCAGCTAAATACCAACCCAAATCCGTTTTAAAAGGCCCCGCCTGTGCACCAATGGTTAAGGCAAACTCCCCTCCCATAGGTTCCTTCTCCTCGGCATGCGTGACCCAGGTTGTGAGATAAAGGGTTAGGCAGATAACGACAGCGGTCATACTACCCAGGTATGTCCTTCTCATATCGATGATCCCTCCTTTGAGATTATTTTGGGTAGAACGGATTACAATTCGTATGCCATGTAAGAAATCAAGTAATCATAAATAGTTGTGAGAAACTATAAGATCGAAAACCGTCTTATACTCTGACATCTGACAGAGGGTCATGATGGGTCCCACCCCCCTCTTGTATTTTTACGGGTTCTTAAATTCCGTTCGGTTTTTTATCAGGACACAAACCTCAAAAAGCGGCCCCAGTTCTTAGGGTCTTCTGGTTATATTTGAAACACGTTGCTTACATTTGAAACAGAATAGTTTCTATAAAAGATCTGCTCTATGAGGAGTGGTGGGTTGAGAAAAAGTGAATAGTCTGCTATTCTTTCTTGTTCTTTCCACAATTTCTAAGGGAATTCGGGAAGATACCGTGATTTTGGCATAAACCTTGCAAACTCTGAAGATACAAGGAGGGGTGGCTATGAGTGTAAATGAGGTAAAGATATGGGAGCAAATAGACATAAACAAGGGCTCCGATGTGACGAGCGAACTCAACGAGTACGAGGAGATCATAAATAAACTCTACAGGGGTGAGATACATCCTGAAAGGTTTAAATCATACCGTCTTCTTTTTGGAACATATGGGGTAAGACACCAGGGCGAGGGGATTCATATGCAGAGGATAAAGGTGCCGAGTGGGTTTATAACCTCTGAGCAACTCCGCACGATAGCGGATGTCGTTGAGAAATACGCCGGGTCAGGGCATGGGCATCTCACAACGAGGCAGGATATTCAGCTTCACTTTGTGAGACTCGAAAACGTGCCCTCCCTTTTAAGGGAGCTTGCAAGGGTTGGGATAACGACTCGAGAGGCATGCGGAAACACCGTGAGGAATGTGACTTCATCTTACCTATCAGGGATCTGTCCCGACGAGGTTTTTGATACCTTGCCCTACGCCTTATACACAACGAGGTATTTCCTGAGACATACCCTAACATCGACCCTTCCAAGAAAATTCAAGATAGCGTTTTCGGAATGTGAAAACGACCATGCAATGGTGAGGATCCACGATATAGGGTGTGTTGCTCAAAAGAGACAGAACGGAAAAGATATATACGGTTTTAAGGTCTATGTCGGTGGTGGTCTGGGTGCTATTCCTTTTTACGCAAAACCTATAGTCGATTTTGTGTCTGTTGATGAGTTCTATCCGCTTGCAGAGGCGATAATCAGGATATTTCACGAACACGGAACGGAGGAGAGGAAAAACAAAAACAAGGCGAGAATCAAATTCCTTATAGCGAGAATCGGTTTTGATAGATTCAGGGAGCTCGTTATGGCGGAGTTTGAACGGGTCAAAAGACTAAAACCCGTAAAGGAGGACCTCGAAAGATACGTGGAGGGTTTCCCGAAACCAGCTCCCGGTAGGAACGGCAGGGAGGACGGCGGGGAGAATACGAGGCGACTCAAGAATCCGGTTCATAAACCGGACCCCAAGGACGATCTCTACAGGCTGTTCCTTCAAAAATACACTTTCAGGCAGAAGCAAGAGGGATACTTTGGGGTTTATGTAAAGCCGCCCATAGGAAACCTAAAACCCAAGGAGTTTAGGTTTGTTGCAGATCTCTCTGAGCTCTACGGGGCGGGTTACGTTAGGATAACACCCCATCAGAAGATCCTTTTGCCATGGGTTGGGGAGGAGTTCCTTTATGATGTTCATACAGAACTGAGAGAACGGGGGTTTATAGGTGGCATAAATGAGGCCATGCGGGAGATCGTATCCTGTCCGGGTGCCTTTTCATGCAAACTCGCCGTGACCCATCCATACAACCTGGCGGAGTACATAGGCGAGAGGGTCAAGGACCTGGGAGGGGTACGTATCAACATATCCGGTTGTCCAAATAGCTGCGGACAGCACCATGTGGGCGATATAGGGTTTTATGGAGCGTCGACAAAGGTTGGAGGTAGACTCGCGCCCCATTATGTTGTTATGGTAGGTGGTAATCCATTCAAGCAGATGGAGAGATACGGTCAGGTTATAGGCAAAGTTCCCGCAAAGAACGCACATCTTTTCGTTAAGGCCGTTGTCGATTTCTGGAAGGAGAACAAAAAGGATGGAGAGGAGTTTTTCGAGTTTACCGACAGGGTCGGTCTTGACTCCTTTAGACGCGTCCTTGCCCCATTTGCGAAGGCCGATCCCAATGACCCTGAGATCTATGCGGAGCCCGGTATAGGCGAGGACTTTAAGATGGAGGCCGAGGCTAGGGGAGAATGTATGGGAAGCCTTCTCGACATCATGGCGGTAAACCTGTTTGACTCCATAAGGAACGTATATGAGGCCGAAGACGATATGAAGGAAGGAAACTGGAAAGAGGTGAAGAGGAAGTGCCTGGATTCGATACCGAAGTGTGCAAGGATGTATATCTACCTTGACGGCATTGAACTCCAGGAGGAAGAAGAGATACTAAGTGAGTTTGTCACAAAGATAGTGCCCAGGGGCTGGCTTTGCCACGACTGGTCTGATATAAAGGAGAAATACATGGAATGGAGGGACGCCGAGGTTTCAAAAGCCCTCGCTGAGGAGATATACAACTACACAAGGGATCTCGTTAAGGATTGTGACAAGGCGTTTGTAAGATTACAGCCCGACCTTAAGATTCAAGCGTGCATAAAAGGGAGAGGGGAAGAATCGCATATCCCAGGAGAATAGTCGGGTTCTTCTCTACGCTTATGAGATGACCTCTAGTAGGAATCTCTAGGCCAGGCTCTTTTAGGTTTCATCTATCTTCCTTTGCCTTAGAAGGGATCTTAGAGAAAGCCTTAGAAGGAGTAATAGAATTGGAGGGCGAAGAAACATCTTGATAAGGCGCCAAAGGTCGCTTGAGCCCAGGTAGATGACAGACTCCCATACCCCTATCTGCGCCTTTAAGGTAACGGAGTCCCCTTCTACACTCGCATCCTTTACCATCACCTCAAAGTCACCGGAGGGACTAGAAACCTTCAATGTAGTGTCCTCAAACCGTTCACACTAAGATGGTTCGCCATTTCCCCACCTTCTCGTCCCCACTCGCTTCTATCCATTGCATACGAATGCATCCTACAGGACAGGGTTCAATACAATGCTCTTTGCTTCCACATCTATCCGGTTGGATTAGGACTGCCACACCATTAACCATCTCAAGGCATTTGGGACCACAGGCCTCCACGCATATACACAGTAATCCGTATCCACGACAGGTATCCATTTTTTAGCGAAACCCTTTTCATCTTTAAGAAGGCTAAGCAATTTGCGTACCAGGGATTTCACAGGATTTCGCTAGTATTTTGGGATTGATCCGTTGTAGAGATGTCAGATGTCTTATTTTCTTACAGATTTAGGTGGGTACCCACATTTAAGATTCAAATGGTTTTCTATGGCCTTTCAAACGACCGAATCACTGGCATATAGTTTGCTTATCTAGGTTCCACCACATAAAACAAATAGCGATGTATAGAGAGGGAGAATAAGATGACCGAAGACCTGATTAGACGCCTAAAGAAGAAACTCCTTAAAGATGAGGAGCCTCTTACCTTCGATGAGGCTTACAATCTCGCCCTTCTTCAAGGGGAATACCTCTTCGATCTTATCGGTCTTTCATACAGGGTAAAGGAGAAATACAATAAAAGAGGTGTATACCTCTGTAGCATTATAAGTGCCAAAACGGGTGCCTGTTCTGAGAACTGTGCCTTCTGCGCGCAATCCGCCCACAGTGAATCGCCAGTTTCTGCTCACCCGATGATGGATCCTCCGGAGATACTCAAGGTGGCAAGGGAGGCCGAAGGGTCCGGAGCCTCCGAGTTCTGTATCGTAACAAGCGGAAGGGGACCCGATAAAAGGACTTTTAAAAGGGTTCTAGACGCCGTTTATCTGATACGTAGCCATACGGGTCTCAGCGTTGGGTGTTCCCTCGGTATCCTGACAGAAGAGCAGGCTAGGCTTCTTTTCAAGGCGGGGGTGAATCGCTATAACCATAACCTTGAAGCCTCGCGGAGCTTCTTTCCCAGTATCTGCTCAACCCACACGTATGAGGAGCGTCTTAGAACCGCATATCTGGTTAAGGAGAACGGAATGGAGCTCTGTTGTGGCGGGATCTTCGGTATGGGAGAATCCCTAGAGCAAAGGATCGAACTGGCTTTTGAACTTCGGGAACTCAATCCGACCCTGGTTCCCATAAACTTTCTTAATCCGCGTCCCGGCACCGCCCTGGCTACGAGGCCTTTACTCACGCCTTTTGATGCCATAAGTATAGTCGCTCTCTTTAGGCTTATCCTTCCTAGGAGTATCCTCATATGCGCCGGAGGGAGAGAGGTGGTGCTTGGAAACCTCCAGCCCTTGGCCCTCCTTGCAGGAGCCAATGCCCTTATAGCGGGAAACTATCTCACAACCCCCGGACGCTTGCCAAAGGAGGATATTCAAATGATCGGGGATTTGGAATTGCCCGTTCTAAAGCACGGATAGCTAACCAAGCGTGGGTCCGGGTTCTTTTGGAAAGAGTAGGTCTATAGCCGAATCTCCACCTTATACCCAAAGGCTACCCCGTTATCGATCAACCTGATCGTCTCTGGGATGACCTTAAAGAATCGAACATCTTCTATCCTCGACGAGAAACCGCTGTCTCCAAAGAAGAGCTTTACAAATGGATGTTTCTCCGAGTAGGCCTTTATCGCCTTGGGTAATTCCTCCTCAGGGACCCTGTATGCCTTTCCCTTTATCTGCAGTCCCTTAATCGTCCTCCATTCCGAGTGGTCTTTATTAATCGTAATGGCCACATTGGGGTTTCGAGATAGGTTTATAGAGTGGTCGGATTTTGGGCTTGAGATGAAGTATATGGTAAGCCCGTCATTTGCGTAGAAAAGAGAGGCCGCAAAAGGGGTATCGTCCCTCGATGTTGCAAGGGTGATTGTGTTGTGTCTATTGAGGAGTTCCAAAATGGTTTCTCTTACGCATTCATGTGTGTTTTTATTCATCTCTTGCATGATGAGCAATAGCCGTAGAGTTCGACCTTATGATTGGTAATCTCAAAGTCGTTAAGCCTTGCTACCTCTTTTGAATAACGCTCAATCCTCTCATCTTCAAACTCCGTTATCCTTCCACACCCAATGCAGATAAGATGGTCGTGATGCTCTCCCTCGAACTTGACGGGTTCGTATCTGGTTCGTCCCTCGCCGAAATCCCTCTCAAAGGCCAGACCGCACTCCTTAAAGAGCTTTAGCGTCCTATAGATAGTGGTATATCCGATTTTGGGAGAGAGCCTTCTTACCCTTTCATAGAGCTCTTCTACCGTCATGTGGAGGCCGGGATAACTGAAGAACTCGTTAAAGATAATGCTCCTCTGCCTCGTGGATTTAAGGCGTTTTTTGGCTATGTATTCGTCGAATACCTTTTTCCTCTTATCTGTGGGCTTCAATGGTATTCTCTTTTAAAGCAAAGTTTGTGCCATACGCGGCTCTTTATTCCCCCTAGGGTTCTCTTTTAGATCGAATACCGTGGGTGTCAGATTGTAAGATTATCTGACAGAATTATGCTCATATAGAAGATGGGCATATTGGCTTCTCGAGTACAAAAGGGGCGATTCCTTTTCAGTTGTTTACTGGGATCTCCACTGCCGAATCGAAGGACAACCGTTAGTGGCACACAAATTGCTGTTTTGAATGGCGAGGATTAGCCAAAAGTGACAAAGAGAGACAACCAGTTTGATTTCTCTCTCACTCCATTCATCGTGATCTGGGAGGTAACCCAGGCGTGTGATCTTGCCTGTATTCACTGTAGGGCAAAGGCAAGACCATGGCGGGACCCGCGTGAGCTTACAACGGAGGAGGGACGCCGCCTAATAGACGAGATAAAAGGGTTCGGGTCGCCCCTTTTTGTACTCACCGGGGGCGATCCTGTAAAGAGGGAAGACCTGTATGATCTAATCGACTATAGCGTTGGCAGAGGGCTTAGAACCACTGTTTCTCCAAGCGTAACCCCCCTCCTTACAAGGGAGGCGATTAGGAGATTCAAGGAATCCGGGGTATCAAGGGTTGCTATAAGCCTCGATGGTTCCCGTCCAGAGATCCACGATTCCTTTAGAGGTGTAATGGGGAGCTTCAGTTGGACTTTAAAGGCGATAGGGGACTGCGTTGAGGAGAGGATCCCTCTTCAGATAAACACAACCGTAACGAGGTATAACTTTAGGGATCTAGAGGATATTGCTTCACTTATTAAGGACTTCGACAATGTGGTTCTATGGAGCGTGTTTTTCCTCGTTCCCACTGGTAGAGGAAAGAAGGAGGATGAGATCTCCCCGGATGAATACGAGGCCGCCTTCCATAAGATGTACGAGTTATCAAAAACCATGCCTTACGACATAAAGTCCACAGAGGCCCCCCATTATAGAAGGCTATTCATACAGAGAACGCTTGCCGATTCGAGAAGCGCTACTCAACCCACTCCCGTGGACAAGGTGAAGGTTAAATGGACAGATCCCATAGGGAGGGCATCGAGAGGGATAAACGATGGAAACGGATTCGTGTTTGTGTCACATACGGGGGAGGTCTTTCCGAGTGGTTTCCTTCCCATTTCTGCGGGTAATGTAAAGAAAAGGAGCATCGTGGATATATATAGGAACTCTCCACTCTTTAGGGAATTAAGGGATTATACGAGATTCAAGGGGAAGTGCGGGGTCTGCGAGTTTAAGCGTATCTGCGGGGGTTCGAGGGCAAGGGCGTTTGCCGTAACGGGCGACTATATGGAATCCGAACCGTATTGTGTTTACATACCCAGGAACTACAAAACGGAATAATCTTAAGTACGGTGAGTTAAACTAAGAAGTGAACTTATCTAACAATACTACACAATAGTACAATCGACTTAGTGGGTACGATTCCTAAAAGTCTAGCAACGGTTATAAACTGTCCTTAATTTGTTGTGAGGAAAAATTCGTTCAAGAAAGAAATCCATTGTCACTTGTTTTTTTCCCACGATTAGATATTTGACATCCAGGAAATTAGTTCTAAAATATTATAGAATTTTCTATAATACTATATGACGGATTGTTAATAAATGTGAAGGAGAAGAAAGTGGAAAATATAGAAAAGCGGATTTATGAATTACATGCCTCAATGTGTAAGGTTTTTTCCAATCCAAAGAGATTGGAGATAATAAATATCCTTCGTGAGGGAGAGATGAACGTTGGCGAGCTTTCAAAGAAATTGGGCGTTTCTATAGGAAATCTATCTCAGCATCTCAATATGATGAAGGAGCGTGGCATCTTGAACAGTAGGAAGGAAGGAAATGTCGTTTATTATAGGCTTGCCAACTCAAAGATGCTTAAAGCCTTTGATATCCTTCGGGAGATTCTTTTTGAGCGGATATCGAGGGAGGGAGCTTTAATTCGTGAGGCTAAAAATAATCTTGGAAGGAGGTTTTAGATGGGAACGGTGACTATAGTGCTAAACGATGCACCTTATGGAATTGAGAAAGCTTGGAATGCCTTAAGATTAGCCGCTGCCCTTCTGGTTTCTGAAGAAAAGGTCAACATCTTCCTTCTAGGTGATGCTGTCATTGCAGCTAAAGCGGGCCAGGAAACACCAAAGGGATATTACAACTTAGGAGAGATGATAAAGGATATTTTGTCAAAAGGTGGTATAGTTAAGGCTTGTGGGACATGCATAAAATCGAGGGGAATAAAAGCTGAAGAGCTGGTAGAAGGGGTTAATGTGGGAAGAATGTTAGAGCTGGCTAATTGGGTTAAGGAAAGCGACAAGGTTTTAACTTTTTAAATAGGTTTAAGGGCTTCCAAGGAGGTGCTGAATAGAGATACTCGTTAGCGTCATTGGGTTTCTCCGCTTTATGGCAACTCCATTATATATTGGTACTAAAAAATAAGGAGTGGAATCGTGGGTAAAAGGATCGTCGTCTTAGGTGGTGGAACAGGTGGGTTGGTTGTTGCAAATCGGTTGCGTAAGGCATTGACTAAGGATAATGATGTTATCCTTATAGATAAAGAGAAAAATCATCTTTTCTCTCCATCCTTGCTCTGGTTGATGGTTGGGTGGCGTGGGGAGGAGAAGATCCAAAAGCCTCTTTCCCTTTTGCAAAAGAAAGGAATCAGGTTTATCAACGCCTTAGTACAAAAAATAGACTTCGAAAACAGAATAGTATTTACCTCTCAGGGAGATGTATCTTTTGACTATCTCGTTATTACTCTTGGAGCAAGCACTTTTCCAGAAAAAATTCCCAGTTTTTTAGAATCTGCTTACAACCTCTATGATTTAGAGGGTACCAAGAAAATACGAGAAAAAATAGCGAACTTTGATAAGGGTCGGCTCGTCGTCCTTATTACGTCCACACCGTTTAAGTGCCCCGCAGCACCTTACGAGGCAGCTTTAATTCTATCTGCATATTTTACCAAAAGGCGAAGAGATGTAGAAATAGAAGTATTTACTCCTGAACCATTACCAATGCCTGTTGCAGGTCCAGAGATTGGCAATATGGTGGTGTCTTTGCTTCAAAGCAGAGAGATTCGCTTTACACCTCAGTATCAAGTGGTTAAGATAGACCCGGCTAAAAAAGAAGCTATTTTTCAAGACGAGAAAACACTCTCCTACGACCTTCTCATTGGTATTCCTCCCCATGGTTTACCTTCGGTTTTAAAAGATTCTCCCATATTAGGTGAAAGTGGGTGGGTAAAGGTAAATCCAAGAACACTTGAGACTGTGTTTGAAAACGTTTATGCGCTTGGTGATGTAACAGCGATTCCGCTTCCTGTCGGAAGACTACTTCCCAAGGCAGGGGTTTTTGCTCATTTCCAAGCCGAAGTGGTGGCACATAATATCGCGGCAAAAATAAATGGGATGTCTTCTAAGAAGGAATTTAATGGTAGAGGATACTGTTTTATCGAATTGGGAGATGGCAGAGCCGCGTATGCCAGCGGGAACTTTTATGCCGAGCCAAGACCCGTGGTGGATGTGAAAAAACCATCAGTGCTATGGCACTGGGGAAAGGTTCTATTTGAAAAGTGGTGGCTCTGGAGATGGTTTTAAAATATGATAATTGGATGAAAATATCCAAATCTTTTACAGGGATTGCAAGTGGCAAAGAGGGTTCTTAGACCGTATGGGTACATGATTATTGGAATGATTGATAGAGAAAGTCCTCCGGGCAAGGTTTATGAATCCAGAAAGAATACCAGCAGATTGATTCTACAAACCTGTCACCCTGAACCCTTCGTCTCACTCAAAGGTAAATTCCGCAAAGGGTCTCTTTATGAGATTCTTCACTTCGAATGACATGAGAAGGGTGTCTATGTTAGTAAACGTAATTGTAGGCCGCTCTATTATATCGCGAGGCTTAGCAAGTACTTAGTCTTCCTAACTCATGTGTCTTATAGCTCTCTTCTTATACTCATAGTAAAGAACGGGCACCATCGTTCTTGAGAGAAGAGTAGCGGCTACCTCTCCAGCCATGAGAGATATAGCCATACCCTGAAATATCGGGTCGAAAAGGATAACCGATGAGCCTACGACCACTGCAGAAGCCGTAAGTAGCATGGGTCTAAACCTTATCACCCCAGCATCGATAACGGCTTCTTTTAGGGGTCTTCCTTCTGAGAGTTTTAGTTCTATAAAGTCTACAAGTATAATTGAGTTCCTTACCACTATTCCCGCTCCGGCGATGAATCCGATCATTGAAGTTGCCGTGAAAAAGGCTCCGAGGAGGGCGTGTCCGGGAAGGATCCCTATAAGGGATAGCGGAAT
>CAZWVA010000002.1:0-101466 GCA_964636885.1 uncultured Spirochaetia bacterium
ACTTACCCATACGGACTGTAACGGTTCTGGACTGCTCCTCTAGCAGGTCTATCAGATCGAACAGATGGTCTAGCCAGCCTGAAACATCGCGTCCCTGAACCCTGGCCTCCAGACAGGCTCGAATACCCCTCTTGATTCGATGTGATAGCCTATTAGTCATGGGCGTCCTCCCAGGGATCAGGGATACATGAGGGGCAATCACAAGCTTCAGAGTGACCTTCTGGCAAGGACGGGTCAAACTTTAAAATTCTTAACCCGTCGTCTATCGATTTGCAAAAATCTTGACCCGTCCCTAAGTTCCATTCATCATTCGATTTTTTGGACAACGGGTCAATCGGGTCAATCGGTTCAGGGTATACCCCTGACCCGTTGACCCATGCGCTCTTTCTGTAAATGCCTTTTTTGACCCTTTGCCACTTCCCAGCCTCGATGAGTCTACCTAGTGCCCGTTTTACCGTGGATTCTGAAAATCCAGCTCGTCTCCCCTCTTCGTAAATTTCGGCGGTTGCCCATTCGCGCGTATCTGATAAAGCATTGATCGCATCTTGTGCTTTGAAAATTTCAAAACCTGAGCTTCCATCTGGAGGAGTATGGGGTTCAAATCGATCCTCTCCTGCTTTTCTAAGAAAGAGGACGGGATTAGTCCCCACGATTCTGTTTTTAGCAACAATGAGCTTTAAAACCTCGTCGTCGAGGGCTTCGATGTTCATAACGACATCGACTGCTCCCGCAATTGCCGAAGCCCCTCGACCCCGATAAACCCCTTTACCTTCGTTTTTTGCTGTATGGTGAATAAGCATGAGGGCACATCCAGTTTGCTGGGTCAGTTGTCTCAGTAATCCGCAAAGGTAGGTGGCCTCCGAGTTATCGTTCTCATCCTGCATTTTGAGAATTCGACTTTGGGTGTCTAAAACGATTACATCGTATCCCTCACGCTTGCACAGGGAAAGGAACGGCTGAAAATCGCGGCGAAAGTCCAGCTCGTCGAGTAAAAAGAAGTCTCGTGGGGTATCTCCACTACAAATTGCACGGATTTTGAACTTACGTCTCCACTTGGGTGTTTCAGTGTCGACATATAACGTTTTTATAATAGGTCTTGAGAAGGCGATCCCCAGGAAATCGCGTCCCATCGCTCCGTGAAGACCCAGACCGTATACGAATGTTGTCTTACCAATGCCTGGCTCCGCGTTAATTTGAATAATACTTCCCGGATACACAATGTCCCCCCACAATGATAAAATAGGTCCCTCGTCGGGTAGCTCACAAGCCGAGACAGGTTTAAGATTGTTCCTTTCTTCTGGTTGTGACAGTCTTGCAATTTCGGCCCCCAGATGAGCTATGGTTTCAGTTTCACGCTCGGCCCCTCTCTCGATCACCTGAGCAAGCCGGTGGGCCGTCTCCCATAAACGCCGTCGTCGGGATGCGGCGGCAAGCCTTTGAACGTAATAAGCGAAGTTAGCAGTTGTTGGGGTGACGTCTTTAAGAAACCCAAAATAGCTGCACCCGCCGATCTTGCTCTCCAGGCCCCGCTTTCGGATTTCATTGAATAATGTAAATTCGTCAATGGGGATGTTCTGTCGGTGCATGTCCAACATTGTCTCGGCAATGAGACGATTTCGCGGATCCTGAAAGTATTCAGGAGTCAGCCCCGCCTCCTGGATGAGGTTCCCGTCTTGTAATATTGCCCCCAAAACGATCTCCTCAAGATTATCGCTGTTTTCAATCATTATTCCCCTCCTTCAGGGGTGGGATTTTATGAGCATCTAGCCATGCTGAAATGTCAGCCGGATCGAAAAAGATTCTCCGCCCGATGCGGATGAGTGGGATTCGGCGATTTCGAATCAGCCACCTCAGGCCCCAATGCTTGAGGGCGGGGTACTTTTTGAGAAGTTGGTGAACATCCAATAGAGTCTCAGCCATATTGCCCTCCTTAAGGGTTTTTTGGATATTTTTGCAATCGGGCGTGTAGGCTGTCTTGTGCGTTTTCAGGTCTTAAAAACACACCAGGTATAAATGTTTGAAAAGATTTAGAAATTTAACCCTCGAAAGGGCTAACGTTTTCTCTTGGTTTCCTCTTGGTGGAATAGTAAATTTGACGTAACCTTTCCCAGTCGGAACCGTAGGCATAAGCCACAAAGGCCAGGGCGATAGAGGTTAGATCCTTATCTCTCTCCCCGAATAGAAGCCCCTTTGGAAGGGGAGTTCCGAAGATGTGCTGGAAGGCTTTATTGAGGTCGGAGAGTTTTTTCTGACGGGATCTGGTATATGGAGGGTGGTAGAAGGGTTTAATTTCGGTTTTGCACTGCTCGACTAGCCAGCCTAAGAAGGAAGGATTCTGTTGACATGACCGGACAAAAGGATCATGTGTAATACGCTTCGAGGTAGAAGGGATAAAGAGGGGAAGGCCGGCCTTCTCTAAGAAATTCCGGGCGAATTTTACATCCGTGGCAGTGCCTGTTATGCAAAGACTTCTCAGGATTCTAATCCACTCTTGAAATGCCGGCCTTTCGATGAGGAAGGGATCCTTCTTTAATGCACTCAGAAAGACATCGGGCATGGTTAGCAGAGGAAGGGCCAGTGAGGTCTTCCACTTAAAGAGATTAAACTCAGTATCGGTCAGGCTGGCCCGAAGTAGCTCCACTCCTACCCATCTCTCAATCAGGCCTCTTACAGGGGTTGGGAGGGTTAAATCGGCCTTTTCTATCTCCTGGAAGTAGGTACCGGTAACATCTTTAATGAGGGATTCCAGCTTCTTACGTAGTTCGATAAACCGTTTCATCTACGGTGATGAATTGAAAATCGTTTTCAAAACCTGTCAGTGAATTTGTCAGTGACTCATTCTCCCACTGACACAAAATCGCACTTTGAGTCACCTAATCCGTCTTTCGGTCTAGAGGTACAAGATACCTATTTGATTGAATTTTTACAACTGGTCACATCTCAATTCACAGTAACGCAAAAGCTGGATTTAGCTCTCTCAAGGCAGAAACACGGGTTCGAATCCCGTAGGGGCCGCCAGTAAATTATCCTTTAATCACAAGCAATTAAGTAAGGTTTTAAAAAGACCGAGATTTTTTCAATAGGTATGTAAAAACCATTCAGGCGACTCTCCTTTTTTGGTTAACTTTTACATCTTCCACCATTCTCCATTAACAAACCTCTTTCCCGCATAAACTTCCAGTAACAACCAGTACCCCCTGAGTTCATAAGAGTTCTCGGGAGTAGTATGAGAAATTGTGTAATAATAGAAAATGGAGGTGATTAGGATGAGGAGAAGGAAAGCACAGGAACCATCAGCAGAGACCGACAAGACCCCTGACTGGCTGGATAAAATGGTGGATGAAATCTATCAACACATAGAGCAAGGACAACACCCTTCTTTATCCTTAGGCCTTAGACTTACCATTGTCCTTAGAGGCACTAGAGGAAGCCAAAGCTCTAATCCGGGATAAGCTGAGTTTTACAAGACCAAGCCTCTTGGGAACGACTGGTTTGCAATATTCATCGATGCCTACATAGCGAAGTTGAGGAAGGAGGATGGGAACAAGCAGATTCTGGGGTTTTGGGTTCATCTACACGACTAATCCTGTAGAGAGTGTGAATTCTGGGATAGAACTTATGAGATTGGAATTAGGAGGGTATTTCCTTTCATTGGATTATCTAGAGATAAATCTATTCATTCAGGTTGTGAATTTACAGGATAGGGTGGTGGCAGAGGCCGGTTCCTACGGTTTTGGGTTGCAGCTACAAGCTAAGACAGCTCTTTACCTTACGCTATAAATTGACAGAAGACTCGGAGGTGTTACACAATATTTAGGGTAAGTCTCAAGGGTTTATCTTGTCACAAAAAGTGTCACTTTTAAAACCTTATATACCGCCTTCCCTTTTATTCCGTTTAATATTACAATTATTCTTAAATCTCTTTTGCCTCCTTAAGGAGGTTTCTTATCTATATCTTTGGAACAGAGCAATTTTTTTCTTCTTCTGATAATTTTCGTATATGCTTCACCTAAACGAATTTTAACATAAAAAGAAGAGGGATGGGTATGAAAAGAGCCCTAATAACGGGAATCACGGGTCAGGATGGTTCTTACCTTGCAGAGCTTCTCCTATCAAAGGAGTACGAGGTCCATGGAATCATACGAAGGGCGAGCATGTTTAACACGCATAGGATAGATCACATATACGTTGATCCGCATGAGACAGGGGCGAGGTTCTTTCTCCACTACGGAGACCTCAGCGATTCCGGGGCTATTACAAGCCTGGTTTACGGAATAAGGCCCGACGAGATATACCACCTTGGGGCTCAAAGCCACGTGAGGGTGAGTTTCGATCTTCCTGAATACACGGGGGAGATAACCGCACTCGGAACGATAAGGGTCCTCGAGGCCATTAGAAAGAGCGGGTGCAGGATAAGGTTCTACCAGGCATCGAGCAGCGAGATGTTCGGTGACTCCCCTCCACCCCAGAACGAGGAGACCCTCTTCCGCCCTAGGAGTCCTTATGCGGCCGCAAAGGTCTACGCCCACTGGATGACCGTGAACTACAGGGAGGCGTATGGAGTGTTTGCCTGTAACGGTATACTCTTTAATCACGAGAGCCCGAGGAGGGGGGAGACATTCCTGACGAGAAAGATAACGAGGGCAATTGCGAATATGCTTTCAGGAAACCAGAAGAGGCTATACCTCGGAAACCTAAATGCGAGGAGGGACTGGGGGTTTGCCCCCGAGTACATGGAGGCCGTGTGGCTCATATTGAACCAGGACGAGCCAGAGGATTACGTGATAGGAACGGGAGAGAGCCATTCCGTAAGGGAGTTTGTCGAAAGGGCATTCGGGTATGCTGGAGTAGAGATCGAATGGAGGGGAGAGGGAATCGAGGAAAAGGGCGTTGTAAGGAGCGCCGATCCCCTGTGGGAAGGCGTCCTTAAGCCAGGTGATACGGTTATAGAGATAGACGCCAGGTACTTTAGGCCGACCGATGTGGAGCATCTTCGGGCCGATATCACGAAGGCGAGGATGAGGCTTAAGTGGGAACCGAGAACGGAATTCGACGAGCTCATAAAGATCATGGTCGACTATGATATGAAGCTCATAGGACTAGAACCGAGGGGAGAGGGTATCCTAATATCCAGGGAGAAGGGATTCGTTTACACGAATCATGACCTCTCCCTGTACGAGAGGGTAAGAGGAGGGACTTAGATGGAGGCTTCTAAGAAGGTTTATGTAGCGGGCCACAGGGGGCTTGTGGGCTCCTCAATACTAAGGAGGCTCGGCGTTAGAGGATACGGTAACATAGTTTTTAAAACGAGCGGGGAACTGGACCTAAGGAGGCAGGTTGAAACCGAGCGTTTCTTTGAGGGGGAAAGGCCGGATTGTGTGTTTTTAGCCGCCGCAAAGGTGGGGGGCATCCTTGCCAATGACACGTATAAGGCGGAGTTTATATACGACAACACCATGATATCTGCAAACGTGATACACTCTGCCTACAGGTATGGGGCTAAGAAGCTTTTAAACCTGGGGTCTTCATGCATATATCCGAAGTTCGCACCCCAACCCATGAAAGAGGAGTACCTCCTTACGGGGAGTTTGGAGCCAACGAACGAACCCTATGCGATTGCAAAGATCTCTGCCATAAAGCTCTGTAGGTACTATAACGAGCAGTACGGCACGAACTTCATATCGGTCATGCCTACAAACCTTTACGGGCCGAACGATAATTTCAATTTGGAGACCGCCCATGTCTTACCCGCCCTTATAAGGAAGTTCCACCTCGCAAGGCTCCTAAGGGAGAGGAACTTTTCCTCTCTAAAGAGGGACTTAAAGAGGTACAAGCTGGGTTTTGGAATCGACGAAAGATTGGATTACGAAAGCGAAGAATCCATGGTACTTGGCCTAAAGAGGATTGGTATAACCGCCGATTACGTCCTCCTCTGGGGGAGCGGAGAGGTCTACAGGGAGTTCCTATACGTGGACGACCTTGCAGATGCCTGCATACTCCTCATGGAAGGGTACGACCATGGAGACGTAGGGGAGTTTGTGAATATAGGAGCGGGTGAGGATGTTAAGATAAACGACCTTGCAGAGATGATAAGGGAGATAGTGGGGTTTGAGGGTGGTATAGAGCATGACCTCTCAAAACCGGATGGCACACCCAGGAAGCTTCTAGACATATCCAGGATAAGGAATCTCGGATGGGAGCCCAAGGTTAGTTTGGCCGAGGGGTTAAGGAGTACGTACAGTTGGTATGCCGAGGGCCAGGATCCGGGATCAAAGGAAACCACGGGGGGCTAGGAGACGTACTTCCGCTACGGAATCAAAGCCGATGTCCGTGGTAGGATCTCCGGGAGTCGATGACCGCCGACGACCACCAGGATCATCTGACGGCAGGTACTCTCAAGGGATGAGGGGTGCCTGCGGCGTACATAGGAATGTTGACATCTATGAAGATGCGACTCATTCGGTGACCCGGTGGGTTTCTTCTATCTCTCGCTTCATTTGGGCCCAATCGGCCGTCGGGGTCTCAGCCGCATTCAGATGGACTTAACGGTCTTCCTCTGACAATAGGTCAACAACCTCCCTCACGAGTTGAGCCACGGGTATGCCGCGCCTCTCGGTCTCCTGCCGGAGGAGGTGAGCCGTCTTGGGAGCAAGCCGTACTCCTGCCCTTACTCACTATTGCATCGGAGAGCCCTATGAGAAGGGAGAAGTAAAGGGCGTTTGAAGGGATGTGGAGGTTAAAGTCCGCAAGGCCGTGTATTAGGATGGATACGATCCCGGAGAGCGCTCCTATTCCCAGGAAGAACCCGAAGTGATCCTCCTCCGAGAGCCTGCTCAGGCCCTTAAGGGATGAGGAGAGAAAAAGGAAAAGCGCCACGGAGATTGAGAGGAAACCCAAGAAGCCGGTCTCCGTTATGAGCTGAAGCCAGTCGTTATGGGCGTATGCGTACCTAAGTGGGAACTCCATGTATCTCTGGTATAGTGGATAGGCGTACCCAAACGTCCCAAAGCCCGTGCCGAAGAGTGGAAAATCCCTTATCATCCCTATCATATCCCTCCAGACGAGCGTCCTTACAGGAGCATCGCCCTCTATCCTTAGGAACCTCTCAAAAACGGGGTAAAACCCTATCCAGAGGCCGTATAGTAATGTAACGGCTAGGACAAATACTATCATCCCCGATTTCCTTATACCACTCCTCCTAAGGCCAGAGTATGCGAGGTAGAAGAAGACGAGAGAGAGTACCGTACTAAATATCCCCATTCTTGACCCGGAAAAGAGGAGGACGAGGAGTATAAGGGCTATGAGGAAGAGGAGGAGGACCTGTTTTTGAAGGTCATCGGATGAGACCAGTCTCCTAAAGAAGGGCTCCTCCCTGCGCCCCCATTCCCCAAGGGAGAGGGCGTACCCGAGTACCACCGGAAAGGACATCTCAAGAAGCCCGGCAAAGTGGTTATGGTTTACAAATGTTCCCGTGGCAAGCCCGCCCGACAGGTATTGAAACATCCCCAAAGAGGCCTCAAAAAGCGCAACCAAGAAGACCGGGATAAGGAGGAGCCTTATTCGACTTTCAGTCCTAAATACACTCGATACGACGAGACCGAATGCAACATACGAGAGTAGAAGCAGGGTTTCCCTCCACGTCCCGTATGGATAGAGGCTTATCGTGAACATACCGCCCTTGGCGGTCAATCCGAGGCTCACCAGTATGGATCGGTTCTCATGCCAGATCTCAAGGCTCCTCTCGGATAGGAATCCGAGTACCGGTCCGGGAAGGGGGACGATCTGGATTAGGCAGATAGATAAAAAAGAGAGAATGGGCAGAAGACGCCTTCCAAAGATGGGTTTATCCCCTTTCCTCACGTATAGGAGCCATAGGAGGGAGAGGAGAAGGGCCTGAACCTCAAGGGTGGCTCTCGCCACCGGCCCGACGCTTCCCTTTGGAAGGGGAGAGAGGATGAGGAGGGAAAAGACGATGATGAATATTGGCCTTTTAAGTGCGTCTCCTGGTCTATCCATCTCGTCTACGGATGTATGGTCTCGGTCGCTCGACTTACTTCAAAAAGACACACTAGAAGACGAGGAATCTCCCCTCTTCCATTATGGGTTCTCCATCCACGTATACGCTTGGCCTCATGATCACACCGTCTAGGTGGCTTGCGACCCTTATGGTGCCTCCCATGCTCTTATTGTCCCCAAAGGCTATATGAACCGTTCCCATAGCCTTCTCGTCCTCTAGAACGTTTCCAGTTACTATGGCCTTATCGTTTGTCCCTATACCGAGTTCGGCCACGTTAAAGGCCAGCCTCCCAAAGGGGTTCATAATGGAAAGGAGCCTCCTTGCGGCCTCCCCTCCCGTTATCTCCACCGCGAATCCGTCCTTTACAACGATTCTTATTTCTTCTCCTTCTAACCTTCCGATCCCCGCCATCGAGCCGTCAACCACTATTACGCCTTCCGACCTCCCCTCTAAGGGGGCTATGTACCCCTCTCCCGCAGGGAGGTTGCTGAAGTCTCCTGGGTTGTGGTTTAGTCCAGTGTCTGCATACCCCACCCTTCCCTCTATAAAGAGCGTGATGTCGGTGCCCCTACCCGTCCGTATCCTTATGATGGAGCCCCTTCCTAGGATCTCGGCTATCCTTTTACTCCTCTCTCCTATAACCCTGTAGTCGGCACTCAGGGTTCTAATCATTATGTCCTCTGTGATCCCAGGAAGCGTTGCGATCCTCACCCCCTTCGTGCAGGCCTCACGCCTCGAATCCGTATGGCTCAGGGATTTCGATGTCGGTATGAGTACGGCATCTACGAGCCCCATGAGTTTCCCCACGGGCTCCGGTGGCTCCTCCCCGTGTGAACCCCTTGGTATTATCTCCGTGAGTATGGCCTCGGCCCCAATATCCCTTGCGGCCTCCCAGAGAGCATAGCCTATCTTCCTAAGTGGCTCGTCCGTTATAACGAGCACCCTCTCCCCCGGTCTTATGGCCATGCAGTCCCTTACCGCTACATGAGCCGCATCTTTAAGCGCTTTATCCATCTTATCTCGGCTCCCCAATTGAGATCGTTGCCAATCCCATCGCATCCATTCTCCCCGCGCCCTCTAAAGGGATCAAGGCATGACTCTTCCTTTAGACGGGCTACGAGGTTCAATACTACCCTCTCTTTTTGTTTTAGTATACCATCTGCGTGGCCGCTTTTTGGGGATCTGAAACTCGATGGCCCCTATGTCACAGAGGCCAACCCTGGGCTGTCCGATCTGATCCCTTTCCGTGCACGTGTTATTTCCCCCTGCGTCAATTGCCCTGCTTGTGGGAAGGAGTGGGAAATGCCCCTTACCAGGGCCTCCATCGTCGGTAAAAGGGCCCAACCCCGGGTCTCCCGATATGTAATTCCGTCTGTTCTTTACCCTGCAGTGTTTGCCGACCTTGCCGATGAGGTTTCTTCCCACGGACGTAATCGGGCCATGGCAATCAAGACCGTTAAGGGCAAGGATCGTGTTCCTCATATCCACAATACCGAAAAACTCAACCCCGTCGTTAAGGTTCTCTATACCGAACCCGTTTTCGGCTATGGTGCTGTTTACTACTGTAACTATGCCGTCAGCGTTCTCTAAGGCGGTTCCCTCGTTACCTCTAAACGTGCAGTTTACGATTTTCACATCGCCCGATGAGTTGCTGAATCCACTGCTGTTATCGAATACTGTGCTCTTTCTAATCCTAATTGCACTGTCGCCGTTAATGATTCCGCCCCCCAGGAAGGCTGCCCTGTTTTTCGAGACGGTGCTCCTTGAGATTATAGACTCGGCATCTATTCCTGATGGAATGGAGATACCTCCCCCGTTAAAATCGGAGCTATTCCCTAGGACAACGCTGTTTGTCAGGGTCACGACACCCGATATCCCGCCCCCCAGAAAACCCGCCGTGTTATAGGAGATGATGCTCCCGGTTACGGTTATTGTGCCGTTTATGCCGCCTCCAAAGCCATCTGCGGAGTTGTTCGAGACAGTGCTACCTGCGATGGTCACAGGGTTTCCTCTATTAAATATCCCTCCTCCGTCCTGTGCCGAGTTGTTGGATATGACGCTATTTATTATATCTACGGATCCGTAGTTGGCGATTCCGCCCCCCTCGAATCCGCTTGAGTTCTCTGAGACCGTGCTGTTTTTGATATTGAGAATGCCCCTATTTAGTATGCCCCCACCGTTATCACAGCACTCTATAAAGCCGCCCTTTATGGTCACACCGTCAAGGGTCAGGGCTCCGGTGTCCGCAACGTAGATGATACGAAAGGGAGCCGAATTCTCGTCTCGTTTAATGATCGTACTCTCCGCACCTACGCCGACTATGGTGACGTTGCCCGTGATTACCGGAAGGCCATTTGCTCCATCCGTGGTGTTATCCACCTCTGTCAGGTTGTACGTCCCTTCCTCCAGTGTAATCGTATCGTCCTCGTTATTTGAATCTGCCGCATTTAAAGCCTCGATAAGCGCTGTGACGTCACCCGAAGGGATATTAAAAAAGGCGGCCTGTGCAGTCGGCGTTAGTGATATAAAGACGGTAAATACAACCGTCATTATAGAAAAGAGGAATCCTCTTATCTCTCTACCGATCCCTTTATCCGTGGCCTTATTAAACATCTCCCCATCCCTAATCCGGTGGCTTCCGAAGTAAAGAACCATATCTGGAAAAAGTGGGATCGAGAATATAACCGCTTTTCCTACCCACTCACGATAATACCTTAGTCAGATCCGCATTCTGAAACAAGGCTTAAATATGGATAAAACTAAAGTTATATCTTAATCCACGATTAAGACTAAGAGCCAATCTACTATTTTAATGGAACTGCGTCTTACACCCCCGATGCACGGTCTTGAAAATCCCTATTCCGAATGTATATAATGTCCGCTCGGAGCGTATAGAGTTGGGGTTACAGGAAGGGTTCGATAGGGATCTAGATGCGTTAATCGGGTTCGCCGAAGCCTTGAACGGGGTCTCTAACCTAGAAGAGACCTACAGGGTCGCTTTGGATTCGGCTATGGAACGGTATAACAACGTAGATATGGTTATGGTTTATCTAATAGACGAGGAAAGAGGCGAGGCGGTGCTCGAAGCCCATAAAAACGCCCCCAACGGTTATTTGAGAAGGGCCCGTAGGATCCCCTACCCAAAAGGGATAGTCTGGAGGGGGATTAAGACCGGCGGTGTAGTGAGTATTAAAGACATCCAAAAGGAACCGGACTCTGCAGAAAGGAGCCTAGGACACCGTGGCGCCCTGTGTGTACCTATAACGCTAGAAGAAAAGGCCATAGGGGTTATTTCCTTCTTAGCCCGCAAGGGATGTAGTTTCAGCGAGGGCGAGATAAAGGCACTCTCCATCTTGGGGGAAAGAATCGGGGTGGCGATAGCAAAGGCAAAGCAAGCCGAGGAACTTAGGGAAAGGGATAGACTCCTATCCATACTGGGTAGGGTTTCACAGTTAGCACACGGGGCTCTTAGTCTGGATCGGATATATGAAACCGTCTTGGAGATAGTCGAGGGGTTAAGATTCGTCGATTTCTTTTCTGTTTATCTGGTTGAAGGGGAGGGTGATAAAAGGGAGGCCGTATTACAGGTCCATAAGGGTTATACCGATGAATACCTGAGGAGGGTTAGAAGGGTTCCCTATGGGCAGGGGATTACGTGGAGGGTGATTACGAGTGGGGAGCCGATTCTTTATGAGAATGCATCTCATCCCTCTATGCCTTTGGGGGTTACGGGGAGGGCATTGGGGATACATGCCGTATTATCCGTTCCTGTGAGGTTCTGTTATGAGGTGATAGGGGCTATTGAATTTTTGAGCCGTAAAAGGGGTTCGTTTTCCCGACAAGAGAAGGATTTTCTCCTATCCCTCGGCAACCAGATTGGAACGATCCTGGCAGAAGCGAGGATGTCGGAGGAGATGAGAAGCCGTAAGGAGGCCCTAAAGCGGAGCGAGGAGAGTTATAGGGCTTTATATGAGGACAATCCGTCTATGTGTTTCACTGTTGATGGGGAAGGGAGGGTGCTTTCCGTAAACCGCTTTGGAGCAGAGCAACTGGGCTATAGACCTGATGATCTGGTTGGCCATCCTGTACTCGATGTTTTCCATGAAGACGACAAAGAGGCGGTATCGGAGCAGTTTGCTAAATGTTTGAGGAACCCCGGACGTGTGTTTAGGTGGGAATTTAGGAAGGTTCGAAAGGATGGGAGCGTGCTGTGGGTAAGGGAATCGGCGCGTACCGTAAAGGACATGAGCGGAAATACGGTTGTGCTTATCGTTTGTGAGGACATAACTGAGCGCAAGCAGATGGAGGAGATGCTGAGTGAGAGCCTGGGGCAGTTGGCGAAGAAGAGCCGTTACGAAAACATAATCAGCACAATAACGAGAGGCGTCCATCAGTCGATAGATCTCAAGGAGGTGCTTGAGAATGCGGTGGATGCGATGAGTGAGAATATAGATCGGGCGGACATAGTAGTGATCTATCTGGTAGAGGGGCAGGAGGCAGTACTTATGGCTCATAGGGGTCTAACCGAAAGGTATATAGAGCGTGCTGGTAGGATCCCATACCCCGAGGGGATTACTTGGAAGACGTTGATTGAGGGGGTACCGATCTACTGCGGGGACGTGGATGAGGATAGGGTTATAGGTTCTGCGGGGAGGGAACTAGGGATAAAGAGCTATCTCTCCGTGCCAATCCGATTCGAGGGCAGGGCGGTGGGGACAATGGGGATAAATTCGTTTGAGAGAAACGCCTTTAATGAGGAGGAGTTGAATCTACTTGAGATAGTGGTAAGTCAAATAGAGGTAGCGATAAACAATGCGAGGAGGGTTGATGCTCTAAAGAGGGCGCATGATGAGCTAGAGGTGAGGGTTAGGGAAAGAACCGCTGAGATCGAAAATGCGAATCGGGTATTACAAACCGAGATCATGGAACGCGAGAAGGCCGAAAAGGCTCTTCAGGAGAGCCTTGCACAATTGTCCAGAAAGAACCGTTACGAGACGATTGTAAGCACCGTGACCCGAAGCGTTCACCAGTCGCTTAACCTTAAAGACGTTCTTGATAATGCCGTTGAGGCCATAAGCAAAAATATAAATAGGGCAGATGGTGTTGCTATCTATCTGGTAGAGGGGCAGGAGGCGGTTATAAAAGGTTGGAGGGGATTTAATGACCAGTACATCAAGCGGGCGGGAAGGATCCCCTATCCAAGGGGTCTTACATGGAAAACCATAATAGACGGAAGCCCACGTTATGTTGGGGATGTGGACAAGGATACGGTTATTGGCCAGGCGGGTAGGGATCTGGGGATAAAAAGCTATTTGAGTATGCCCATCCGTTTTAAAGGAAAAACGATGGGGGTTATGATTATCACATCCTTTGAGAAAAACGCATTCGATGAGGAGGAACTCAAGCTACTCGAGATCGTAGCACAACAGATAGAGGTGGCGATCAACAACGCATGGCAAGCGGAGGCGCTTCAAGAGGCGAAAGAGGAACTCGAACTACGCGTTCAGGAGCGTACACTGGAGCTATCTAACGCAAACGAGGATCTTAGAAGGGAGATAGCCTGGCGTACGCAAGCGGAGAAGGCGCTTAGAGAGAGCGAAGAGAGGTACCGCACCCTCGTTGAGCATACGTATGTCCTCATAGCAGAGGCCAGCAGTGATGGACGCTTCCTGTATGCGAGCCCTAAGCATAAGGACGTGTTGGGTTATGAGAGCTGGGAACTCATAGGAACGAGGGTTTTTGAATACATCCATCCCGATGACTGCTCTATGGTAATGGCCGAATTTGCAAGAGCCATGGGGACCCTATCCTCAGGCCATGCCGTATTCAGGTTCAAGCACAAAAACGGGGAATGGCGCTGGCTTGAAAGCACGGGTAAGCCCTATCGAACCGTAACTGGCGAGATTAGAGGGGTCATCTCCTCACGAGATATAACCGAGCACAAATGGGTAGAGGAGCAGGTGAGAGAATCCTTAAAAGAAAAAGAGGTCCTCCTTAAGGAGATCCATCACCGTGTCAAAAATAACCTGCAGGTCATATCAAGCCTAATCAGTATCCAGTCCCAGTATACAAAGAATAAACGGGCGCTTGCCATGTTTCATGAAACCCAGAATCGCATCAAGTCCATGGCCCTAATACACGAGCAGTTATACCAATCGAAGAACATGGCTATGGTTAGGTTCTCGGAATACGTCCACAACCTTTTGAGTAATCTCCTCTATTCTTATGAAATAAACCCCGATGTCATCCATGTTGGTGTGAACGTTGAAGATGTTTTTCTCACCATAGATACCGCGATTCCCTGCGGTTTGATTATAAACGAACTCGTCTCGAATTCGTTAAAATACGCCTTTCCAAGAGGTAGAAGGGGTAAAATCCGTATTCAACTCCGTTCGAACTACGATGATGGCACGTTGGGTTTTCAGGGTGAATCTCGAGGGAATCGCTCGGTTAGGATGTCGGATCGCTCCTCCTACACGCTGATAGTTAGCGACAATGGGGTCGGCCTCCCTAAGGATCTGGATTTTCGGAATACCGATTCTCTGGGCTTACAGTTGGTGATGGATCTGGTAGAACAACTGGGGGGCAGTATAGAGCTTGATAGAGATGGCGGAACGACTTTTAAGATCGGTTTTAAAGAGCTGTGACTGTGCTACCTTGTTAAACCCCTTATACAACTCGTGGGTTCCATCGTGACATACTAATTCCTGGAGGTAACCATGTCTCCTTTCATGTTCATCCCGTGCGAATGTGGTAAAAGCATCCATGTGTACATTCCCAAAGAGAGGTTTTTTAAGGAAGAGATAGAGGCATCGGGCTGGCAAAAGGAGTATTCTGAAAAGGTGAGGGCCGAGAAATTCGAGGAAGCAAAGAGACTCGCAGAGAGACTCAAGGCCGAATTTGTTGATGCCGGTAACCTCGAAGATGTAATATGCTCGAATTGCGGTAAGGCCTACCCGGTTTCTGAACTAAAAGGGGAGACTCGGAATCGTTAAATCGGGTTTCTATCGAGCGTTCTATACTGAATGGCCTCTGAGATGTGATGGGAGAGAACGGCTTCGGACTCGTCGAGGTCTGCTATGGTGCGGGCGACCTTGAGTATCCTATCGTATGCTCTGGCACTTAGGCCAAGCCTGTCAATCGCGGTCTCAAGAAGCCTGAACCCTGTCTCGTCCGGCTTTGAGAATCTCCTTATGTGTCGCGAAGACATCTGAGAGTTTGAGTGAATACCGGTTTTTCCAAACCTCTTTCTCTGAATCTCTCTCGCACGGTTTACACGCTCTCTAATCGTAGAAGAACCCTCTCCTCCCCTTTCGCTCGCCAGTTCCTTGTATCTTACCGGAGGGACCTCTATATGGATGTCTATCCTATCGAGAAGGGGGCCCGATACCCTTGCCCTGTATTTCTGAATCTGGATTGGGGAACACGTGCATTCCCTGTGAGGGTCGCCGCTATACCCGCAGGGACATGGGTTCATTGCAGATACCAACATGAATCTCGCCGGATATGTGATTGAGGTTGCCGCCCTCGATATCGTTACCCTTCCGTCTTCAAGGGGTTGACGCATGACCTCAAGGACGTTTTTTCTAAATTCCGGGAGTTCGTCGAGAAAAAGGACCCCGTTATGGGCAAGGCTTACCTCACCGGGCTTTGGTATGGCCCCTCCTCCTATGAGACCTGCATCGCTTATCGTGTGATGGGGTGAACGGAACGGTCTTGTTGCTATAAGAGAGGAGTTATTGGAAAGGAGACCCGCAACCGAATAGATCTTTGTCGTCTCAAGTGCCTCCTCGAAGCTCATGTCTGGAAGGATAGTGGGAAGACGTCTTGCAAGCATCGTCTTTCCCGTTCCTGGGGATCCTATCATTATGACGTTGTGTCCACCCGCTGCCGCAACCTCTAGAGCGCGTTTTACGTGCTCCTGCCCCCTTACATCCTGAAAGTCGACCTGATACTCACGGCTTTTATTGAACAACTGGCCGATATCGATTCCGGTTGGTTTGACCTCTCTAATCCCCGCAAGAAACTCCACGATTTCTGGCAGGTATTCGACGGCAAGAACCTCGACTCCGTCCACAACGGCTGCTTCTTCCGCGTTCTCCTTTGGGAGTATTATCCCCTTTAGGCCCGAGTCCCTCACACGGATCGCCGTGGGAAGGACCCCTCTTACCGCTTTAACCCTTCCATCTAGGGATAGCTCACCGATAATAACATAATCGCCTAGCCTATCGTAACCGATTATTCCAGTCGCAGATAGGATTCCTACTGCGATCGGAAGATCGAAGGCCGAACCCTCCTTCTTTATATCGGCGGGTGCAAGGTTGACCGTTATCCTCTTTTGAGGAAAATCGTAACCACAGTTCTTTATGGCGGCCTTTACCCTCTCCTTGCTCTCCTTTACCGCCCCTTCGGGAAGACCAACGGTGGAGAACTGTGGGAATCCTGGAGCGATATCCACCTCTACCTCTACGAGGTAGGCGTCGATTCCGAAAACGGAACTGCTTAATACCCTGGAAATCATAACCCTTTTTCTACGTCTTTTGCTTATAGTATAACCCTAATAGTCGATTGTAGGGAAAGGTTGAGTCTTCTAGGTTCTTTTCCCTCTACACAGGGAAATCACGCCTATCATCTCGTCGTGGATCAGTCCATTGGTGGCCAGTATCTCTTCATCGTGTATGCTAAATCCATTACCCGAAAAGTCCGTTACGAGCCCACCGGCCTCTTTAAGGATTAAAAAGCCCGCCGCCGTATCCCAGGGGTGTAGTCCGAGTTCCCAGAAGCCATCGTATCTCCCGCAGGCTACGTAGCAGAGGTCGAGTGCGGCAGAGCCGTCGCGCCTTACGGCACGAGACCTCCTTATGAAGTTCTCGAAGTGCCTAAGGTTCTCATCCACCATCCACTCGTTTTCATGTGTAAAACCGGTGCAGAGAAGGCTCTCTTCCACGGCTCTTGTCTGAGAGACCCTTATCACTTTACCGTTCATATAGGCCCCCTTGCCCAGTTCGGCGCTGAAGAGCTCCTCCCTCATAGGGTCATAGACCACTCCGAGTCTTATTACTCCCTCTACCTCAAGCGCGATTGAGACTGAGAAGACCGGGTAGGTGTGAGCGTAGTTGGTGGTGCCATCTAAGGGATCTATTATCCATACGTGGCTTGATATCCTTTTGTCCCTTCCCGACTCTTCGGCGAGGATGCCGTGGGAAGGAAAACTCGATTTTATGATCTCGATTATGAGCCCTTCGGATAGGTTGTCAACTTCGGTGACAAGGCTGTTTTTGGCCTTGTACTCTATCTCCTGTACCTTTCCCAGATTGTCTTTAAGGACCTTGCCAGCTTCCTGAGCGGCTTTCTCGGCGACTTCCAGGTAGCTCAAACTCACTCTCCCGCAGCCGGCTTTACAACATGAAGGGTAAATAGATCATCGAGAACCGATCTTATCTTTTCCAAGTCCTCTCTTTGAAAATCCGGTATCTCGTAAGGGTTCTTTCCCTTTCTCACGACTTGAAGAACCGAGATTACCTTGTCACCAAATACGATTGGGTGTGTTATCATCTTCTGAACCGGATCGGATTCCATCGCCATAAGACAGTTGAGGAAGGCAGAGGAGCTTTCCTTTTGGACGTTATTCGATATGTAGGGGCGTTTGACAATGACCGCACGCCCCACTATAGTTTTGTTATCAACAGGGAGTTTATTCTTTTTTAGCTTAGGCGGATAGGCAAACTCGAGAAGTACACCCTGCTTGTCAAGGTTAAGGACAAAAACAGAACCCTGAGGCAGGTTAAACATCTCTGAAATCCGCCTGTCAAGCTCTTTATAATCTATGCCTGTATCCTCCAAGACGCTATAAGTCTATACTATAAAAAAAAGTCTACAAGGTCAAGGATTTGTCTGTCTTGTGTATTAACGAGATGATTCTTTAAAGAAAAAATCATTTGACTGAATTGAATATGTTGAGATATAATATACATAAATATCCGCCAAGGTGATGGAGTTCACCTTAAACCACTGTCCTCTCCGGCAGTTGATGACTCCTACCCAAAACCCTGGAGGAAAGCTGATATGATTCATCAGAGTGCCTTCAGAAAGGCTTTAGAGGTAGGAGATGGGCTATCCGATTAATATCCTAAGCGGTATTAAATCTATCCTTTCACGGAAAAAGGCCAGTTGTCTCTTGTTCGGTTTCCTCTATAGAGAAAAACCGGCTTATAAAAGGCACTTGCCCAGAAGTAAAGGGTCGCCTACTGTCAGGGTTTTGTCACTATCCTTAAGAAATCCTCTGGTCAGCCTTGAATTAATGAAGAACCATTCTTTATTGGCAAAGTACCGCTTTGGATTTAAGAAGGGGGGATACCTTGGAAAGAAAAAAACTAGTTGGTCTATCAAGAAACCATAAGGCTCGTATTTCTGTGTCTATGCAGGTTCTTGAGGATACGATCTACGAGGTGGAAGGGATTATTATAAGGGATGCTAATATTAGAAAAGTCATGACCGAGACTATAGATGATCTTTCCTCTTTGGAAAGGGCCTTGATCCTAAGATGCATAGAAGAGATAAAGAATCTGATAAACCAGGTAGCTCAAAAACTGGGCTTAGATAAACAAAGAGAGGAAATGAGAAGCCGACTAGTCGGTGTTATGACTATACAGTGGGTTAATCTGGAAGAGATAAGATCAAAAAGGCTTCGTGGCTACGGAGAGGTTCCAGATGAACTAAGGGACTTTCTGGATCCTCAAGTGGATAAAATGATTAGGCTGGTTGACAAAATCTGTGGGATCGCCAGTCCAAAAGATAAAGAGGCTAAGAGACAGGGGGAGAAAACGTGATTCATCACTTTTGCCCCTTTTGCTGGATTGAGGTTTCGGAAGACGAAAAAAACTGCCCCCATTGTGGTAGAGAAATAGAAGAGTGGGACGAGAAAAGCTATACCGAAAAGCTCATAAGCGCTCTAAATCATACTGAACGATCTACAGTCTATAGGGTTTGCTATATACTGGGTGAGAAGCGGGAGAAGGCAGCCGTAAAACCACTTATTGATCTACTTGGTAATACAAATGACCATTTTCTTATGTTGGAGATCGTTGAGGCCCTCGGTAAGATCGGGGATGAGAGAGCCGTTCCGTTTTTAATTAAGATGCTGAGCAGTCGTTCATTTCTCGTAAGAGCAAAAACCGCTACCGTGCTGGGTAATTTTGAGGAGCATGAGGAAGTGGTAGAGGCATTAAAAAGGACAACTATGGATTGCAGTAATTATGTAAGAGAATCGGCTAGAACCTCCCTCGATAAACTAGCCGCAACGTTAAAGAGGCATAGGATGTAATGGCGAGAAACCATAGAAGAGAAGAAGAGATAGAAAATCTGATAGAGGGATTTAATGACCTCAGAAGCAATATGAGTGCCTTGCTTGAAGTAATTAGATGCGGAAAGAGAGTGGTAAAGCCGCTTATCGGACTTTTGCTTTCTCCTCCATCTGTTTTCCCAGAGCCCCGCTGTCTGGCGGCCGAAGCACTAGGGATGATTGGTGGCGAAGAGGTTGTTGAAGGGCTTATTAACGTGCTGGATTTGTGTGATCTGGACCTACTCGAACCCCAGATTCGTTTTGCTGAAGAGACCGTGAGAAATCAGGCTGCCAGGCAGCTTGGAATATTAGGAGATGAGAAGGCAATCGAACCGTTACTAAAGTGTCTGAGGGAAAATCGCTTAAGAGGCGCGGCCGAGGCCCTTGCGGGTTTTGGAGAAAAGAGGGCTATACCCTATATAATCGAGATGCTTGAGGATGACTATGCAAGGGAGGCGGCGAGTAACGCACTGCTTAAATTCGATAAAGAGGCTGTTTTACCACTTATAGAGACACTAACTATTCGGAACCATACTCGCTTTAAACATGAAACGATCTCCAGTGTAAAAAGGCGATCTGAGGCCGCTAGACTGCTTGGAGAAATCGGTGACCCCAGAGCCATCCAGCCACTACTAGGGATGCTTGAAGACGAGAAATGGGAAGTGAGATTAGCCGCAGCTTTATCTCTATT
Source organism: uncultured Spirochaetia bacterium (assembly GCA_964636885.1). Classification (GTDB taxonomy): domain Bacteria; phylum Desulfobacterota_D; class UBA1144; order Nemesobacterales; family CSP1-2; genus CAZWVA01. The sequence goes on from CAZWVA010000002.1 coordinate 20,050, forward strand.
AGAAGTTGGCACCGCTAAAGATGAAATCACAAGAGTTATTCCAGAGTTCATAGCCGGATTGAATGAAGGTGATTGGTATATCAATACGTTATGTATCGATGCTCTGTGTGAATTTAATTTGTTAGCTTTACCACATATTGAGAATGCGCTGGATGATAAGGCAGTAGAGAATACTAGAGGAGAAAAGATAAGTCTATCTGAAAGGGCCATTGAGTCTCTAAGGGAAATCATAGGAAGGCTCAAAATCGCATAAGTCTCGAAGATAGCCTTGATATTTAAAAGAAGCATAGGAGGTTTAATCAATCGAGAGATACTGGATTCACGTGGTAACTCGACCATCGAGGTCGATGTAATATTGGAAGATGGCTCGTCAGGGCGCGCTCTGTTCCATCCGGTGCTTCTACTGGAACAAGGGAGGCCGTAGAGCTTAGAGATGAGGACCCAAGACGATACCTTGGCAAGGGAGTAAGAAAGGCTATAGATAACGTAAACGGGATTATAGCTCCAAACATTATAGGGATGGATGCTAGAGATCAAGTTGGGATAGATATTAAGTTAATTCAGCTCGGAGGACGTTTTTATAGCTCTTGACCGGGCGGCTAGTGAATTCTTTGAGAATCAAACATACGTGTTCCATAAATCAGACAGCTATTTCTGATTTTGTGGTAGCTACAAACGCGGGTCAAATAAAAGCGGGTTCTGCCTGTAGGACCGATAGAATGTGCAAGTACAATCAGCTTCTTAGGATAGAAGAGGAACTTGGATCAACAGCGAGATTCTTGGGAAAAGCCGTAATAAAATAAGAGGTTAGAATGAAGCCTAATAAGCCTGACCGAATCAAACTTACCGTTAATATCCCTGAGGACGTTTATAGGGGATTTTTGCGTGCTATAGAGAGTTATGGACTCGGAGAGGAAGGTGTGATTCAACGAATAATAGGTGCTGGGTTGCTTAAACTTAAAATAGACGTGATTAAAGAGGAAAACTCTTCTCTCTCTTTTCAAATAGAGAATTTGCGGAATGAAACTAAACGCCTTATCGAAGAAAACAAGAAATTCGAACGGCTCTGTAGTGAATCAAGAAGGGATAGCGATTACATATGCAAGAGATTAGAAAAATTAAATTCTGAGAATGAAGGGCTGGAGATACTATTAAGACAGCAAAGCTCTACAGAGCAGGAAGGAAACAAATGATAATAAGATATAAGAAAGCAAAACTTCCCGTAATACTTCCATTATGGTTTTATGAAGAGCTTAAGAAAACTGCACTTAAAATGGGTTGGACCGAGGAAGAGACACTCGATTGGGCTTTAATATATGGGATTGAAGGAGTCAACAACCTAGACGAGATGGAAAAAGAACTATCCGAACTTATAAGGAGAAAAAAAGAGTTAGATTCAGAACTAGAAAGCATAATCTACGACTATGGAATGCTCTCAAGCAGGAATGCGGCTTTAAGATACGAGTACTTTGAGGTTTTCTCCTATAATAGAACCATGTCGATTAAACTGACAGGGGCAAAAGCGATGAATAGAAGCTTTAAAGATGCCCTTAAGGTTGTGGCTGATTATAATGAGAATGAAGAGATTACGGATAGAAAGATGATGGAGAAATACGTTTTTAAATAAGAACTAATTGTGGATTATCATGGTAACACTAGCCTTCCTTAATAAATCGCCCTCTTTGGTTGAGGCCCTGAAGAACGGAAGGGATTGCCCTTTGTGTTTACTCTGTGAGGAAGACCTAAGGCATTTCTATCGCTGGTATTTTAACGAGTACTATAGTGATCCGGTCTGGATAGTTAAAATCATAGATTCCAGAGGCTTTTGCAATAAGCATTCTTGGGATTTGATTCATATGGGAAAGGATCATGAAATGTCTCTTGCATATGAGTATCTGGTTAAAGCGACGCTTGTGAAACTGAGGAGGGTATCCAGGGAGCTAAAGAGATTTGAGCTTATTAGAAGTAGGATTAGGAAAATGATAAATAGTAAACACCTAAAAGAGACTAAGAAACGACTTCGGCCAACGGAGATTTGCCCGGTTTGCAATTCTATTTCTGAAAAAACGGCCGTATGGATTGAGAATCTGCTCACGGATTTAAAAGATGAAGAAATCAAAGGGCTCTACCTTAAGTCCTACGGACTATGTATGAATCACTTTAGCCAAGCCGTTGAATCCGCCTCCCCTGAGGTGGCGGAAATACTGATTCAAAAGCAGGCCGAGGTGCTTAGAAAACTAAACAGCGACTTAGAGGAGTACTCTCGCAAGCTGGATTATCGCTATTCTCATGAACCAAAAGGAGAAGAACAAACCGCCTGGATAAGGGCTATTAGGTTTTTTGCCGGTAAGAAACTATAGGAGTTATAGAAATTTGTATTAGCACCAAGGGGTACCTCTATGAAGATTTTGATTCTTTCGGATATTCACGCAAATATTGAGGCACTGGAGGTTATAAAGGAAGGATATGATCATATTTTCTGTTTAGGGGATTTAGTTGATTATGGGCCGAATCCAAGAGAGTGCATAGATTTTATAAGGTGCAACGCTTATGCCGTTGTACGCGGAAATCACGATAACGCCGTAGCTTTCAAAGCGGACTGTAAATGCAGCGAAGCCTACAAACCGATGTCCGTAAAAACAAGAGAGCTTATGTGGAAGATTCTCGGAGAAGGAGAGATTACTTATTTAGGTTCCCTTCCTCTAAATATGGCACTAGAACTCAGTGGAACAAAGTTTTTTCTTACACATGCAACACCAACCGATAACCTGTTTAAGTACCTACCGCCCGATTCACCCGATTACGTTTGGGAACGCGAGTTAGAAGGAGTGGATGCCGATTTTGTGCTCCTCGGTCATACCCATATCCCCATGATTAAGAGGATAGGGAAGACAACCGTTATCAATCCCGGTAGCGTCGGACAGTCAAAAGACATTCCGGCAGTGGCGTCTTATGCCGTATGGAATGATGGCGATGTAGAAATAAAGAGAGTCGCATACGATATAAATAAGACGATAGAGAAGATCCTTTCAACTAAGCTTGATACTCGTATCAAAAGAGATTTAGTAACCGTTTTAGAATACGGGTATTTGAGAGATCCTTTATAGGAGACGTGTTCCATGTTGGAGTCCTACGTTAAAGCAAGAGACCATCTGTTAGAAAATCTGGATGATCTATATCGCCTGGCCTTTCATAGGAAGAAAGAAGGTGCTGGAAAAGCCATTCAAGAGCTAAAAGACAAGCTCTTGGAAGGACGTTTTAACCTGGCGGTTCTTGGACAGTTTAAGCGGGGGAAAACCACGTTTATTAATGCCCTTCTAGGTAGCCAATTACTACCTACAGCGGTTGTTCCGCTTACCTCTATTATCACATTGATTAAGTATGGAAACAGCCTGCATATAGAGGTTTTATTCAAAAACGGGGTTAGAAAAGAAATAACTATCGGGGAACTTCATGACTACGTGACCGAGAGAGGGAATCCAGAAAACCAAAAAGGGGTGCAGTACGTGGAAGTCCACTATGACTCTCCTTATTTAAGAGACGGGGTTCAGATTATAGACACTCCAGGAATAGGCTCCACTTACCAGCATAACACTGCCGTCACGTATAGTTATTTATCTAAAGTTGATGCCGCAGTGTTTTTGGTCGGTGTAGACCCGCCTATCAGCCAAGTCGAGTACGATTTCCTGAACGATATAAGGAAATACGTGGATAAAATCCTTTTCCTGCAGAACAAGATCGACCAGATGGATGAAAAAGATAGAGCTGAGTCACTGGAGTTTACAAAGCGAGTAATCGAAGAAAGGGTTGGCCTGAAGGACGTAAAAATCTTTCCACTATCGGCTAAGCAGGCTCTAGAAGGGAGATTAAATAACGATCGAGAAAAACTAGAGCGTAGTTTAATCGTGGATTTTGAAAGGGCTCTAAATGACTTTCTTATTAAGGAGAAAGGTAAAGCTCTCCTTAGTTCTGCGCTAAATAATACTCTTAAAATTCTCTCTGATGAGGTGATGTCTATAGAGCTTGAGATGAAGGGTATTTCTATGCCTTTAGAAGAGCTTAAAGAGAAGATAGATGAGTTCAATATTCAAAAAGAAAAAATCCGTCAAGATAAGGAAGACTTCGACTATCTTCTAAAGGGGGAGAAGGAAAAACTCATCTCAGTCCTAGAGTCCGATTTAAAAGGTTTTGTAGAGGCAAAAGCTCCAGAGCTTATAAGAAAGATGGAAAAGCACTATAAAAAGCATGTGGATAAAGGTAAAATCGAACTTACAAAAGCAATAGACCAAGCGATGAGGCAAGAGGTTGAGAGTATTTTTAACGAGTGGCGTACCCTTGAGGAAGATAAATTAAGTCAGGGATTTGAAAATATATCAAGACGTTTTTCCTCTAAAGCCAACGAGATAATAACCTATATTAAGAGACTCTCTTCGGATATCTTTGATATCGGAGTAGAAACCTTTAGCGGCGTAGAGACCCTTACCGGAGAGAGTTATTTTCATTATAGGATAGAGTCCCTTTTCGACACTAATCTGGCTCTTGAGGTTCTGCCCTTTGCCCTTCCTGGGTTCTTGTTTCGAAGGATGGCCTTTGGCAGGATGGTTGGGCAGTGTAGGGAAGAGCTAGACAGGAACGCTGGAAGGATTAGACACGATTTTGTGGAGCGAATAGAAAAAAGCATCGGAAGGTTTCGTGACGAGCTCTTTTCTAAGATCGATGCGACTCTATCTGGAATCGAATCCGCTCTTGAACGGGCTTTCTTAGAAAGCGAAGCCGGAGAAGAAAGGGTTATCCATGCAAAGAGAAATTTGGAAGAGCAGATCGGTGTGTTAAAACGAGTCAGAATGAATCTAATTAACATAGAGGAAAAGATTGTAAAGTAGATCGATGGATTATGAACCGAATCAACGCCAAGATAGAATATTCAATCGACATTTGTTTTCTCTAAATGAGGTGTTTTGGTAAAGAGCACACGGTTTAGCTTCGCTCCCTGTGACCGGTGATAAAAGGGGAATATCCATGGGATATCGGCTAAAACCTCCGGAACAGAACGGTAGTGTTTTAAAAAGATCCGCTCTTAGATTCGTTATTTTACTGGGTGTGGTGAGCCTCCTTGCGGATATGACGTATGAAGGAGCCCGCAGTATTACCGGTCCGTTTCTCGCTGTACTCGGAGCGAGCGCGACGGTGGTAGGCATTGTATCTGGGTTTGGGGAGTTAATCGGTTACGGTCTTCGCCTTGTGTCGGGATACATTAGCGACCGAACCGGGAAATATTGGACTATAACGATCTTAGGGTACGTCGTTAATATGCTGGCGGTCCCTCTATTGGCACTGGCGGGACGCTGGGAAGTCGCCGCTTTTCTCATGATTACGGAGCGCCTAGGAAAAGGGATTCGCACTCCCGCCCGTGATGCGATGCTTTCACATGCCACTAAGGAGATCGGGCGAGGTTGGGGATTTGGTTTACATGAGGCTCTGGATCAAATAGGCGCGGTTATCGGTCCTTTCATCGTTGCCATAGTTCTATACTTTAGGGAAGGCTATAAGATCGGCTTCGGTATTCTGGCTGTACCTGCCCTCTTGGCCTTAAGTGTCCTTTTGGCGGCACGACTCCTTTATCCGAGTCCTCGCGATCTGGAACCGGTCTCGGTCAAACTGGAAGGGAAAGGGTTTCCACGGGTATTCTGGCTCTATCTGGTTGCCGTTGCTTTGGTTGCGGCAGGCTATGCCGATTTTCCGCTTATCGCCTATCATTTCAAAAAGGTCTCAATTGCTTCTGATGGGTGGATTCCAATCTTTTATGCTGTTGCCATGGGAGTCGATGCCCTCTCAGCGCTTCTCTTTGGACGTCTCTTTGATCGAGTAGGTATTTCTATTCTGATCGTTGTCTCTCTTCTCTCATCGCTTTTTGCCCCTTTTGTATTTTTAGGGGGCTTTGGTTCTGCCCTCTTAGGAATGGCCCTTTGGGGTATAGGAATGGGGGCACAGGAGTCCATTATGAGGGCGGCTGTGGCGGGTATGGTTCCTGCAAATAGGCGTGGCGCTGCATATGGGATTTTTAATACGGGCTATGGGGTGTTTTGGTTTCTGGGAAGTGCATTAATGGGCGTTCTCTATGATAAATCTATTCCCTCCCTAATTGCATTCTCGGTAGTGATGCAACTTGCCTCTGTCCCATTGCTTTTTGTGATCAGGAAAGGGCTTAAGTGATTTCTTGCGGATGATACATGTACCTGTTTATTCAGCATGATAAACAATCACTAATCAGCTAGAATTGGTATAATATGTTATATGAAACTGTACTACAAGTTTTTACTCAATCAACAACTTTTTATGTGTGAATTTGATGCTTTGTTGTGGTGAAAGATGCGTATTTTAATCGTCGAAGATGAGAAGAAGACCGCCGCTTACCTCAAAAAGGGACTCTCGGAAAACGGCTTTATCGTGGACGTCACTGACCAGGGTGAAGATGGGCTTCGCTGTGCACTCAGGTTTGATTATGACCTTATTATCCTCGATGTAATGCTCCCTAAACAGGATGGATGGTCGATTATTACCGAACTACGACGGAATGGCAAGCAAACCCCGGTTCTTTTTCTGACGGCTCGCGACTCGGTTCAGGATAGAGTCAAAGGATTGGAACTGGGTGCCGACGATTATCTGATGAAACCCTTTGCATTCTCAGAATTACTCGCTCGAGTGCGTTCCATTCTTCGACGTGGCCCAGCCCGGCAATCCGACATACTCCGCATCGCAGATCTAGAAATTGACTTTCTGCGACATAAGGTGATGCGAGGCGGAAATCGTATTGACCTGACACCAAAGGAGTTCGCTCTACTGTCCCTCCTAGCTCGACGAAGAGGCGAGATTTTGTCCCGGACTCTGATTGCGGAACAGGTCTGGGACATAAACTTCGACAGCGATACCAATGTAGTAGATGTAGCTGTTCGCCGACTTCGTAGAAAAGTAGACGATCCTTTCACAAGAAAGCTGATTCATACGGTTCATGGGGTAGGGTATGTCCTCGAAGAGCGCGAAGATAGTTAAGAACACAAAAGATGCCGGTCGTGCATTGATCTTTCCTTGGTTCTGGTCAATCACGGGAAGGTTAACTCTTTTATACACTTTATCGGCTTTCGGAGTGCTTGTTTTAGCCACTGTATTTTTATACTGGGTGCTTGTAAGCAATTTGGAAAGAGAAGACAATGAGTTCCTTGCTGACAAGATTCGTATTCTACGTGGTATTTTGCAGAAACACCCCGATAATATAGAAGCCTTAAAGGAGGAGGTAAAATGGGAAGGAGCCGCTCTCGAGCCTCCCGAATACTATATAAGGATTCTAGATGAAGAGGGGCGTACTTTGATGGAGACGCCTGGCATGAGTAGTATCATTACTGCTTCGTTGTTTCGGGCTACAATCAGTGCTGCGAAAGTACCAAAGAGAGGGATAAAATGGAAGTCGCATGATGGCAAGTTATATCTCTTGAAGGCAGCATGGGTAGAGTTTGATTCCTCTAGCAGGGATCGACAACAGCTTCAAGTAGCCCTGGACGTATCCGGCGACGAAGTTTTTATCGCGGACTATCGTCGAAAATTGTTGTTTGTGCTTATTTTGGGGATTTTATTCTCCACCGGAGCAGGCGTCGTCACCGCCCGTAAAGGGATGCACCCCTTAGAAGAGATAACAGAGGTTGCTCAACGGATTACGGCAACGAAGCTTCATGAACGAATTAATCCGGCAAAATGGCCAAACGAATTGACTGCACTTGCTACTGCCTTCGATGGGATGCTGAGCCGTCTTGAAGACTCTTTTACTCAACTGTCCCAATTTTCATCGGACTTGGCCCACGAATTGCGTACACCAATCAATAATCTCATAGGTGAAGCCGAGGTTGCTCTGTCCAGAGCCAGAACGCCAGAAGAGTACAGACAGGTTCTTGAATCAAGCCTTGAGGAGTATGGAAGATTGTCACGTATGATTGACAATTTGCTTTTTTTAGCTCGTGCTGAGAATCCAGAAACCGGGATAGAACGATCGCTGTTTGACGCCAGCAAAGAGATTGAAGCAGTTCGGGAATTTTATGATGCTATAGCTGAGGAGCAAGGAGTCAAGGTCATCTGCCAGGGAAATACGCTATTAAATGCAGACCCGATACTATTTCGGCGAGCGTTAAGCAACCTGCTTTCCAATGCTCTCCAGTATGCCCCACACGGTGGGAGGATCACCATCTCTGTCAAGCAGTTGGATGATCAATCCGTCGAAGTAAGCGTGAGTGACACTGGCTCTGGTATCGCTCCAGAAGACCTTCCTAGAGTTTTTAACCGATTCTACAGGGCTGACCGCGCCCGCTCCCAATACCCCCAGGGAACAGGTCTTGGACTTGCCATTGTCAAGTCCATTATGGACCTCCACGGCGGCACAGTCACGATCCAGAGTGAACTTGCGAAAGGAACTACAGTCATCCTAAGGTTTCCACCGCCAGCCTAAGCCATAAGCATTACAAAATTGTAATCTTTCTGTCATGTTCCTGTAAGCACCAGTTTAGTATAATTGCACTTTTAGATACTTGATAAAAGAGGATCCTACTAGGTTAACACGAACGAAATGGATAGATAAGTGAGGGACAAATGGTCAAGAAAAAGATATTAGAGAAAACCATCAAAGAAGCTTTTATTTTAGAGACAGAGAAGATAATACACTTGTTAGCTCAAGAAATATCATTTGTTCTCAAATCTCTGAGATACAGGTTTGGGAAAGTGGCCACTCCTGGAATCAGAGAGTTTTCTAAAAAAGATGTGCTTATGGTTATTCTGGATGAATTGAAAGAAGTTAAGTGGGAACTCGAATCTGTTAAGAAACGTCTAAGAGGAATTGAGAAAACTTTAGAAGAAAGAAAAATTCAAGTAGCGGATACCGAACTTGGAGTAAAGCTTAAGCAATCTCTTTGGGGAGAAGATGAAGATAATGAAGATGGTCTATTCCTTTTTGGAGAAGGATGAACGTCCTGATTAGAACGTAAACACGATGTTTGAGCCCTGAAAGATTAAGAATGGAATTGGATTAGGTATAAAAACGTGGATAGAGCCTTAGAAGTAAATAGAAAACCTTGCATAGCCTTTGTAATTATCATTTTTCTATTTTCTACATTACCTGCCCAAGCAGAAAAGGTTGAGACTAAAAAGACCGAAGAGGAAAGTTTTCCTGGGTACGTTTTTAAAACCCTTCCTAAGAACCTGTTGCTTGGAACTAAGGAAAGCCTCTGGGGATGGAATCTTGCCCTCCTTGGAGTAGGAGCCGGGACTGCAATAACTCTTTCTCAAACCGATGCCGACGATGATATACAAGACGATGTCAAAGGTTCGATAGGAGATTTTGCAGATATAGGAAACATATCAGGGAATGGGCTCACTGTAGCTGGAATAGCAATCTCGACGTATATATTAGGGAGAGTAATCAAGGATGAAAAAGTTATTGTAACAGGTAAAGCGCTTATTGAGGCGGAGATTATCACAGCGGTTATGACAAGCACAATAAAGATTTCTACCGGAAGAGAAAGGCCGGATGGAAGCGGTGACCGCCTTACTTCTTCTTTTCCATCCGGGCATGCCTCAGGTACCTTTGCCCTGGCCTCTACTGTTGATGCCATGTATGGTCATAAAATAGGAATCCCACTTTACGCATTTGCTGGGTTTGTAGCATTCTCACGTCTCTCGGATAACAAGCATTTTTTGTCAGATGTATTAATCGGAGCAGCTATAGGAACAGCAGTTGGAAGAGGAGTGACAAGTATTCATAAGAAGAAAGACAATTCTAGGCTTTCTATTCTTCCTTATTCGGATGGAAATAGTGCAGGGTTGATGCTTACCCTATCGTGGTAAAGAATGTTCAGGCACAGGATATTAAAATGCATAATTAGAGGGAGGAAAAAGGCTTGCATGAGGAAAACGCTATTTGCTGCATTCGTCATAGTCATTACAGGAGCTTCAACTGTTTTTTTTGCTTCTGTCTCAGATGCTGAAGAACCAATTCAAAGTTTAACAATTGATCAGGCAGTGGATATAGCACTTCGGGAGAATCGTGATCTCAGAGCAGCACGGATGCAGGTAGAAGAAGCCAGGGGGAGGTTGACGCAGGCTGGAATTTTCCCCAATCCATCTCTGGGATCTGACTTTAGCTTCGACTCTATTTTTGCCAATGAAGGTGAGCGAAGTTTTTCTGCGGGTATTTCTCAACCGCTTCCTTTAAGCGGTCGAATAGGTGCTCAAAAAAGAGTAGCCCGTGTGGATATTAAAAGAACGTTTGCCAACCTTGCTGATATGGAGCGTAGATTAATAAGGGATGTCCATCGTGCTTTTATCGAGCTTCTGGCAATTGATGAACAAATTAAATTGCAAGACACTCTGATTAGCCTTAATAGTGAGCTAACTAAAGCAATCGAGGAGGGTATCAAAGAAGGGTTGGCTTCAGAAAAAGACCTTAACGCTGTAGCTATATCCCTTCAGCAAGCTAGACAGGAAAAAGAGGTTCTTATAGCCCAGAGAAAAAGTAAGATTCTTGAATTAAATAAGCTTTTGGGTAAGCCGCCAACCCTCTCCTTTTCGCCACAGGGAAAGCTTGAATACGAAGCCGCAAAGGATTTAACCCAGTATAATGTTGAAAAGGCATTTGCACAAAGACCGGATTTAAGGTCTGCGGAACTTGATATCGAACTTGCAAAGACGAGCATGGATCTAGCAAAGGCTCAACGCTTTGAGGATATAACAGCAGGGATTTTTTACGAGCGTGATCGTACTATTCTCGATATCCCTGAAGGTAAAATTCCAGATACAGGTCAGCTTATTGGTTTTAAGCTGACTATTCCCCTGCCTCTCTTTGACCGTAAGCAAGGTCTTATTGCCGAGGCGCGTGCCCGTGAGAGAAGAGCGGAAGAGAGCGTCCAGGCTTTAAAGTTACAGATCAGTCAGGAGGTAACCGACGCTCTAAACCGGGTAACTACATTTTCGGCTCTCCTAGAAACTTATAGATCAGGAATTTTAAAGACAGCAGAGGACAATGTAAAGTTGGTTGAAAATAGCTTTAAACAAGGGCTTGTTGGTATTGTTGATGTCATTCAGTCTCGTCAGCAGTTTACTACTCTGAAATCATCTTATATTAATACAGTTCGTGATTATCAACTTGCACTAAATGACCTTCAAATAGCTGTGGGGACTTACCCAAATACGATTACTCTTGATAATGAGGGCGAAAACAAATGAGAACAGAAGAAAAGAAACTTTTTCACCCATTTTTAAGTATTATTTTCATGTTTCTTCTCACCATAACGGTTTTACAATTCCTTTACGGCTGTGGTGAAGAACATGCGAATGAAAAAGATGAGGAAGGGAAAGCAACCTCCCCTCCTTCTATTAGCAATAATGTCGGCGTAGAACTTTCAGAGATTGCTCAAAAAAGCATAGGTCTTAAAGTAGCTGAAGCTGAAATAAGGCAAATCGAAGGCGTGCTCTTAGTTAACGGCGTGGTAAAGCCCGAACCTAATAGAGTTGCAGAGGTAAGCACAAGAGCTGAGGGTCGCATTCAGGAACTTTATGCGAACCTAGGGGACCGGGTTAAAAAAGGGCAAAAACTCGCTGCCATGCTACCACGTCAAATCGGCAATCCACCGCCTCTTGTATCAATTACAGCGCCACTCTCAGGAATTCTTGTAGAAAGAAATGTCCTACTTGGCAGCACAGTAGTACCTAATACGATTCTTTTTCGGATTGCAGATTTATCGAAGGTAATTGTTGAGGGCGATGTATTTGAAAGCGATGTTTCTAAAGTAAGACTGGGTCAGGATGCGCGTATAAGGCTGGATGCCTATCCCGATAGGGTGTTCAACGGCACAGTTAGCTTTGTTGCCAGTCAGCTTGACCCTCAGAAACGTACGCTACACCTCTGGGTTTCAGTAGATAACAAAGAAGGATTACTGAAGCCTGAGCTTTTTGCCAGGGTTGCTCTTGTAATTAAGCCCGGCAGGGAGGTTCTAGCTATCCCCTTAGAGGCAATTATTGACGATGGTGCAGAGAAATTCGTATTCGTAAAGAACGGAAACCAATTCATTCGCCAGGATGTTGCTACTGGGGCAAGTGACGACCGCTATGTTGAAATTACAGATGGTCTTTATCCAGGAGACCAGGTAGTCACGGATGGTAATCGGGAAATTTACACAAAGTGGTTGCTTGGTGGTGGTAATTTAAGGTTGGAAGAAGAAGGAGAAGAGAAGGAGGAGAAAGATTAAGTAATCAGCATTTACGTTAAAGTTCCTTAGGTGATAGGATATCAACCGATGTTTAATACAATAATCAGGTGGTCGCTAAATAACAAACTGTTACTCGTAGTGGCTACTGCTATCTTTCTTGGCTCTTCTATATATCTTGTCACACAAATGCCTGTGGATGTTTTTCCAGAATTTGCTCCACCTCAGGTTGTAATCCAGACTGAAGCGCCTGGACTCTCGTCTGAAGATATAGAGGCGCTAATCACCTTTCCAATCGAGAGCGCGGTAAACGGTACACCCGGTGTTGATATAGTTCGTTCATCATCTTCTGTAGGCCTTTCGACTATAACTGTTGTCTTTAAGTGGGGAACCAATATCTATACTGCTCGTCAGCTTGTAAATGAGCGTATCCAATCGGTGCAAAGACGATTTCCTCTAGGAACAAAACCTCCTTTAATGCTTCCCGTTACATCCGCTGTAGGCCGGATGATTGAATACAGCCTAACAAGTGATACACTCTCACCGATGGAACTCCGTACAATCTCAGACTGGCAAATACGTCCAAGGATACTTGCAATTGGGGGTGTGGCTTCTGTTGTTTCAATGGGAGGTGAAGTCAAGCAGTATCAAGTTCTCATTGATCCGCTGAAGTTACGCTCCTACGACGTGACTCTAGCTCAGGTAAAAGAGGCGGTAGAGAAATCAAACGTAAATGTTCCGGGTGGATTTCTATATAGAGGGGGTGAAGAGTTTGTTGTCACAGGAGTTGGACGAATTACTACTCTCGATGATTTAAAGGAGACTGTAGTGGCTGTTCGTGACGGAATCCCTATTACCTTAAGCCAGTTGGCTGAAGTTAGGATAGGTCCTGAGATAAAACGTGGAGACGGTGCCTTTATGAATAAACCCGCTGTTATTGGTACGATTTCAAAAGCTTATGGTGCCGATACGTTGACTACAACATACAAGGTTGAAAAGACCCTTGAAGAGATTAAAGCAAGTCTCCCTAAAGGGGTTGATATGAATTATCATGTCTTCAGGCAAGCGGATTTCATCGAATCCGCCATCAAAAATTTGAAGAATACCCTCTGGCAGGGTGGAATCATAGTAACGGTGATTCTCTTTTTATTCCTTTATAATTTTCGTGCCTCTTTTATAAGCCTGCTTGCTATGCCACTATCGCTTCTTGCAGGGTTAATGGTTTTAAAAGCCTTTGGTATCGGGATTAATGCAATGACGCTGGGAGGACTTGCCATTGCCATAGGTATTGTGGTTGATGATGCAATCATAGACGTGGAAAACGTCTTTAGAAGACTGCGCCTTAACCGTGCCTTACCCCATCCCGAACCTGTGCTTAGCGTCGTCTTTAAAGGTTCAACTGAGATCCGAAACCCTATAGTCTACGCCACATTCATTATCATAATTGCCTTTTTCCCTGTGTTTTTACTCTCCGGTACTGAAGGAAGAATTCTTACCCCGCTTGGGATCGCATTCATAGCGAGTGTCCTTTGCTCATTGCTTGTAGCTGTAACAACGACACCTGTGCTTTGTTATTTACTTCTTACCCGTAAACATGAGAGAGAACATGACAGAGGATTAGCTCAAGCAGGGGTACCATTACTGCGGCCGGAAGCCGCTTTCAGTAATCCGGGAAACCCCTCGGATACGCCGGGTAGTTCTAGTGGCGAAGGCTCTAGTTACAAGATGGAAAAAGAAGCTACTCTTGTACGCCTTCTTAAGAAAGTTTACGAACGCATTCTGAACCGCTCGCTAAAGCATTTTTACCTGATAATCGGTATTTCAGTCATTCTGCTCATCGGCGCTCTCGTAATGACTCCCTTTTTCGGACGCTCATTTCTGCCCGAGTTCCGTGAAGGTAACTTCATCATACGCATAACAATGCTGCCAGGTACCTCACTCGAGGAATCTATGCGACTCGGTTCATTGATTCAAAAGAATCTAACCGACAAATCAAAATATCCGGAGATTATTTCAGTTGCACAGCGTGCAGGACGTGCAGAACTCGATGAGGATGCGTTGCCACCTAATATCAGTGAGTTTGATCTCGCAATCAAGTATGGAAAGAGATCAGCCGATGATTTAATTAATGCAATCCGATCTGACCTAAAAGAAATTCCTGGGGTTGCAGTAGAAGTCAACCAATTTATCTCCGAGCGAATGAATGAAGTGCTTTCAGGTATCCGTGCAGATGTGGCTATTAAGATCTTTGGTCCTGATCTTATAAAATTAAGAATTATTGGTGAACAGGCAAGAGACATTGTAGAAACTGTAAAAGGGGTTAAGGACTTACAACTAGAACAGCAGATTAATGTTCCTCAGGTCGTAGTTAAATACGACCGTGAGAAAGCTGCAAGGTACGGACTTAATGTTGGGGATTTAGCAGGGATCACAGAAACCTCCTTAAACGGCACTGCGGTCTCACAAGTGCTGGAAGATCAGAAGACTTTTGACCTCTTTATTCGGCTTAATGAAGAATCGAGAAGTAACATTGAGGCTACCAAGAACATCCTCATTGATACCCTAACAGGGGCAAAGATTCCTCTTCGTGAGGTCGCCGATATACATCTTGAAAATCGCCCATACACGATAAATCGTGAACAGGTTCAACGCCGTATAGTGGTTCAATTTAACGTTGCCGGTCGTGACCTAAATAGTGTGATTACTGAGGCTAAACAGAAGATTGAATCCCAAGTGAAATTGCCTTCTTCAGACTACTTTATTGAATACGGCGGCCAGTTTGAAAGCCAGCAAAGGGCGTCAAAGATTCTTACAATCTTCGGTATTGTGGCAATACTCGGAATTTTTATGATGCTCTTTCATGCTTTTGGAAACGCACGCGAATCAATAATGGTAATGGTTAACCTTCCTCTTGCCCTTATTGGTGGTGTATATGCTGTGTTTCTTACGGGAGGCGAACTAAGTGTGCCTTCACTAATCGGTTTTATAACCCTATTTGGAATTGCTACTAGAAATGGGATTATTCTTATAAGCCATTATAAGCAATTAAGAAAAGATGGATTCTCTATTCGTGATACAGTTGTTCAGGGCTCACTTGACCGGCTAAATCCTATTTTAATAACGGCCTCTGTCGCCGCGCTTGGTCTTATTCCGCTTCTGCTTGGCGAGCCGACTGGTAAAGAAATTGAGAGACCACTAGCAGTTGTGCTTCTGGGAGGTCTCTTTACCTCAACTTTTTTGAATCTCGTTGTTATTCCAACTTTATATAACAAGATTGAAGCTTGGCAGGAGAATAAAAAAACAAATTAAAGAAGGTTGAAGGGAAAATAATTAGTTTTAACCCTCCGATCCATATATGTAACGCTCTTTCTCATCCAACAAAGAAGTTCAGCAACCACCCAGAACCTATAGCAAAGACAAACCAGCTTACTACATAAAGTAGCGTCGCCTTTTTACCAATGATTTTCTGAGCCATAATTATGGTCGGTATGCATGTGCCTACTGAACCCAAGAGAAATGTAAAGGCCGGTCCAACACCTAATCCGGCTTTTAGAAGTGCAAATGTTATGGGAACCTCTTCTCCTTCACATACATAGATGGGTATTCCTACTATGGCAGCCACTAAATACGCTGCAAATCCTGAGAAGATGATATACTTAGAGATTGAATCCTCAGGAATAATCGTAGTTAAAACCGATGCAACTAGCATCCCTATCAGGAAGTATTTGGAAAGTCCTCTTATTATTGATACCAAGTTCCACCAAAAGCTTTGGTTCTTTTCTATGTAGCAAGAGTTAGACGATATAGGATTTTCTTTAACAGAAAGAATTTGAATAAATTTAGGGTTGGGGTCTGAAATACCGAATCCAGAAACTCTAGATTTTTCGAGATAGTTTAAAATCACACCAAGAGCTATAATGCCGATAAATGGAAATACCAATCTTGCCACCGTGATTTTCCAGCCTAACATTCCATAAGTCATCGCTATCGTGATGGGACTTAGAAGGGGTGACATCATTATGAATGCTGTTACAGTTCCTAAATTAGTTCCTTGCCTTTTAAGTCCTTCTGCCATAGGCATTGTAGCACAGGCACAACCCGGAAGAACGGCGCCCAGAATACTTGCATTCATTACTGAGAAGTTACCTCGACTAAGATATTTGGAGATTGAATCGGACTTCAGGTAAGTTTGAAGAGCCGCACCTAAAGCAGCCCCGAGTAGAAAGTATGGAATAACCTCAAGAGTCAAAGAAAAGAATTCTTTTAAAATTTGAAGAGTGATATCCAAAAATGCCACAGCATTTAGTACCTGGTACAGCGATATATTCCTTCTCCTACCTCAGCAAGTATTGCTTCAGCTTCCGCAAGGAGTTTTAACACTTTTTTATTAGCCACTTGGTAATAAACGTATCTTCCTTTTTTCTCCTTTTTTACAAGCCTGCAGTCTTCGAGACAAGCTAGGTGTGCCGAGACATTGGGTTGAGAAAGATTGGTAAGTTCGACAATTTCAGAAACGCATTTCGATCCATTCCTTAATGCCTCAAGGACTGCTAATCGAGATGTATCAGCAAAACCCCGAAATAATTTGGCCTTGAGTATATTATTATCAGGCATGAATAACCTCTTTTATGTGTAGGAGTTATTGTATAAATATATAACTATATAATTATATTTTAGGATCTTTTTTATAACTTGTCAAATAACAACAGGCGAAAACCGTCGGCTTACAAAACGGTCCAAAAATTAAAAATTCTTTGGAGAGTGCATAATGCTATAAGCATTAGCATTTTAGTTTCATCACTTAACCACCATAACCGTACATGGGGCAAGGCGGGTGAGGGTTTGTGAAGTGCTTCCCCAGATTCTTCCAAACACCTTCGAATGTCCCATAAAACCTATCACAAGAAGATCAAACTTTCCTTCGTTAACGTAACTGACGATTTTCTCTACCTCGTGTCCTGCAACGACCTTCGTGTGTAGTGTAACGCCTTCTTTTGAAGCAAACTCTATGGCCTCTTGGTTTACTTTATCAAAGTAAGCGTTTCTTTCATGCTTAGCCTCAACGACTTCTCCTACCGTGGCCGCATAATGAGGCAGATCCTCTTCTACGGATATTGAATGAATCTCAGCATCAAAGCGTTTGGCAAGTTCAACCGCTACCCGCAGGGCTTTTTTCGCCCCTTCCGAGCCGTCATTTGCAACAAGGATTTTATTAAATCTAAACATTTTTACCCTCCCCTTGGTCAATCACACTAAGTACTGGAATTTCTTTGACAGCTTTGCCACTTACCTCGATCTCCTCACTCAAATTCGGCTGGAACCAACGCTGAGCGATAAGTGTAGGCACTATAGCCGTGAGAATTACTACAGTAACAAGCACAGAAAACTGGCCGATGTTAATAAACCCCGCTGAGAGTCCGTACATCGAAGATATCGTTCCAAAAGTGAGTCCGGTACTCATAAGTAGTGTGGTATAAGTAGCGTTCTTTGGAATGTACTTCTTTGCAAGTGGATATACTCCTATTACCTTTGCTCCTATTTTCACTCCGAATAATACCAGAAGGAGTCCAAAATTAGCATAGATCTCCTTGAGAGAAACGTTCATGCCGCCTTTTATGAAGAAAAAAGGCGTTATCATGGCAAAGGCGATTATTCTCAACTTTCTTTGAAGCTCTCTATTCGAGCGGAGCGTATTTGAAAGCACAAGTCCAAGAATAAACACCGGAAGCACAGCATGGCTTGCACCGAGTTTGGCAAGGTACATGAACAGAAAAAGAAGAAAGAACAAGAACTTAATCTCAGGCTCAATCACTCTATTCCCATACCTCTTGAGAATCGGAGACATAACCTTTGGGGAGAGGAAAATTATCACAGCGGAGCCGAAAACAAAAACCAGAGTAAACCAGTTTCCCTCAGCAAAGAGCAGGCTAAGTGCCAATGCAGTGCTAAAGTCCGTAACGAAACAGGATGCCATGATCGTTTTTCCGATCTTTGTCTCGGTAAGTCCTGTTTCTACTAGGACAGCGTAAACCACAGCTAAAGACGTAGTAGAAAGAGCGGTTCCCGCGATCTGAGAGGCTTTAAAACCCCATCCTGCTATTCCGTAGCAGTAGGCAAAAGTCAAAAGAAACGGTGCAAGAAATGAAATCCCACCGATGAGAAGGCTCTCTTTAAACTTCTCTTTCATGAGCTCGGGATCCGTTTCCGCTCCCGCCAGGAATGTAAGCAGAATTCCTCCAAAACCAGCAAGGAAGTCAATCCAGGGTGTAGAGTGAAGACCGAGAAAGTTTCCACCTATAACACCCATGGCGATTTCAATAATAGATACAGATATTGCGGCTTCGACCGAGATAAGGCTTGCGAGAAAAATTAGAAGTCCCATGATTAAGGTGACGTATGTGTTATCCATCGATTCTCCTCCGCAACCGATATATAAAAAAGCCCCTTCAGGGCTACAAACCCCTTCTTTAAAGGATTTGATCTTTAGGTAGGAGTCATCAGCTATCTCGGTCGAGATAGCAGTTAAAGGCAGAACTCCATTGCCTTTACTAAGAGGGCATTACACATAAATATAAAACGAGCCGAAATATTGTCAACCGGTTCCCCTTTTGGAAGCGTCGTGATTGACAATGCTCGATTTCACTATAGAGTTATGTGTGATATTTTTGCAATGAAGGTAAATGGTTCTGCCTACATACACTGTTCCAACCGGAACGGTTAACGACTCCTACTTAATACGAAATTTCACGGTAGTGGTGTTTTTCGATTCCGGAGATGAAATGAAATCGGGGGAAACGAATGATAAAGGTACTCTTGGTTGCGCTCGGCGGAGCTATGGGAGCCCTACTCAGATATGCGATGTCAGGCTTTACATCCAGGTACCTGGATGGAGTCTTTCCATGCGGGACATTGATGGTGAACCTTGTGGGCTGCTTCGTAATAGGTTTTCTGTGGCAACTATTCGAGATGGTAGTTGTTTCACCAAATGTAAGGACTTTTATCCTTATAGGTATTCTAGGTGCCTTTACGACCTTTTCCACTTATGGGCTGGAGAGTTTCAACCTTATTCGGGAGGGTGAGTTCGGGTTTGCCGTATTAAACGTTTTAATGAGTAACGTTGTGGGGATAATGCTGGTTTTTTGTGGTTTCGTCGTTTCAAGGTATTTTATCGGTATTTTCAGATAGGGGTCGATTAGATGACTTTACCCGGAGAAGGACTACTACTTAGGATATTCATAGGGGAAACCGACAGTTATAAAGGAAAGGCGCTTTATGAACAGATCGTCCTTAAGGCAAGGGAGCTAAACCTCGCCGGGGCGACGGTTATTCGTGGGATAATGGGCTTTGGCGCCGATAGTCGTATACATACGGCTAAACTCCTTCGACTCTCTGAGGACTTACCCGTCGTTATAGAGCTGGTGGATACGGAGGAAAACCTGAACAAGATACTTCCCTTTCTAGATGAGACGGTAAAAGAGGGACTTGTCACGATGGAAAAGGTGAGAATCATTAAATACGGATACGCCAGTAAAAATAAATAATGCCCTCTGCGTGATTACATTTGCAGGCGGTTATGTGGAGAGGCACCCGTGGATTCATCTGTAATAGGGTGTGCAATCTTCTTCATTTTACTTACGTTTTTTGTCATCTTGTCCATTTTTTTTGCCTGTATGCTTCAAATAATATTCAATTGTTTCAGCTAGTTGTGTCTTAGGACCCTCTGGTATGGATATTGCATGAAGCATCGCGTGGATGATTACTGGGAAAACGGTGTGTTTGGGATTTAAGGATAAAGGCGAGTCGGTTTGTTTCCATATCATCTTCTCGATGTTTTCCCCGCCTCTGTGTGAATGCCATAGTTCTTAAACAAAAGGGGAGGAGAGATGGAAACAATTGGAAAGGTACTTAGCTTAATCCTCCTTACGATCTTTGGGGCGGCGGGGGCGGTTATATACTTTACCGACCCCTATTCCCCCGGATTGGGTATTATCGAGTCTATATCTACCTTCCATAAAAGCGAATCGGACAGCGAGATAGACTATTCGGCCTACAGGGAGCGCTTGAGGAAAGGCTATGCCGAGACGGAACCGCCTAAGGATGCGGATTCCGAATCCCAAGAGGAGTCCTTATGGACAAATACATACCGTTATCCTCCATCCCCGGATGCCAGAGCCCTGGCCGAAGAGAACCCTATGACCGAGCTTAGTGAGAAGGCAAACTACTGGAAAAGCCGATACCACATGGCCCTGCGATCTGGAAAGAGAGAGGAAGCGGATGATGCGTATAAAAGATACAGGGTTTATAAAGAGGCCATTGAGATCAAGGAGGCCTCCGAGTAGCCTCTAAATCCTCCGGTTAAAACATGAGAAAGAGCTTCGTAAGAAAAAAGTCCCCTATGATTATGAGAACAAGAGACAACACAACGGTAAGGGTCGTTGCCCTTCCCACTCCCTGGGTCCCCCCCTCTGTGTTCATCCCTATGTAGCATCCAAGAATAGCGACTATCAAGCCGAAAAAGACGGTCTTAAGAACCCCACTCAGAAGGTCTGAGATAAAGACCCAACCCACCATTCCCGAAATAAATAGCCTTGGCGTTACTCCGAGTTCTATCTCCGCCATGATTATGGCACCTATGATCCCCGAAAGATTGGCGATTAGGGTGAGAAAGGGAAACGAGATTATGGCCGCGATGAACCTAGGGACGACCAGCTTTTTTATCGGGTCTGCCCCGAGGGTTCTCAGGGCGTCTATCTGCTCCGTCACACGCATCGAACCGATTTCCGCCGTTATTCCAGAGCCGACCCTACCTCCAACGAGAAGGGATGTAAGCACGGGGCCGAGCTCTCTTACGATTGCAAGCGAGACCACAGAGCCTACGAGGCTTTTTGCCCCGAACCTTCCAAATCCGTATGCGAGCTGTACCACCATAACCATCCCGATCGCCATAGCCGAGAGGATCACTATAGGTATGGACTTAAACCCTATCTCGTCTATCTGCTCGATTATGAGCCTAAGGTTAAAGGGAGGGGTGAGGCTGGCATAGACGGTTCTATAAAGGAGGATGCATAGCTCTCCTATACGCTCTAGTGTAGAGAGAAATAGCCTTCCGATCCGAATAATGAAATCCCTCATTTCCTTTCTATCAGCTTAAACTGAGAGACGAAGCCCTTAAAATCGTTTAACCCTCTGTCAAACCCATCTGGCGAGGAGGCGTAGGTAAGGTCGTAGGCACAGTTCCTCCTTTTCATAACAACTGTGATTAGCTTCACCGGAACGTTATCGAGATTCCCGCTATAGACGCTCTGAAGGGCCTTCTCGCCGCTAACCGTTATCTCCTCCCTCTGTAATAACTCCTTATCTGTAATCCCTATAACGAGGGATTCGGAAAGCGCCTTTAGGTTATAGCCCATGTTCTTATCGTCCTTATTACAGGTTGAATTCACCGTTATCGTTGCCCCGACCTTACCGTTCCAGAAGGCTAGGTCTCCTCCCTTAATACTTATCCTCTTCCAGTCTCCGTCGAGTTCTCCGATTTCGTAGCTCGTGTATGGTGTTTGATAAACCCGTCCTCTGAGCTTGCCGGGTGAAGAATCGGCCGAGGCGTAGTAACGGGCAAACTTAACAATCGAACAGGAATTAAAAAAAACGACGCCTATAGACAGTATGAGAAGGAGTCTTTTCATGATTGGGTAAAGGCTTATTTTAATCATAATCCATTCTAAAAACCAGGGGATTTCGGCCCGGGCTTGGGGATATGCCGTTTTTCTCTAAGGGTTACCCTCTAAAAAGCCGAGTAAATAATAAACGAATCCCGCTATAGAAGCCGCAGCAGGAATCGTGAAGATCCATGCCCAGACGATCCTTAAGGTTATGCCCCAACGGACTGTTGAGAGCCCTTTGGATGCCCCAACGCCTGAGATCGCTCCTGTAATCACGTGCGTCGTACTTACCGGTATGCCGAAGTGTGTGGCAAGAAAGAGGCTCACCGCACTAGCGGTTTCTGCACAAAACCCATCAATCGGCCTTAGTTTGGTTATCTTCTGACCCATGGTCTTAACGATCCTCCAGCCTCCTATAAGGGTTCCTAGACCTATAAACGCATGGGCGCTAAGCACCACCCAGAGTGGAACCCTGAATTCGTGAATCAGGCCCGCAGAAAACAATAAACCCGTAATTATACCCATTGTTTTTTGTGCGTCGTTACCACCGTGACCCAGGCTGTAGAGAGCGGCGGAAATGAACTGGAACCGCCTGGACCACTTATTCACAAGGGCGGGGGTTTGTTTATAGACGAGCCACGTGGCTATGATTATAAATACCAGTCCCAAGAGTAGGCCTATTGTTGGGGCAAGGAAGATGAAGACCAATGTCTTATACCAGCCGTGAGGGATGATAACGCCGACACCCGATTTCGCAATGGCCGCTCCGGCATAACCGCCTATCAGCGCGTGTGAGGAGCTTGTAGGTAATCCTAGATACCATGTGATGAGATTCCAACCAATGGCCCCGATTAATCCGGCAAAGATGACCATCGGGGTCACCGTAGTAATATCAATCAAACCGTTTCCGACCGTTTTTGCCACAGAGGTTCCGAAGACGAGAAAGGCGATAAAGTTGAAAAAGGCAGCCCACACAACCGCCTGTTTTGGGGTCAAAACCCGGGTAGAAACGATCGTGGCAATGGAGTTTGCCGCATCGTGAATGCCGTTTGTAAAATCGAAGAGGAGGGCGATAAAGATAACGAATACGACAAAAACCAAACTCAGGTCAAACATGCTCAGCCGTTTTCCCCTTGGAATTGAAAAAGCACCACCGAATGAGTATCAGGCATTCTCAACGACTATACCTTCTAGGACGTTTGCCACATCCTCGCAACGGTCGATAGCGTCCTCGAGCGTTTCGTATATGTCTTTCCACTTTATTATATCAACCGGGTCCGAGGGTGAATTAAATAGAACCGAAAGCGCATTCCTGAAAACCCTGTCCCCTTCGTTTTCTAGCCGATTGATCTCTATACATATGTTCAAAATCGAGCTGGAATTCTTTAGGTTTCTAAGCCCGCTTATACCCTTTGCCACCTGTTCTATAGACTTCTCTAGTATATCGATTAAGGCTATAGCCTCGGGTGTTGAGGTCTTTATCTTGTAGAGAAGAGTCCTTTCACAGGCGGAATCTATTAGGTCGAGAATATCGTCCATCCTCGTTATAAGGGCGTATATGGACTCCCGGTCGATCGGCGTGACAAAGGTTTTATGCAAACTGGATACGGTTTCATGTGTTACATGATCGGCTTCATGTTCGACCTCTTTTATCTGCCTGGCCTTCTCCTCTGCATTTGTCAGGTTCTGCATCATTTCCTTAAAAAGCCTTACCCCGCGAATCATCTTCTCCGATGCCCGATCGAAGTAGTCGAAAAACCTCTCCTCTTTTGGAAAAATCCTAACCATAGAGCCACCTTAATATTTTGATTTAAAAAAAGATAGATTACTTTAGGTTGAGGTACGTTTCAACTTTACTTGAGCGGGGATTAGTACTAGGGATAAGGAAAAAAGCTCTTTAATATCACTCCAGAATCTAGCTTGAGTCAATAGGTTCAGACGAGCAAACAGTAAGTCGGATAAGAGGCGAGGGCTGGCTGGGGCGGGTGGATTCGAACCACCATAGCGGGCTCCAAAGGCCCGAGTCCTGCCATTAGACGACGCCCCATCGTATCCGAGTGAGTTTAGCCTAATAAACCGCTAAAAGATGAGATTAACGTCTAGCATATTACCAATCTTTTCCCTTCGAGGCAAACGAAAAAGGGCTCTAAACCAGCCTGTGCCATCCGGAGATCCCTTGGACGAAAAATACCTTAAGTGTATCGCTGTCCTTCATATAATCATAGATCGTCCTAGCCTTCTTCCAATCTCTGAAAACCCCAAATACCGTAGGGCCGCTTCCCGTCATTGATACCGCTTGGGCTCCCATAGAGATCAGCCTCTCCTTTAGATCCATTATCTCCGGATAGAGGATCGTGGCCGCCCTTTCCAGATCGTTCCTCAGGGGGAACATTCCCCGCTTAAAAAGAGAAAGAGTTTCCTCCAAGCCGACGTGTGTTATATCTTCTCTCCCTACTTCATCCCAGAGTTCGTAGACCCTATTCGTTGGCACCTGAAACCCAGGGTTTATGAGAACGTAATAGAAAAGGGGAAAGTCCCTTATCAGGGTGACCCTTTCTCCTATTCCCTGAACCACCCCGCTTCTACAATGAATAAAAAAGGCAACATCGGCCCCTATTCTCGGAGAAAGTGTTATAAGCTCATCTTTGCTCAGGCTCCCTGTAAGCCTATTCATGCCCACGAGAACAGCCGAGGCGTTGCCGCTTCCACCGCCTAGTCCCGCACCCACCGGGATTCTCTTCTTTATGGAGATCCTGACCTTGAGTTTGAGTCCGATCTCATTGATGAAGATATGGGCCGCCTTCCAGGCGAGGTTACGCTCCCCAAGGGGAACATCAAAGCCCGTGGATTCAACCTCTATCCCCTCGCCCTCTTCGAGCTCTATTGTCATTTCATCAAACAGGTTTACCGGTTGTATGATTGACCTGATCTCGTGATAGCCATCTGGCCTTTTTCCGAGGATCTCAAGGGTCAGGTTGATTTTTGCCGGAGAGAGAAGGGTTATGGATTTCATAATAGTATTTATATTACCCGAATTTACAAGAGAAGGGCCTCCATGAAAAGGATAAATACCGATTTAAGCCTTATTATCTTTTACGGTTTTTTTCCTTTATCGTCCAGGGAAAAGTCAAGAGACATCTTAAGCCCCCTTAGGTTCGTCTCTGCACTAAGCAATCTATCATCGTCATTTTGGAATCTGAATCCCATCACAAGCTTGAACCCACCGCCATTTGACCCGGATTCTTCTTCCAGGCTGTAGAGATAGGTAAAAACCGCCGTATGTCCCGAATCCTGGATGGAAAAGGGGGCTCCAAGAACGGATACGACCTGTCCCTTCCTTGGAATCTCAAGTGAATCCTTTGCTTGAAACCTAGAACCCGCTCTCCGGTCCGACCTATCTATCTCCGCACTACCCATAGAGGTAAACATCTTGATAAGGAGAGGTTTGGAAACATACCTGAGAAAACGCTCTGGAAACGTTATCTCTACTAGCTTGCCCTCTTTAAAGAGCATGAGAATAGGGATATCGAATCTGTCGTCCTCGCCCTTCTTTTCGGAGGGATACTCCTTCCTTAAAACGTATTTCCACAACTCCCCCCCGTCCTCTTTCTTCTTGGAAAGAGGAGCGCTCTCCATAAGCCACAAGATATCGCCCGTTAGGAGAACGGGCCTTAGGAATACCAGGGTGAGGCCGCCATCATCTTTAATCCGAAAATAGCCGTTGAACGAGGACAGCTGGTTCTTAACCTGTAGGAGCCTAAGATAAACACAACCGGTGGTTGAAATGACTAGGAATAAGAGTCCTATGTATAGGGATCTTCTTTTCAACTTTACCTTACCAGCTAAACTCTCTAAAACTTACCAGCATGGGGAGGGTATTTTCAACGGTTATCTAGTGGCCTGATTAGGGTGTTTGAGCATTCCATCCGGTGGCTGTATATTTATTGGTAACCCGTGGATTAAGGAGGAGAGATGGGTAGAATAGGTTTACTAGGTATCGCGCCTATAGCGGTTATTTTTTTCCTCATACCGGGGTTAGGTATCACACAGATGACCGAAGGAACGGGGGCTGTCAATCGGGGCTCCGAGACAACCGTTCAGGGCACTCAAAACCAACCGAATGCTCCCTATATAGACAGTTCTGGCATAGTCTATCCTAGAGAGAACCTCGATCCCTTTGGATTGTCTACGATAGGGGAAAGTACGGAGTCGGGGCAAAGGGAGGCGGGAAGTACTTTTGGCAGGGAAACGAAGCGTAAGAGTAACCTGGAGGTAAATAAGCCAAGGGGAAAGGAGAAGGGCGAAGAAACGACGGCGGAAGAGGGTGCTCCTTCTACTGAAAGAGAGGCAGGCTCCGAGCCCGTTGAGGGTGGATATACCACCCCGGGTAAAAGGGGTGTTCTCTACACTTGGCGTGACGAAAAAGGGGTGGTACATGTAACAAACGACCTGGGCTCCGTTCCTCCAAAGTATCAGGATCAGATGCTAAAGGGGTATGAAGAAACCGGGGGTAAAGGATCCTCCAAGCCTTAAAAACCGCATAGGATCCAAGACGCCTCTCGTTTTTATTGTTCTTTCTTTCCATTATTGGATCCTTTCATTCTTTCTTCCAGGTTGTCCAGCCTGCCGGAAAGCCTTTTGAGTTGCCCCTCAATCGTATGAAGAGAGTCGTTTACCGTGTCTATCCTTTTAAGGAGAAGAAGACCCATTACGATTATAGGGATCAATATGAATATGATATGGAACCAATATCCAGCCCCCTGAGGCCCGGCGGCGCAACCATTAAGGGCCAATCCCGTAAGGATTATTGGGATTTCGCTTATAAAAGCCTTCATCTCTTTACCCTCCTATAGGCATTGTTTCTCGATCTTCCTAAACCTGATGTAATAGATTTCTCTTCCCTCTTCCCTAAATCCCATCTCGTATTTTGTCATGGGTCTATCGGGCAGGCTTTTTAAATAACCGGGCGGTGGAAAATCGCTCTTAAAAATCCCCGTATTCTCAAGTGCCTGCAGGGTATGAGAGATGTACTCCTTATGATCGCTTGCAATCTCAAGGGCGGCTCCCGGTTTCATTACGTCTGAAAGACTCTTTAAAAAAGCGTGGTTTATAATCCTGTGCTTCTTGTGTCGATCCTTGGGCCATGGGTCGGGAAAATTTATGTAGACCAGACTGAATGTATCCCTGGGAAAAACCTCTTCTACGGCGATCTTCGCATCCATATGAAGGAACCTGACGTTTTTGATGTTTCCCCTCTCCGCCTTTTTTACCGCCTTTTCGAATCTTTTTCTTTTAATCTCGATCCCGATGAAATTCCACTCTCTCTCCCTTATTGCCATCTCGATTATAAAACCGCCGTCTCCAAATCCAATCTCGAGTGCCGCTTTCCCCTCATTACCGAATACCCTTGATATGTCAATGGGGAGGTGGTATTCCGTGATATCCAGGATAAGAGATGAGGTGCTCATATCGATTGGATTAAAGGATAGCCATTATATTACGCCTATATGCCGAGAATACTGGATATCAATCCCTCTTCGACCCTTATCCCGTAGCTTCCGTCGATCTCGGCCATATCCCCTAGCCTCTTTGGTAGAACCATCTCTATCTTTCCACTCCTTGCCTTTTTATCGAGCTTCATCGTCTCTATAATGCGGTCTACGTTTAATGAGGAGGGAAACTCAGTTGGGAGCCCGGCTTTCTTAAGAAGGGAGGTCAACCTGTTGAATTCCCCCCTCTTCCATAAACCCATCTCCAAGGCTATTTTCCCTTCCGCCACCATACCTATGGATATCGCCCTTCCGTGCGATACCCTGTAATCGGATAGGCTCTCAACAGCATGTCCAATCGTGTGACCGAAGTTTAGTATCTTTCTGAGATTGGATTCCTTCTCGTCGAGTTCCACTATCTTCCCCTTTATCTCGCAACTCCTCTTTATAATATGGGTTAGGACGTCTGTGTCAAAGGAGAATACGAGAGTAACGTTTTCCTCAAGAAACCCAAACAGCTCCTCGTCCCTTATCACGCCGTATTTTATTACCTCTGCAAGGCCCTCTCTTATCTCACTCTCTGGCAGTGTTCCCAGGGTTCTAACATCTATATAAACCCCCTTGGGTTGATGAAAAGCCCCTATCAGGTTCTTTCCATAAGGGGTGTCAACGGCCGTTTTTCCGCCGATCGAACTATCCACGCAGGCTACAAGCGTAGTTGGAACCTGAACGTATGGAATCCCTCTGTTGTAGGTTGCCGCAACGAACCCGGCGACGTCCCCAACCACTCCACCGCCTAGTGCGATCACAGCAGAGTCCCTTCCCATCTTGAGTCTTAACATCTCGTCTTCAAGCATGGCCTTGGTTTCCCTGTTCTTGTGCTCTTCTCCGGCAGGAAAGGGGATGAGATGGGCTTTAAGGTCTTGACGCTTAAATCCCTTAAGAAGTTTCTCCCCGTAAAGGTGGGCAACGGTTGAGTCCGTTATTATCACATACGAGTGGGCCAGCCTCTCC
This sequence comes from uncultured Spirochaetia bacterium, assembly GCA_964636885.1. Lineage (GTDB taxonomy): Bacteria > Desulfobacterota_D > UBA1144 > Nemesobacterales > CSP1-2 > CAZWVA01. The sequence goes on from CAZWVA010000002.1 coordinate 48,451, forward strand.
TTCTTTAGATCGAGGGGAATTCGATTGAGTAGTCCCTCTCCTATCAATATATCGTATGACTCGTCCTCTGTTTTCTTAAGATCGATCTTTACCCTCTCCATTTGCCTGTCCTGTTCTGGTTGCTTAAAATGAGTAGTTTCTAACTCCTTGCCTCTAAATGAGGTATCTCTACCTTTGAACCCGCTTCCAGTTTTATGTCGTTTGGCTCATCCGAGTCATAGACCCCTCTGTCGATTATGTATCCCCTGTTATCCTCTATCCTTAAGTGCCATTGTCGTTTGGGTATCTTTTTAGATCTTTGATGAGCGTTTTTTCTAAAGCCTTAGTCCGTTCTTGCATTTGCTTCTTGTCTAGATGGGCAAAGGGGTTAAATATGGCGCCGATTAGTTTCATACCGGAAACTCTAGGATAGACCAGACGGGATAGGGCTTTAGCCTCTCTCTGCCCTTAAGCTCTGTGAGTTCAACGAGGAATGAGTACCCGACTATCTCTCCACCCAGCTTCCTTACGAGATTGCCTACGGCCGCCGCTGTTCCACCCGTTGCGAGAAGGTCGTCCACCAAAACGACCCTGCTCCCACCCGAGATCGCATCTCTATGGACCTCAAGGACGTCTTTTCCGTATTCAAGATCATAAGAGGCATTTATGGTCTCATAGGGTAGCTTTCCCAGCTTCCTTATAATCACAAGACCCGTTCCCAGTTTGTACGCAAGGGCCGAGGCGAATATGAATCCCCTTGCCTCCACACCGATCAGGTATTCCACGCCCTTACCGTCTATCGTTTCGGCCATCCTATCTATGGCGTTTCTGAATGCCTTTGGGTTTTGGAGAAGGGGGGTAATATCGTGAAATATTATTCCTTCCTTTGGAAAATTCGGTATGTCCCTTATATAGCTTTTTAGGTCTTCCATGTTTTTCTCCCTATGGCAGATACTTTATCGGATCTACCGGTTTTCCTCCTTTTCTGATCTCAAAGTGGACGTGTGAACCACTGGCGTTTCCACTTGATCCAACCTCGGCTATAACCTCCCCTGCTTTTACACACTCACCCGCTTTTACGAGGTTTTTCTCGTTGTGGGCATAAACCGTCCTTATTCCGTCCCCGTGTTCTATGATTACAATTTTCCCATACCTTGAGTATCCGTCAAGGCTCTTTCCACTTACAACAACAAGACCCCCCGCTACGGCTTTAATTGGGGTTCCCTTAGGGGCGGGTATATCTATACCCGAGTGAAAATGTCTCCATCCTCTTTTCCCGAATCTCGATGAAACTCCGCCCCTTACCGGCCATATTAGGCTTGAAACACTACGTCTGGGAATGATTATCTTTTGACCGGTAGAGACCCGTGAGGGGTCGTCGATGCCGTTTACCCTTACGATCTCTTCCAGGCTAACACCGTAGGTTTTTGATATTCTATATAGGGTCTCTCCCTTCTGGACTACATGGTAGGCCTCTTTCTCGGGGAATGAGTGGTTTTTCCCGATGCACCTCTCCAGATCCATCTTAATAATAGGGGTTGGAGGAACCGTGGTGGGACGCTTCGTACAGGCCTCACTAAAGCCGAGGACCAGAGAGAGCAAAAGCCAAGCCCACAGCCTCTTTGGGAGTTGTGACTCTTCTAATCTCAGGCGACACCTCCCATGTACTTATTCCAATAACCGGAATCTCTAATTTTAAGGCAAAGGCGATTTCTGAAAGCGTCCCGTAGCCTCCGCCTATCGCAATTATAGCATCGCTTGAGCGAACGACTATTATGTTTCTCGCATGGCTCATTCCAGTAATCACTGGGATGTCGACATAGGGATTGGCATCGGATTTACTAAAGCCCGGTATTATTCCTATTGTGAGTCCACCCTCTGATTTTGCTCCCCGGCAGGCGGCCTCCATTACCCCTCCGAGTCCGCCACAGATAAGAACCCCGCCTCTTTTGGCTATTTCTTTTCCCGTCTCCTCCGCTGTCTTACACTCGTCAACTGAGGCGCGATCTCCGCCTATAACGCCTATAATGGTTTTCATCGATTTTCTCTTTATTGCTCATAGTATAGCAGAATCATGGGTTATTATGTCCTCTAGTTTACATCCGTTTCTTTATTGATGGTATAGGTGTATATTCCCACGGGGCCTATACTATAGTCTAGGCCGGTTTCGATTTCCATTAAAGCGCTCCTCGACAAATCAAGAACCAAAAGAGCGTAAGGAAAGTTAATCTCTTACCTGTGCCGTATCTGGTTTTAGCTTGGTGAATGACCCCTTTTTAGGTTGTGTTTTCAGTCCAGTTTTAGTTTCTCGAGGAAGTCGTAGTCCGTGAGGTCGAGTTTTATGGGTGTTACGGATACGTATCCCTGTCTAACGGCGACTATGTCCGAATTCTCGATGTCCAAAGAGCCGAGGTCGTTTCCACCTATCCAGTAGTATTTCTTTCCTCTTGGGTCGATGTTTTCTACTATTGGCTCTCCATAGACGCGCTTTCCCTGCCTGGTAACCTTAACCCCTTTAACCTCTTCCTTGGGAAGGTTTGGTATGTTTACGTTAAGGAGGGTGCCTTCTGGAAGCCCCCTTCTCAGAACGTATTTTGCGATCATAAGGGCATAGTGGGAGGCCGTATCGAAGTAAAAGTCCTTTTTGGTTGCAAGCGAGACCGCTATCGATGGGACTCCTAGAAGCGTTCCCTCCATGGCCGCACTCACCGTGCCCGAATACGTAATGTCGTCTCCTAGGTTTTCGCCTTTATTTATTCCTGAAACTATGAGATCCGGTTTTCTGTCCTTTAGGAGCCCATTTATCGCCAGGTTTATACAGTCCGTCGGAGTGCCGTCAACACTGTAGACGTTTTCAGCGATTTCTTCTATACGAAGTGGTCTATAGAGGCTAAGCGAGTGACTCACGGCGCTTTGATCCCGATCGGGAGCAACTATAAAGATCTCACCGAGCATCCTCAAGACCTCGCTAAGTGCAAAAAGCCCTGCCGAGTTTATTCCATCGTCGTTTGATATGAGGATCCTTGCCGACATGTTACTATTTGGTTACAAGAGGATATCGCTTTGCCGGAATAAAACGACCAGTGAATGTGCCTTCAGTATTCAAATCCCTTTACCAGTCCGATTTCTATAGGATGAATTTTTATTAGAGAATTTTACTTTTGTGTTCTTCTCTGTCAATTCACTGGCCGATCTCTACGTCGACATTAAAAATGGTCGGGGTGACCGGACTCGAACCGGTGACCCCCGGCCCCCCATGCCGGTGCGCTACCAACTGCGCCACACCCCGTTTCGTTTGTATGGTTTATGGGGAGAGGTAAATGCAAGTCCGTTACTTTATACTCGCACTAATAGATTTTAACTCATTTAGGATTTCATGCAACAGCTCGTTTACCTTTGTACTCACGCGTTTCTTGTTCATCTCTTCCTTGAGTTTCTTCTTGGCCCCCGCTATTGTGAAGCTCTGTTCGTAAAGCATGTGCTTGATCTTCATGATAGTATGGATCGTTTCCCTGTCGTAGAGCCTTTGGGATTTCCTCCTTATAGGTGTGATCTCCTGGAATTCACTTTCCCAATACCTTAGCACGTAGGGTTTTACCCCTGTAAATTCACTAACCTCTCCAATTCTAAAGTATATTTTATCGGGAAGCTTGATCTCTTCTGCTCTTTCGTCGAGCATAGAATACAAGCTAGAATAAATCTAAAAAAAAGTCAAGGCCGATTGCGTTCACCGGTTTCGTGTATCAGGGGCTCGTTAACCTGGCGAGTTCAGAGTTTAGTTCCTCCACGCGTTTTTCCAGATCACTATAGGCCTTTCGGAGTCCTTTCTCGACCTGCCTGAGCTCTTCGACCTGTTTTTTAGTTCCATGTCGTCCGGGATGTCCATTTAGTTGGCTATGTCATTTGGATTTTTTACGGATTCTAGCATGATGGATCTCCGTAATTCATTTTTATTATTGAATAATTCGCAAGTTCTATGCCATGGTTTTTATAGGAGGTTATAAATCAGAGGCGCCTTTCCATTCTCCAAATTTGCCTGTGTGGGATATTATTTCTTAGAAATGACGATTTGGGACGGTCGCCGTCTTTTCTTCCGATCCTTAATGGAGGGAAGAGGAAATAACCTCTGGAGTGATCCATAGGACTTGTATCGATTAAAAATCGCATCCAGAAAAAATCTATTGACTTCATTTATTAAAGTTAATAAAATGTGAAATATAGTAGATGAAATCCTCTGCGGGGTGTGGGAATGTCGGAGTTTGTCTTTAAGATCGCCGAAACCGAGGAGGAATTAGAAGAGTACTTTCGTCTTCGACATGAGGTTTTTGTTAGAGAGCAGAGGATATTTCCCGAAACCGATGTGGATGAATACGACAAAGACGCCATACACATAATCGCTATAGAGGGGGCAAGCGGAAAGGTGGTGGGCGGGGTCAGGTGTTACAGGAAAGATGGGGACACCTGGTTTGGCAGTCGTCTTAGTGCTGATCCCGGTTATCGCAATGGAAGAGTCGGATCGAATCTCGTAAGATTCGCTGTAAAAACGGTAAAGTCCAGGGGCTGTAAAACGTTCCTTGCGTATATACAGCCTCAGAACGTAAAGTTCTTCGAGAGGCTGGGCTGGAAGGCCATAGGGGATCAGGTTATATATCACGGCCTTCCCCATCAGCTTATGGAAGCCGATCTGGAATCGGGCTAAAGCGATGCGCCGAGGTTCCGAGTCAGGGTTTTGTTTAAGACCCTCTCTTTATGTCTTGACGTCTTAATATCTATCAGGAGAAACAGATGCGAGAGCTGATTTCGGCCTTACGTTCCTCTCCCCGGTTGAATCAGAAGGGAAGGCTGAAAGAGCTATGGCGCTTACTTCCCCGCGTTTGTAAGGCTGACGGGAGCGACGTGGTTCTTGGCGACGATGCCGCTGCTATTAAGGACGGGGATGGTTATCTGCTCCTTGCCGCCGAAGGCGTCTATCATCCACTTTTAAAATCGAACCCTTACCTTGCCGGCCGTACCTCGGTTCTCACAAACGTAAACGATATATACGCTATGGGTGGAAGGCCGATAGCGATTGTGGACGTGCTTTTTGCGTCTGATTCTGAAGAGTCGGGTGAGGTGCTTCGCGGGATTAGGGATAATTCATCCCGTTACGGGGTCCCGGTGGTCGGTGGGCACTTGACCGAGGAGGCTACCTCCTCTTCCCTTTCCGTCTTCATACTGGGTAGGGCTAGGAAACTGCTCTCCGGTTTTAATGCCGAGGCGGGGGATGATCTGGTTTTTATCTCCAACCTCAATGGAAGGTTCTATCCGGGGTTTAATTTCTGGGATTCCTCTAGTGGTCTCAGCGATGGGGATGTCCTAACCCATTTGGAACTCCTTCCCCAAATAGCCGAGGAGGGGCTCGCCGATGCGGCAAGGGACGTGAGCATGGCGGGACTTATAGGCTCCACATTGATGCTCCTTGAGGGCTCTGGGAAGGGGGCTGAGATCCATATAGACAGGATTCCAGCACCCTTTGAGGTTCCCCTAAAGGAGTGGCTTCTTACGTTTCCAAGCTTTGGTTTCGTCTTATCCCTAAGACCGCAAAACACCCAAAGGGTTGAGGATAGGTTCAGACGATTGGGACTTGCATGCGAGAGGATCGGTAAGGTGACCTCTGAGCCCCTCGTGTTGTTCATCAACGATAAGGGTGAAAGGGGCCTCTTTTGGGATCTTAGCTCGGAGCCTTTAATCGGGCTTGGAGAGGTTAGGTAAATGCAATATATATATCTGCTTCGATCGGGTGGTTAAATGGCTGAAGAAAAGAACCAAGTGGATAGGATCATCCTAAAACTGGGAGAGAAGATAAAAAGGCTTCGTATAGAAAAGGGCTGGTCCCTTCAGGATCTATCGAAAAAATCGGGTATCTCTGCAGCCGGGATCCATAAGATCGAGTCTAACGGGATAATCCCTACCATAACCACCATGATGAAGATCGCCGATGCCTTGGGAAAAAGGGTTAGCTTCTTTATAGAGGAGGAGGGAGAAGAGGAGGATGCCGTTTTTGTTCCCGCGAAGGAGCGGGAGACGATCTTCACATTCAAGAAGGGGCTTGATCTTCAGGGTATCTCCGCAAAGAAATACGGGGATTTCATTATGACGGCGGCTTATTCTATAGTTGATGTGGGGGCATCGAGTGGGAAAAAACCCATGGTGCATCGTGGGGAGGAATTGGTCTACTGTCTTCAGGGAAAGATGGAGTTCAAGGTGAAGGGCAAAACCTATGTCTTAAACCCTGGCGATAGCCTCCATTTTAGGACACACGTAGAGCATAGCTGGAGGAATATAGGCGATATTCAGGCAAAACTGATATGGGTGCTCGCCGTCCCTCCATCATAAGGGATTCGTGAATGTCTACTCGGCAACCGAGTGGTTACGGGGTTAAGTCACATGGTATCTAGAACAAAGGGAAAGGAAGTGGGTGGCTTAGAAAGGTACTTGGGTGAGCGAATCATAAGGGCTAATCGGCTTGCCATAGAAAGGATTCTTTCCGTTGAGCCTGTCCTTGTCGATGTGGATACCGCTCTTAACGTCATCCCAGGCATGACCCCAAATACGGTGCTTCACGCAGGCCCCCCAATAGAGTGGGAGAGGATGTGCGATCCTATGAAAAGGGCCGTTAGGGGGGCTTTGATATTTGAGGGGCTAGCGGCCGACGAAGGGGAGGCTGAAAAACTGCTTCTCATGGATAAGGTTAAACTCTCTCCAAACCATCACCATGGTTCCGTAGGCCCAATGACTGGGGTCATTTCCCCTTCTATGCCCGTGGTTGTTACGAGGGACCCGACATTCGGCAGAACGGCCTACTCCACCTTTAATGAGGGCGGGGGAAAGGTCCTATGGTTTGGAGCCTTCGGAAAAGAAACCCTGGAGCGCCTCAGGTGGATACGGGATGTGTTTGGTCCCTTAATGAAGAAGGCGATTTCAAGAACCGGGGGGATCCCGATCTGGAATATACTGGCCCAGGGGATTCAGATGGGAGATGAGTGTCATAACCGTCATGCGGCTTCTACGAACCTCTTCCTCAAGGGAATGGTAGAGCCCCTTTTTTCTTTGGATTCGTCGAAGGATGCCGTCCTTCAAGCCTATCGCTTTATAGCCGGAAACAGCCACTTTTTTCTTAACATCACAATGACGGCATGCAAACTCGCAATGGACGCCGCACGCTATATAGAGGACTCTACCGTTGTGACTGCCATGTCCCGAAACGGAACAGATTTCGGGATACGTGTTAGCGGTCTTGGGGATAGCTGGTTTATAGCCCCTTCTCCCTATCTCCTTGATGCCCTCTATAACCCGGGATACGGTCCCGACGACGGTGCGCCCGATATAGGGGATAGCTCTATTATCGAGACCATGGGGCTCGGCGGGTTTGCCATCGCCTCTGCCCCTGCCATGGCCTCATTTGCCGGAGGGGGTTTCCAGGAGGCCGTGGGTATCACGAAGCGGATGGAGCTAATAACCATCGCTAAGAATCCTAAGTTCGGAATTCCCGTTCTGGACTTTGAAGGAACCCCATTGGGGATCGATGTGCGCAGGGTCGTTGAAACGGGGATCCTCCCAAGTATAAACAGCGCTGTGATTCATAAGAGCTCGGGGGCTGGACAGATTGGAGCCGGGATTGTGAGGGCTCCCTATGAGTGCTTTAAAAAGGCCATCATGGCCTTTGGTAAGAGGTATAAGCTGGTGGCTTAATGCCACTTCGGACATTAGAAGGGGAAGGGAATTGCCAGTAATAAGCACAGTCAAGAAGAACCACTACCAGGATTCCATGAAGCTCATGCAGATAAGCCAGAGGCTTAGTGCGCTTCCCGGTATAAGAAAGGCCTCGGCCATCATGGCGACAGAGGCCAATCTAAGGATGCTTAAGGAATCCGGATTAATCGGCGAACCCCCGGACTCGGTGAGCGCAAACGATCTCATAGTGGCCATTGAGGCTGAATCCGAGAGCGCCGCAAGGGGGGCGATTGAGAGGCTGGACTCCCTCCTTACCCCTCCACGGACCGAGGTTATTGGAAAAGCGGAATATAGGAGCCTTGATTCAGCTCATTCGGCTCTTCCTCAGGCAAACCTCTTGGTGGTTTCCCTTCCCGGTCAGTACGCGAAGATCGAGGTGGCAAAGGCGATTGAGAGAGGACTCCATACGTTTCTCTTCAGCGATAACCTGACTGTGGAGGAGGAGATAGAACTAAAGGAAAGGGCAAGGGAAAGAGGGCTTCTCGTCATGGGGCCTGGGTGCGGCACCGCGATAATAAACGGAGTAGGGCTTGGGTTTGCAAACGTTGTGAGAAGGGGACCGATCGGGGTTATTGCGGCTGCTGGAACCGGGATGCAGGAGGTTACAACCCTAATCCACAATATGGGCTCAGGGATCTCCCATGCGATTGGACTCGGTGGGAGAGACCTATCGGAAAGGGTAGGCGGCATTATGGCGATGGAGGCGATAAGGATGCTCGAGAGGGATGAGAGCACCGAGGTTCTCCTTCTAGTTTCTAAGCCGCCTTCAGAAAGGATAGCGAAGACGGTGATTGACCTCATTCGTGATTATGGAAAACCCGCCGTCATCTGCTTTCTCGGAGAGGGGATTCGGAGGAAAGAGGAGGGCTCAAGGATCCGTTTTTCATCCACCCTCGAGGGGGCGGCTCTTGAGGCCTTAAAATTCATAAGGGACTCTATAGGGATTCCCGATAAAAGGGGTCTTCTGGACTCCCGCTTGAGAAGGAGGGCCGAGGGGTTTATTAAATCCCTGGATCCAAAACAGCGTTACCTTCGTGGGTTGTTCTCCGGGGGTACCCTCTGCTACGAGGCCCAGCAGGTGCTTACCCCGATCTTGGGAAGGGTTTATTCAAACGCCCCCCTTCATAGAGAAAACAAGCTGGATGATTCAAATCGGAGTAAGGGTCATACGTGTATTGACCTTGGTGAGGAAGAATTCACCGTGGGGCGTCCTCATCCTATGATGGATTCCACTCTAAGGAGCGAGAGACTCCTGAGGGAGGCGTCTTATCCGGGCACGGCCGTAATACTCTTTGACGTGGTTCTCGGATACGTGGCGAGTCCAGACCCAGCCGGTGACCTCCTCCCTGCGATTAAGGAAGCAAAAAGGATAGCGAGGAGTAAGGGACGTACCCTGGCTTTTGTGGCCCACGTCTGCGGGACGGAAGGGGACCCCCAGGGCTTAAGATCGCAAGAAGAGAAACTTAGAAAGGCGGGGGTTTTGGTTTTTCCCACAAACGCCCTAGCCTCTAGGGTCGCAGGTTGGATTACGACAAGGGGTAAAAAGGGACTGGAGACCTTAAGGCAGGGCATACAATAGGGGTTAATGGAGAAATCGGATGAAGGTGGCCGTGGTAGCGTTTGGTGGAAATGCCCTCATGGATTTTAGCGGCAAGAGCAGTTACGCCGAACAGGTGATGAAGGCCGAAAAGATGTGTAAAGAGATATTGAGTCTATTTGAACTCGGCTATGCCGTCATAATCACTCACGGAAACGGTCCACAGGTCGGCAATCTCCTCATGCAACAGGAGTGTTTAGCTGGTTCCATTCCGCCTATGCCACTCGATGTCTGTGATGCGATGACACAGGGACAGATGGGTTATATGATAGAGCAGACGCTGAGAAACGCATTTACTAAGAATAGCATGAAGAAACCAGTCGTCTCTATCGTTACACAGGTGGTTGTTTCTGAGAACGACCCTGCCTTTAGGAATCCCACGAAGTTTATCGGCCCGTTCTTTAGTAAGGAGGAAAGCGAGTCGCTTAGGAGGGAAAGGGGATGGCAGATGAAGGAGGATTCTGGAAGGGGTTGGAGGCGCGTTGTGCCGTCCCCAAGGCCGGTTGATATAGTTGAAAGAGACGAGATTGAGGAGATGGTAAAGAGGGATTTTGTCGTAATAGCATGCGGGGGCGGAGGGATCCCGGTTCTTCAAGATAAGAAGGGAAGGCTTAAAGGTGTTGCCGCCGTAATCGATAAGGACTTTGCGGCCGAAAGGCTTGCAAGCCTTATAGGCGCGGAGATGCTCCTCTTAATCACATCTGTAAGTCAGGTATCCATCTTCTACGGGACCCCAAAGCAGAGGAGCATAGAGAAGATGACGCTTAAGGAAGCCGAGAGGTATAGGGACGAAGGGCACTTTCCGCCTGGGAGTATGGGGCCCAAGATCGAAGCCGCTATTAAGTTTCTCCATTCGGGCGGCAAGAGAACGATCATAACCTCCTTAGAAAACATAAAAGCGGCGATAAGGGGGGAGGGTGGGACGGAGATAGTGCCATGATTAAAATGCGCGTAGAAAAGAGACAGGTGTTTGTTTCCGGTGCTTCGTGCTTAGGTATTAAGCATGAGTCATATGGGATTTCAAAAAAAATCGCTCTTTTTTATGTCTTAGGAGGGTCTTTGGATTGGTATGTTCTTTGCAAACGGGATATGAGGGAAGCGAAATGAAGGAATCGAAAGGCGGTGATTTAATAGATTGCTCTTTATTTGTTTTTATATTAAGATGGAGGATGCTAAAGCCCGGATTAAGAAATCCCATATAAAAGGAGGTGAAAGAGAGATGAAGATAAATAGAAAGGTGTTTGATGCCCATAGCCATATAGGCGAACTCCCCGCATACAGGTTCTATGACCTCAAGGAACCCGTAAAGCCGACGGTGATTGAGTATCCATCTTCAAAGGAATATCTGAAGCACATGGATGAATACGGTGTGGACAGGGCGATGGTCATATCCAATTACGGGGTTCCCGATTCGGGACAGCCGTTTACCCTAAACCCACTTGTAATCGATAGCGTCCACAAGGCGGACAGACTCGTTGGCGCCATCTGGGTTTCTGGTATGGCAAAGGATAAAGAGCGAACGGAGGAGGCGCTAAGGCACGTAAAGGAAAAGGGGATAGTGGCATTAAAGGCTACGTGTCTCCTTGGAGGGACCTATAAGCCCAGCGAGTGGGACGAGACGACAAGGGGGATATGGGAGGGCATAGTGAAGGCGGCTGAGGAGAATAACCTCGTTCTACATATTCACACAAGCCCAGGAGGCGGTTCCGATGTGGGAAACGCATTCGAGTTTGTGAAGGAATATGGAAAACGGATTAAGATCCATATAGTTCATATGGGAGGGGGTGTTAGTGGTCATATAAGGCTCGTTCCCAGGTTCATAGAACTCATTCAAGACGGTTATCAGGTCTATACGGATACCACATGGGCTATCGGTTTTGGTTCTAGATGGTTGCTCTATGAGATTGAACGTACTGGTATAGGCACGGATAACGTGCTCTTTGCCTCTGATACGCCCTGGGGGGATTTTCCGTCTGAGTACTGGAAGGTTGAGGGGGCAAAGATCTCGGAGGAGTTAAAGAACAAGATCTTCTGGGAAAACGCCCAGAGGCTTTATTCCAGATAGAAATCCAAAGAAAGGAGGTAATAAAAGATGGCGGTAGATAGGGTAAAAGGAGAGAGACCACAGAAGGGAAAGGCGATTGTCAATTATGAGGAGAAGTTATTTCCCGATTATAAAGCGAATCCGGGAGAAAAGGCTCTATTCCTCGTCCACACGGTCCCGTATGAGGGCTCTGTGGCAGGTATAAATATGCTTACGGCTATAAGGTGTAAGAGGAAGGGCTATGATACGAGCGTTCTTTTCTACGGCCCAGCCTCGGCCATACCTGTATACAGGGGCTGGCCCAATATAGGAGACGACGCATATGGCGCCGGGATACAGCTCTACCCCAATCTCGTTGAGAGGATGCTAAAGGAGGGAATAAAGGTCTATGCATGTCGCTTTTCAGCTGCCTGCCTTATAGGTGTGAGGGAAGAAGACATGCTGGAGGGTGTGACACCAATACATCCTACTGATATTCTAGATATAGTGATCGAACACCATAGGGCCGGTGCAATGATATTTAGTACGTGGACTGTGTAGTACTTAAGGATTAGTTTAGATTAACTCCCTGTGGTCTAAAGAAACGGACCGCTTGGTTTAGAGCTGTCACTGGGATTTCGGATGTACCGATTGCGGTCTTGCGATTGTGGGTTTTGACCGGATCTTGGGGATCCGAGATCAGAAGGAGGGGATTATGGATTCAAGGACCCTAAAAGTAGAGTTACAGAGTTATGGGCTTAGGATTCCCGATACGAGGGGCATAAGGAGGGGTGGAGCAGGACCTACGGGTGGGATCCATATCAAGATCCTTCCCGACAGTGAGGGGAACGTGCCTGTTGTAGGCGATTTCGTTGATTCCTCTCCGTATTATCTGGACCGGATAAACGGTGAATACTGGGTTTTTAAAAACGACGTTGCCGTAGCTCAGGTAGAGCTCATGGGGGTGGCGAGGTTCTACGACTATAAGACCTCATCCGGGATACCGATGCAAAGGGTCGGACTCCTCCACTGCCCGACTACATTTGCCACAACGCTCCTTCAAACCTGCGATTTCTGGGAGGACGAGAGGCGTTGCAAGTTTTGCGGGATCGAACTCACGCTTAAGGATAGGAGTACAGTAGGATTTAAGAACGCAAAGAGCCTGGTTGAGACCATACTCTGTGCAAAGGAACTAGATGGGATTACGAATATAGTTTTTACCTCCGGGGTTGCCAAGGACGAGGAAAAGGCACTCTCAAAATACGCCGAGATATGTTCGGAGGTGAAGAGATCGACCGATCTACCGATACAGCTTCAGATAATTCCACCCGGGGACCTATCATGGCTTAAGAGGCTGAGGGATGCCGGTGTAGATGCCCTCGGTGTTCACATCGAAACCTTCGATCCAGACGTGTTTGAAAAGATAACCCCTGGAAAGGCGAGGATCGGGTTTAATAGGTACGTTGAGACGTGGAAGGAGGCCGTGAACGTCTTTGGGAGGTGGCAGGTTAGTACATACGTGCTTGTTGGACTCGGGGAGAGACTAGAGACGATAATAGAGGGAACGGCCCTCTGCGCCGACATAGGGGTTTATCCGTTCATCGTTCCGTTTCGACCGATTGCGGGAACGCCTATGGAGAATGTAAGGCCACCCGATCCCAAGGTGATGGAGTATGTCTATACAGAGGCCGCAAAGGTGCTTTCAAGGTATGATGGGGGCTCAAAGAGCAGTAAGGCGGGGTGTGTAAGCTGTGGTGAGTGCTCTGCGCTCCCCGATTTTGAAAGGGCTTTAAATCCCGGTGGGGTGGGATTTAAAAGGTTTGTAAAACCGACTAACGTGATCTGATCTTTTTGGATTTGTATAAATGACTCCCTTCTTCCTCTCGTGGAAGTCGGAGGAGGTCTAAGAGGTGATGGTAAGATGACTCAAAACGATCTACGTATCATCGTGGTAGGAGGGGGTGCTGCTGGGATCTCAGCAGCATCCACGGCAAGGTCCGTAGCCCCTCAGGCCTCGGTTATCCTTTTTACCGAGTTTGAAGATGTGGCATATAGCCCCTGTGGTATTCCATTCGTTCATGGAAGGGAGATCCCTGATTTTAAGAGCCTTTTTCTTCAAACCCCTGAGCACTATGCCGAGATCGGAATAGACCTCAGGCTCCAAACAACCGTTACCGGGATAGATCTCGAAAAGCGTACTGTAAGTGTTGGCTCCCAGGTATTTCCCTGGGACCGTCTTGTTATCGCTACCGGATTCGAGTATGAAAAGCCTGCCATTCCGGGTGTAGACCTAGAGGGGCTTTACTATGTAAAAAACATCCGCCGCGCAATGGAGTTTGACAAGATACTCGATCAGGTAAAGAGGGTCGTCGTTGTATCGGCAACGCCACTGGGGATCGAGATGACTGGAAACCTCGCCCAGAGGGGGCTTGAGACGCACCTTGTGGATGAAGGCCCTTGGCTTATGTCAGAGGTTGCCGACCCGGACATAATGCAACCCGTGCAGAAGTCTCTCGAGGAACTTGGGGCAAGGATCTATCTGGGGACAAAGGTGCTTGAGTTTAAGGGGGAAAACGGAAGGGTAAGATCCATCAGCACCACGGCTGGGGACATAGAATGCGATGTGGTTGTTATCGCTACTCATAAGAAGCCGAATAACCGTCTTTCCCGCGAGGCGGGGCTAAAGATAGGGGCAACGGGTGGGATAATAGTGGACGACCATATGAGAACCTCTATGAAGGATGTTTATGCGGCCGGTGACTGCATAGAGGTCATTCACGGTGTGACCGATCTTCCCATTCAGGGGCTTTCCGGGAGTCACGCCTACTCTCAGGGAAGGGTGGCGGGGGCCAACGCCGCGGGCGATGACCGGGCCTATGACCCGGTATATGTCCCTTGGGGAATGGTAGGGGGAAGGGTCCAGATCGGTGGGGTTTCTCTTGGAGAAACCCTGCATAAGGCCCTGGGGATACCACATATAGTAGCCGCCGCGCAGGGGATTTCGAGGGCGAGGTACTATCCTGGGGTAAGCAGGATCCTAGTAAAACTCATCGCCGACCCGAAAACGCTTCGCGTGATGGGTGCTCAAATGGCGGGTGGCGAGGGGATTAAAGAGAGGGCCGATTTTCTCGCATTTGCCATAAAGCGCGGGGCTACTCTCGAAGACTTTGCCTGGATGGAAAACGTCTATTCTCCTCCGATCGGGGCATTGATGGAGCCGATTGCCCTTGCGGCACAGGCTGGATTGGCTGAATTGAAGAAGCGAGGAGCCGAACCCCCCAAATTCGCTGGTGCATGAAAAGGGAAGGCTAAATGTCAGAGAAAAGATCATTCGGTGAGTGGTTGAGAAAAAACGCCGAAAAATACCTGCTCGAAGCCGCCGCAGATGAGATGGCAGTCCGTTACCCTGGTCTCTGTGTGAAACCCTACAGAGAAAGGGGAATCGTCCCCTTCTTCTGGAGGAGCGTCTTTGTCCCCATTTATTCAAGGATCCCCTGGAGCATCCGCAAGAAGGTGATCCTTTTTAGCTCCTATCCCACTGGGGAACGCCCCCAGTGGAAGAGGCGGAGTTACTAAGACACGGGCCTGATTCTGGGATCTAGGGTATCTCCCCTGCCCTCTTTGGTTGTTGGATTTCTTGATATGCTAGTTGTCGCTGAGGCCATAGGTTACAAGGCACTAAAGGCGCTAAGAGGTTCCGGAGGAACGGCCAGGGTGTATAGCGCTTTTGATCACGCCCTTTATATAAGACCCCGCAGGGGTTCCCTTATAAGTGTGATTAGAGACAGGGACTACATAGGCCCAGCCTCAATATTGCTCAGGGAATCCAGTTATATGGATTTTAAGTCAATGGGTATTAATGAGGGGACGAGAATAGAGGTTAGAAATGATAGACTGGTCTTTCAGGGTAGTGTACTCACGATTGAGATGGGTAGCCCCTCTATCTGGTTCCCTCCTCCCATTCCTCGGCGAAGCGAACTCGTGGGATTGGGGAGCATGAGCCTAAACCTCAGGGTCCTTAGGGATATGATATACACCGCCCCGAGCCGGGAAGGGCTGGTTCCGCTCTTAGAGAACGTTGAGCTATACGGGCCCCTTCAGATCTTTCTTAAACCGCAAAAGCCCACGCTTTCTGAGAGGACAAGACCCTATATAGAAACGCTCATGTGGGGGCTTTTTTGGGGCGATATCGATGCGATTATAAGTAACGCCCTACAGATACTCGGACTCGGCCCTGGGCTTACCCCCTCATGCGATGATTTTCTAACGGGTTTAATCCTCGGTTTAGTCATAGGCGGGAAGGTGCTTCTAAGGGAGAGAAGGAAGGAGCTTGTTTTTTACAGAAGGGTTTCTTCCGAGATATGCCGGGCGGCGAAGGGTAAAACGACCATATACAGTGAGATCCTTCTAAACCAAGCCCGCCGTGGCGAAGGGCCTCATGCCCTAATCGGACTCATCCACGCCCTTCTCACAGGGGGACCGGATAGGGTTGCGAGCTTATCAAAGACCGTAATAGCCATGGGAGAGACCTCTGGGGCGGATATTTCAATCGGGGTCTACTATGGAATCCGGTTTTTGGTTTCTAGACTAGAAAGGATGGAGGATCTACTCAGTTTAATGGATAGTCCAGATGGAATCGCTTAAAATCGCACTCCTTACCTATTCGACGAAGCCGAGAGGAGGCGTGGTCCATACCCTAAACCTGGCCGAGAGGTTGGTTCTTCTCAATCACAGGGTTCATATATACGCCCTTAGTGGAGGGGAGGGCTTTTTTAGGCCAGTGGGCGTTCCGCATACTCTCATTCCTTGCCCGGTGGTAGCCGGTGAGGACATCGACGATAAGGTGAGAAGATATATCCGTATCTACTCCGAGTACATGGCTTCTATAAGGGAGGACTACGATATTTACCACGCACAGGACTGTATATCCGCAAACGCCCTATTCGAGATCAGGAGTCGCGGTTTAATCAGGTTCTTTGTAAGAACCGTTCATCATATAGACGATTTCACATCTGAGTCCCTTATTGACTGTCAGTTAAGAAGCATCGTAGAGCCCGATTACCTGATTGTTGTCAGTAGGTTTTGGGAGAGAGAACTCCGCTCCCGTTATTCCCTGAACTCCACCCTCATATATAACGGGGTGGATCTAGAGAGGTTTAGGGCAAACGAGAAGGCCTCAAAAGAAGAGGCAAAGGGGGATTTCTCTCTTAAAGGGTACAATGTGATGCTTAGTATAGGGGGGATCGAGCCTCGGAAAAACGCTCTTACCGCGCTCAGGGCGTTTGGTATCGCAAGCCGGTATTTTAAGGCAAGGGGTAAGCGCCTTGTGTGGTTGATAGGAGGAGGGGAGACGCTCTTTGATTACAGGGCCTATAGGGAAGGGTTCTTTTCCGAGATAAAAGAGCTCGGACTAAGAGTCGGTGAGGATATAATCGTACTTGGAGCCGTTCCTGAGGACTCAATGGTTAAGCTCTACAGGGCAGCGGACGTCTTTGTCTTCCCCTCTATTAAAGAGGGATGGGGACTCGTCGTGCTTGAGGCCATGGCATCTGGGCTTCCCGTAATCGCCTCTGGTATAGAGCCTATGACGGATTACCTGATGGACGGGGAGAACGCCCTTTTGGTTTCCCCTATGGACCATGAGGGCTTGGCCGAAAGGATTATAGGTATCTTAGAGGAAGCCGGGCTTCGTGATAAACTGATTAGAAACGGAATGAAGACGGTCGAATCCTATAGCTGGCAAAAGACCGCTTTAAAGCACTCGGAGTTTTATAGGGGAATTCTGGAGGGTATCGGACGGATTAAAGAGCGAACTTGAGATCTAACGCAAGTGGGATCCTCTGATACCTGGTTTGCCCAAAACAAGACCCGTATTCCGATTGAGTGACATAAGGGTTGCCTGACCACGCCTTGCATACCGCTTCGTCAGTATGTGATGACCTTACATACCGAAGAATGACGAGCTTTGATGTGGAGTGAGTTTTCTTATGGACGAGATTGTTGAACGACAAAAGGACGTTGAGACTAGTCAATGAAATATCTTGTGAAAGGTTAGACAGCAGCAGGTGATGGGATTGTTGTAGTCGCCAAAAAAGCCCTAGCGAAACCGGTTTCATCACCGTATGCCGTTTATAGCAAAGATCGGTTTCAGAAAAAGGAGGTCTTAAAAGTCTTGGCTACTGTTGCTTATTCCTGCCTTTAATCCGTATCGATACAAAAAGACGCTCGGTTTAAAGTCCGGGCCAGGGGTTAAAGGTGAGTTCTTTTGGTGAGATGGTATAATCAAGATACAGATGAAAAAGAGGAATTTCTCAGATCTTCAGGATTTCATCGGGTATCTTGAGGCGATAGGGGATCTAAAGAGGATAAAGGCAGAGGTCGACCCCATACTCGAAATCACTGAGATCTCATCAAGGGTGATTAAGGAAAAGGGTCCGGCACTCCTATTTGAGAACGTAAGGGGCTCCTCATATCCCCTTGCGATTAACCTCTTTGGAACCGAGGAGCGGATGGAGCTTGCCCTTGGTAGGAAACCGAAAGAGGTGGGAGAAGAGTTGGTTTTCCTATTTGAAAAACTGAATCCCCCTTCTCTGATGTCCTTCTTTTCTATACTCCCCAGGGTATTTGGGTTCCTCTCCATGAGGACTAAGGATGTGAGAAGCGGGGTGGTTCAAGAGGTAGAGGAGGAGCCAGACCTGGACAGGCTACCCATAATAAAATGCTGGCCTAAGGATGGCGGCAGGTTCATAACGCTTGGTCTCGTTCTAACCCAGGACCCGGTTACGAGGAGAAGAAACCTTGGGCTCTACAGGATGCAGGTATATGACAAGAGGACGACGGGTATGCACTGGCATCCACATAAGGGTGGTGCGGCTCATTACCACGAGGCAGCGAAGCTCGGGATCGACCTTGAGGCCGCAGTCGTTCTCGGAGGAGACCCAAAGATGATCTTCACAGCCGTTGCCCCGCTTCCCGAAGGCATGGACGAGATCGCCTTCGCGAGCTACCTCCGCGGGAGCCCTATCCCGATGGTTCGGGGAAAGAGCGTATCCCTTAGTGTCCCTGCAAACGCAGAGTTTGTGATAGAAGGCGTCGTTCCCCAGGGTGAGATAAGGCGTGAGGGTCCATTTGGAGACCACTTTGGGCACTACTCGATGGAGGCCGATTTTCCGGTCTTTAGGGTGAGTGAGATAACACACAGGAATAACCCAATTTATCCGGCAACGGTGGTGGGGAAGCCCCCAAAGGAGGATTTATTCCTTGGGATCGCGGCGGCCGAGATGTTCTCCCCGCTTATAAGGATCATACAACCGGAGGTAAAGGGGATGTGGGCATATCCGGAGGCCGGGTTCCACAACCTCCTTGTCGTCTCTGTTGACGAGAGGTATCCAAAGAACGGGATAAAGGCCATGCTCGCCCTCTGGGGTACTGGACAGCTTCTCCTTACAAAGTGCATGATAACGGTCTCAAGCGATGTGAACCCGAGGGATTTTAGCGCCGTTCTTAGGGAGATAGGGGAGAACTTTGATCCCAGGGAGGACTTTCTCCTCATTCCCTGGGCCCCATTAGATACGCTGGACTTTACGAGCGGGAAGCTGAACGTGGGAAGCAAGATGGGGATTAACGCCGTAAGGCGCCTAAACGGTTCGGGCAGAAAGCGGGAGGTTCCAAAGAGCGTTCCAGACCCGAGGGAGAAGATAGGAGAGGTTCTAGACCACAGGCTTCTTCCAGGGGGTTTCCTTGTCTTAAAGGTTAGGAAGAATCCTAAGGACACGATCCGTAGGGTTTTCGATTTGCCGGGATATGGAGACATAAGGATCGTTGCCGTCGTAAGCCCGGATATTGACATACACGATGACACGGAGCTAATATGGGGTATATTTACGAGGTTTGATCCATATCTCGACGTCGTATTCGAGGAGACGGAACTCCGCGGCTCTGCTGTCGTTTACGGTGGGAGGATGGGGATAGATGCCTCTTTTAAGGAGTGGTATCCTGAGGTAATCGAGATGTCGGAAGACGTAAAAGGGAAGGTGAGAGAGAGATGGAAGGAGTACTGGAGAGAATAGAGACCCTTTGCAGGGACAGATCCCTTTTAGGGATACTCAAGAAGGTCGAAAGGGGCGAGAGGATAACCTTTGAAGACGGGCTAAGGATCCTTGAGACCCATGACCTAAACACGGTTGGTATGATGGCCGATTACGTGAAGAGGAAGAGGGAAGGGGATAGGGTCTACTTTGTCGTAAATCGCCATGTGAATCCGACAAATATATGCGCTATATCGTGCAAATTCTGTGCCTTCGGGGTGACAAAGAGGTCTCCCGATGCCTATGAATTAACCCATGAGCAGATACTCTCCATGCTAAGCGAAGAGATAAGGGAGGTTCACATAGTGGGTGGGCTTCATCCAAACTGGGGATTTGATCATTATCTGGGCATCGTGAGGCTTATTAAAGAAGCCTACCCAAAGACACACGTAAAGGCGTTTACCGCTGTTGAAGTGGACTGGTTTACGGAGATAAGCGGAAAGAGCGTAGAAGAGGTACTTCTAGACCTAAAGGAAGCCGGGGTGGATGCACTTACGGGAGGTGGTGCGGAGATCCTTCATCCGGACGTAAGGAAAAAGATATGCGCTCCTAAAACGGTTGCAACGAGATGGGAGGAGATACACAAGCTCGCTCACAGGCTAGGCATACCGACAAACGCCACCATTCTCTACGGACACATAGAGGAGCCATTTCATGTGGTTGACCATCTTGAAAGGCTAAGAAGGATAGAGGACGAATCGCCGGGGTTCTTTGCGTTCATTCCGGTACTCTTTCAGCCTGAAAATACAGGGCTCAAGAAACAGGTAAAGTTCGTTCCGGCCTCTTATGATCTAAAGGTGCACGCCCTTGCACGTCTCTATCTCGATAACTTCCCCCACATAAAGGCCTACTGGATAACACTCGGCGAAAAACTAGCACAGGTCGCCCTCCACTACGGGGCAAGCGATGCAGATGGAACGATAATGAGGGAAAAAATAATCCACGATGCCGGGGCACCGTCCGAGGTCGGCCATAGCAGGGATTTTATGGTCAATATGATAAAGAACGCCGGATACACCCCCGTTGAAAGGGACGCCCTTTACAATGTGGTCAGGGTTTATTCGTAGGGAGTGCATATACGCATACAAAGGAGTCATTCTTTCGACCTTGAGGTCGTAGGGTATGACGAATCTTCAGGCACGTACTTACCTCCTCATTCTAAATGTGGAGGGTGATCTCCCTGATCTATCTCTTATATCGAAACCGCTATTTTACCCTCCTCAAAAAGGGGCCTTTGGATTCCCCAACTCCAGACCCTCTGAGGCGTAATCTCGATGTAAAGACCCCTGCCGAATCTACCATCTCGCTCCACGATCTCAGCGGTGCCATGCACCTTTATTCCTCTTGGCCTCCAGGGATTTACGGATTCGAGATCGTCAATCACAAGGGCTACCTTCTTGTTTCCGCTCTTTATGTTCTTGTATTTAAGCGTTTTTTCCATATTGAGGCTTGGGATTATGAATCTCTCCCCCTCGAATTCGTAACTTACGACGGCAACATCCGGCTGAAGGCCCTTTGAAACGGTTGCCACTCTTGCCAGTTTCTGTGATCTTAAGAAATCCACCTCTTTCTCAGAAAACATGGATGTTTCCTCCCCTTAACAGTAGAGTTTAAGTCTATTTTAAATCGTTGTGTGTTGTAACTACATTTTTAGTTGTAGAATTTTGGGTGAATAGATTCAGAGAGCAACCCGCCGCTTGGCTGTATGCGGTATTTTCTGGTCTTCCGATTTGCCGGGCATTTCGGAACATGGTAAAGTCAATTTCTAAGGGATTTCTAAATCCTATAAACGCCACGGTAAAGGCATGGCTCAAAGATCAACTGACTTAGGTTTTATTCCGATGGGATACCATGCCATACGTACTAAGTAAGGTGGACTGACTCTAGGAATATGCGGATCTTAAAACACCTATTGGATAACAACAGGGCGTGGGCTCAAAAGATGAAGGCCCAGAGGCCTGATTTCTTTGAGAGGCTTTCAAAACAGCAGGCACCCGAATACATGTGGATCGGCTGTTCGGATAGTCGCCTTCCTCCCAACGATATTACGGGGCTTCTTCCAGGTGAGCTTTTCGTGCATCGCAACGTGGGAAACGTGGTCGTACATACGGATTTCAATTGCCTATCCGTGATGGAATACGCCGTAGCGGAGTTAAGGGTAAAGCATATCATAGTGTGTGGACACTACGGGTGTGGTGGAGTGAATGCCGCTCTTAAAAACCTTGAACTGGGGTTGATTGACAACTGGTTGCGTCACATCCGGGATGTCTATTTTAAACACGAGGCTCGTTTAACAATGATGGAAGATGAGTCAAAGAGATGGGATAAGCTATGTGAACTCAACGTGGTCGAGCAGGTATATAACGTGTGTAATACGACCATAGTGCAGAGCGCATGGAAGAGGGGACAGGAACTTGCCGTGCACGGCTGGATATACAGGCTTATAGACGGACTTTTGCATGACCTGGGTATCTGCATCATAAAACCGGAAGAGGTTCTGCCCATGTATGACGAGGCGATAGAGGGTCTTTTCATTTTGAAAGAATGATTTCCGCGCTCTTTTTACCGCAATTAAGCAACATATCCAGTGTGGATAGATTGTATATAAAATCCCCCCAGAGCTGAGGATACACGGGAGGATGGAAACTGGAAAACTCGATTCGGATTCCCGATTGGCTGAGTAGTGGGAGGTCTAGGTGTTTCTCCACTATCGGAAAGGTCATATAGGTATCGGCCTTCAGGTGCTTACATGTATTGATGATCAATTCCGTACCCTTTCCCGTGACCCCGAGTTCAGACTGTAGGTAGAGTTTGGTTTTAATAGCAAGGGCATCCCAGAAGAACCTTATTATACCCATATTGAGTTCGATAAGAAGGCGGTTCCCCTCCCCGTAGATGGATTCCAGGATTGGGAAGTATTCCCTAAGATAAGGGGCGTTGGCATAGCTTTGACGGATGGTTTGGAGATGCTTTTTTCGCCAGTCCCTTTCATCGCATATCTCGACATTACGGATTATCTGAAGCCCTCGCCTTTTTTTCCAGACGGGTACTGTGAGCCACAACTCCCCTCTTTCGTTTTTGATGCGGTTTCTATTAACCCAGCCACGGCCCTGAGGGAACTGCACGTCATCGAGTAGAACCATGCAGTCGGCCTTCATGGCCTTAAAGAAGAACCCCGGCCAGGGTAGGAAGATGGGCTGGTGTGTGGTGACTATCATGGTCTACTCTATCGAAGTAGCCATTCCTACCTATATTCTATTACAGGAAGTGAATGTATTAAAATGGTGTCTGTAATTCACCCGGCTATTGAATTGGGGATAGGGCTTAAGTATACTGCTTCACATTCCGTGAACCATAAAGCGGGTATCCATCCTCCGACGATTAGCGATCATAGAGGACTAGGCATACTATGATAAGCGGATTTGAATTCGCCCTTGTCGGATTGTCTTCCGTAGCGGCGGGTATCGTGAATGCGCTTGCTGGTGGTGGTACGCTAATCACGTTTCCTACACTTATAGCCGTGGGGGTTCCTGCTGTCGCCGCAAACATCACAAATACGGTTGCCCTTTGCCCAGGTTACCTGGGGGCTACACTCGCCCAGTCAAACGACCTAAGGGGGCAGAGGGGGCGTCTTTTTCTATCCCTTCCGGTCGCCATAATCGGTGGGGTCATAGGGGGTATCCTGCTCCTCAAAACAGGTGAGCGGATTTTTCGCACCCTTGTGCCCTTTCTCATTCTGCTTGCCTCGGCTCTCATCGCGGTTCAGGACCCACTGCGAGTATGGGTCATTCGCCGCTCCGGACAAATGGGGTCAACGACCGCATCCGAAAGATGGGCGGTACTCCCACTCGGTATAGCGGCGATCTATGGGGGCTACTTCGGCGCCGGCCTCAGCGTGATCATGCTCGCTCTGCTTGGACTGATGCTCGAAGACTCCATAACCCGGCTCAATGCCCTGAAGCAGACCGTATCGCTCAGCGTTAATGTCGCCGCTGCTGTCTTCTTCGTATTTTCGGGGCAGGTCGTGTGGCTGGCGGCTATTGTGATGGCTGTGGGAGCGCTTATAGGAGGGGCACTGGGCGGTCGCCTTGCGGGTCGCATCAAACCGGGTATATTGCGCTGGATCGTGGTGACGATAGGGGTTGTGGTAGCCCTAATCTACATGGTGCGTTAGAGGTGTCGTTATCTCTTTTTGAGACGTATTACGTTTAAATGGGGTTCACTATGAAGGAGGGTTCGCCCCAGAAATGTAAATAATTGACAAATTTTGTAATGATCGAAATACCTTAAGATAATATAACATATAATAAACACTAAATAAAATAGTTAAAATTTTTGGCATGGGGTTTGCCTATCATGGGCACATTTGATAAAAGAAACCCATTGCGCAGCCATGTCTAATGCCGAGGTAGTTGTCCTTGAAAATGAGATCGTTGAAGACGGTTTTTATGATCCACTAACCGGATTCCCTAAAAGATCTATATTTTCTGAACACTTAGGGTGTAGTATCGAAAGGAGGAAACAGCACGACGATTATTCGTTTGCGGTGCTTTATCTCGATCTCGATCAGTTTAAATCCATAAACGATAAGCTTGGGGATAGGGTAAGCGATCTAATTCTAGTCGAGGTTGCCCGTAAGATTAAGCGGTGCCTTCGTTCCGAGGACAAGGTTGCACGGGTTGGTCAAGATGAGTTTACGGTTCTACTTGACGACATTAAGGATTTTAGTGATGCGGCGCGTATAGCCGAGCGGATCCAAAAGTCACTCGAGAATCCCTTTAAGGTGGGTGGTCGTGAGTATCTTATAAGTGTGAGTATAGGCATTGCGATTAGTGAGAAGGGTCAAGACGATCCTACGGATTTAATACAGAAGGCCGAGATAGCGAAGAACCGCGCTAAATCTCGTGGTAAGGCACGACACGAGATGTTTAATTCCAATACTCAAGCGGCTTCTAATGGGCTTATAAGATTGGAGAGTGCGCTCTGGCAGGCGTTGGAGCGTCAGGATTTTAGGGTTTATTATCAGCCTATCGTATCTCTTGAAACCGGAAGGATTATCGGAGCCGAAGCTCTAGTGCGCTGGCAACATCCGGACCGTGGCCTCCTTCCGCCTTCGGATTTCATCTCACTGGCAGAGGAGACCGGATTGATAGTACCCATAAATGAATGGGTATTACGGACTGCCTGTATTCAGAGTAAGGAATGGCAAATCCCCGGTCATCCGCAACTCCATGTTGCGGTTAATTTTACGGCACGCCAGTTTCAACAGCCCGATCTGACGGGATTAATCAGGAAGGTGCTAAGGGAGACCGATACTCCTCCCCAAGCCCTTGAATTGGAAATAACCGAGAGTACGGCTATAAAAAACATCAATAACAGCGTTAGATTGCTTAAAGAATTAAGATCTATGGGATTGCAGATCTCCATAGATGATTTTGGTACTGGCTACTCTTCGATGAGCTACCTGAAAGACTTTCCGGTTAACACGTTAAAGATCGACCGGTCTTTTGTCAGAGACATAGGGTGCAATGATAACGACCTAACCCTTATAAAAACGATCATATCTATGGCACACACGCTAAAGTTGAATGTTATAGCGGAGGGTGTAGAAACGGAAGATCAAATCGCCTTCCTGCTCTCGCATCATTGCGACCGGATCCAGGGGTTTCTGTTCAGCAGGCCTGTCCCCGCTGAGGAGTTTACAAAACTGATTAAGAG
The DNA here is from genome assembly GCA_964636885.1 of uncultured Spirochaetia bacterium. Taxonomy (GTDB): domain Bacteria; phylum Desulfobacterota_D; class UBA1144; order Nemesobacterales; family CSP1-2; genus CAZWVA01. Next base: position 73,628 of record CAZWVA010000002.1, read on the forward strand.
GGAGTATAAGCTCTCCTCCGAGACACTAAAGAGGGCAAAAGCAGGCTGGAGGAAGAGGTTTTTAGGAGAGTTACTTCTAGAGTCGGGCTTCATAGATTCGGAAAAACTCGGCCGCGCTTTGAGGGAAAAAAATACCAGCAACGAAAAATTGGGTCAGATCCTCATGAGGTTCGGGTATATAAACGAGGATATCCTTGTAAAGTTTCTGGCAAAACAGCGCGGTTTTGAAGGTGTTAACCTATTCAAGATAGAAATAGACAAGAGTGTGGTTAATCTGATTCCCAGGGACGTCGCCGAAAAATACAAGGTTCTGCCGATTTGTTTTAAAATGGAAGGAGGAATGAAAAAGCTAGTTGTGGCTATGGCCAATCCCTCAGACTTGGGAGCGATCGACACTCTGGGATTCATAACCGGTCATGTTATAGAACCCGTTTTTGCTAGAGAAGAGCAATTTACATGGATTATAAGGTACTTCTATTAGGTGTTTTAAGGTTTTAATAAAGCCATCTGATGAAAAACCAATAAACTAGGGAAAAGGCAAGCAACAGGGTCGTGCCTCGAATGCATTGATTTTAAGACGAAATGATTGACCCATATCACGCTTCCTTCGAGTAGTATCTGTACCAGTCACTCTGGAACCGCCCTTCCGGGTCGTATTTCTCTTTCAACATGAGAAATTCTGCAAACCGCGGATAACAGGATTTGAGTTGCTCTGGGGTTGCGAACCTGTGGTTCGTGAGGTAATAACTCCCTCCACGTCGAATAGTCATGTCTATGAGTCGACGGAAGGTCTGACGTGAGTGCTCTATCCCTTGGGGGCTGTGTACGGTGTGTATGTGAAAGCTCACCCGTGCCCAAGGCCGTCTTGCATAGGTCAAGAAACCCTCATCGTCCTGCTCAATTACCCCTATGTCTCCAAAGATCAAGTCCACGTTATTTTTAAGGAAATCCTTTCGTACCTCGTCCAAGAAATCCACGAGCGACTCCCGTGGAACGTATACCTCGGTTGGGATATCGGATGCCTGAGGGCCTCCGAGCATTCGATCGAGTTGGTGGTGGTAACCCTTGAGATAAACGCCCATCTGATGCGTGTCGGACCAATAGAGTCTGCCTGATGTAGAGAGGTAGTGGTCTCTTATTCTCTGGAAGTAAAGTTCCTTGTCCGCATGGGCCAGGTATCTGAGTTTTATCCACTCCTCATTAGAGGGCTGGTTTGGATAGTCGGGCACCGATCTTGCCGTATCCACGGGGCGGTGGCAGACGAGGATCCCCTTTCGGAGAAAATCCTCCGATCGGGTGTTGGCGGAGTAGAGAAATGTACCGTACAAAGAACCATCCGAGACGCGCTTATCAAAGGCCTCTATCAGATCCTCCACGCCTATAACCTCGACGATTCTCTCCACCTTTTGCCGTGGCACCAGGCGAAGCGTGACGGAGTAGATGACCCCAAACAAACCGTATCCCCCTATGGCGAGCCGAAAGAGTTCGGCGTTTTCCTTTCGACTGCACCTGTGCTCCTTCCCATCCGCATCAATGATAACAAAGGATTCGATATCCCGGATGATGGGCTTCATCTTTAGTCCCTGGCCGTGTATGTTGGAGGCGAGGCTTCCTCCGATAGACAGCCAATCGGCTGACTGTTTTTGGGCGATTCCCCACCTTTTCGCCTCGCCTTCCTGAGCCCCAATTAGATAGCCGATAAGGAGCGGCCACTGGATTCCGGCTTCGACTTCGATGGTGCCCTCTTTGGGATCGAAACCGATCACACGGCTAAGGGCGGTCATATCGATCAGTACCCCGCCTGTTGCAAACTGCTGTGCCCCCATGGCATGCCTGGCGCCCGCGATGGAGATCACCTTCCCCTCTCGACCCGCGCTTCTAATGACCTCTCGGATTGCATCTATGGAATCCGGGTAAACGATCCGGTCTACGAGGGTTGGGTTGAGTTCCGTATGGACATCGTTTACCAATAGGCCTTTGGTTTCTGTAGTCGTCGCCCTGGGTTTTTCGGTTTGACGTGCAAAACCGATAGTCCATACCGTAAGCCCGGAGGCTCCCCAAATAGCCCTCAAGAAGTCCCTTCGGTTCAATTCAGCCCTCCGCTTCATTCCCGGTATTGAACTCGTAATGAAAAACGGTTTATTGTGCCCGTTTATCTACCGTGTTCTTCATACGGAATGTCTTTGAGTTCGATTATATAACCGTGTATCTCGTTGCTCCCTATGTTCTCTACCGTGTGCTTTACCGGTCCTACCCAGATCGCTTCCCCCTGTTTTCCCTCCACCTCCACGGCCTTACCGTCTGGATTTGTGATCTTGACCTTGGTTGGGGTAAGCTCTATGTGTACGGTGGCCGGATGCGTGTGCATCGCCTGTTTATCTCCCGGTTTCATCCTGAACTCTAGAACACGCACGTGCTCGTTTTCAAGAAGCACCTTAAACTGCTCCGGCGCCACCTGCACTACATCCTGGGCCAATGCCGATTTGGTGATAAAGAGAAGTATAAGCGTGGCTAAAACGCGTATGGTAAGATAGGTTGGGTTTCTCATAACTAGTGTCCTCCCCACTTTGTTTGGTTCGAGTGTATGTCACATTTCGGCTATAATCGTTATATCATAAAGCCTATTCCTCCGCAATTTATGGGGCATCGATAAAGGCTAAACGTGGGTAGTTGTGTTTCTGATGATATCTTTTTATTGATTCAACTGTTAATAAGAACCGGATAAGGGGAGCGGCTTAATTTGAATTATTTCTGAGCTTTGGTTTAAGGGTGGAGACCAGGTATGCAGGCGATTGTTCTAAGGAGGTCGGGTGTTTCCCTTTGATGGAGTCCCCGAAGTGCATAGGTTTATAGAATCTCGGAAAAGTACTGGTAAGGTTTTATTGAGACTATATGGTTAACTACGGGAGGTAAAGATGAGCGAATCTCATAAGTCACAGTATTTGCTCCGGGCTGAGGATATAGAGGAAAAGAAGGTAAGCTTTTCTCATCCCTGGAACCCAAAATCGCATATAGTAGGGGTTCGACTCGGTCCTGAGGTGGGACTTAAGCGGATAGGGGTGAATGTGGCTACGATACCACCAGGAAAGGAATCATTCGTCTATCACTTCCATTATCGAGATGAGGAGTGGATATACATTCTATCCGGTAAGGGTATAGCCGAGATAGACGGGAGGGAATATGAGGTTAAAGCCGGTGATTTTATGGGATTTTCTACCCCACAGGTTGCACATCACCTGAGAAATGAAGGCGAAGAAGACTTGGTTTATCTGATGGGCGGAGAGAATAATGAGGTTGAAATTGTCGACTTCCCAAAACTCGGAAAGAGGATGTTTCGATTGGGGGACAAGGTAGAGGTTTACGAAATCTCCGATGCAAAGGGATTCGGGCCAATGGGAAAGAAATGAAATGAATACCTGAAGTTACAATGGACAGGGAGAGATTCGAAGGGATAGTAGAAAGAGCCTATTATAGGATCCCCGAGGGATTCAAGGAGAAGATGGAAAACGTCGTCATAACGATTGAGGATTTCCCCACTCAAGAGGACTTGGAACGGCTTAGGATCGGGGATAAAAGATCCCTCCTCGGATTCTACAGTGGTATTCCACTTCCAAAGAGGAGCGTTTGGCATGTCGTACGGTTCCCGGACAGAATCGTTCTCTTTCAGAAGAACATAGAGAGGGTATGCGGAAGCGAAAAGGAGGTTGAAGAGAGGGTCTACGAGATCCTATTACACGAGATAGGGCACTATTTTGGGCTTTCTGATAGGGAGATATACGGGCTTATGGGTGAGGATTAAAGCCGGCTTCTATTTTCTTTTCTTTATAAGACCCTCTATCGTAGAGACTGCCTTCTTTAGTTGATCCATCCATTTTTCCTGAATCCTCCGAGAATTCTGTATGTACTCTGTAACCTTATCGGGTAAGCTGATGTCGGAGAGCATCTTGTTGGCTTCTTCCGCCAGTTTCTTTTGCTCTTCTATCATCTCACGCATCAGGCTCTCTATCGTTTCAACGATGTTTTGCACCCACGCTTCCTGAAATCTTTTAAATTCGCCTGTGAGTTTTTGCTGGTATTCCAGAATGGGCTTTGTCATCTTCTCCGTTCTTTGCTGATAATCGAGAAGGGGCCTTACCATCTTTTCCATTCGCTTAGGATAATCAAGTAGCGGTTTGGCGAGCCTCTCCAACTCCCTCCTCTGCCTTTCTAGGATCCTCATGAACTCGCTAGACGGTTCCTTCTTTTTTGCCATGTCACTCACCCCCTTTTGTATTTTATACCTAAGAACAGAAACCCAAACTCCATCCCTCATTATTATCGCACGATCGGTTCTGTTAAATCAAGTAGAGACGGGTAGACTCTCTGAAAACCAGACCGCTCGAATTCTCAACGGAAAGGAGTGGGGAGACCAAATTATTAACCTATAGACCGATTGCCTAACCGTTTAGGATAGTGGTAGTAAGGGCTGTGAGGGAAAGGAGGGAAAAGAAGACACCTTCTTTTCCCTCCTTATCGTTTACTTATTTATAGAGTAGGTTTGCTTTCTTCATTAAACTTGAAGAAGATCCTTGCTCCTGGCATGGCTCCCGGTTTTACCGGAATAAACTGGGCCCTTCTATTCAGCTGATAGGCATCCTCCGTGGTCCCAGCGGCAAACTTCGATGTTTCACCTATCCCCTTGGCCTCTATCCTGCTGGGGTCGATTCCAAGCTTGACCAGGTACGCCTTTGCCGCATCGGCTCTTCTCTGCGCGAGCCTTAGGTTATACTGTGGAGTACCCCTTAGGTCTGCATACCCTTCTATTACAACCTTAACGTCAGGGTTGTTCTTTAGAACCTCGGCGTTCTGCTGAAGAACTGGTTCTGCATCCGGTCTTATATTGTATTTATCAAAATCAAAGAATATATCGTTTAGAGCTACTCCCTCCATGGTTGGTCCCGGTGGAGGTGGAACCTCTGCCTTCTGGCACTTCGCCTTGGCTTCGTCGGCCTTTGCCTTTGCATCTATAAGAAGCCTGCGGGCCTCTAATTCACTGCAAAACTCACCGGCAAGGGCCTTTCCCCTATTCAGTGCGCTTTCTGCAGCCGCACATTCCTCAGGTGCACAAGACGGGCATCCCGCTTCCTTAGCCGCCGCAACCGCTGCCTCAGCATCAGCGAGCTCCTGTGTTGGAGGGGGAGTTGCACAACCTACGAGATAAAGCAACGCTAAAAACATAACGGGAAAAACCAGTAGAAGTTTATCCCTTTTCATTTTACTGTACCTCCTTTAAGATTATTTACTCTCTATAATAATATTTTTAACGCCTTACTGCAAGCTCCCTTAGTTTTTCCCTTGCTATCCTGGCCTCATCGGATTTTGGGTATTTATCGATCAATGTCTGGAGAAAGAGCTTTGCTTCTTCGTTCCTCCCTATGTTTATAAGAGAAAGACCCTGTTTCAGGTATGATAGTGGCACCCTCTCATCCCTTGGATATGTATCGATAAACCTCTGAAATTCCAGGATAGCCTCCTCGAACTTCCCTTCCCTATAATAAGACTCTGCTATCCAGTATTGAGCATCGTCTGCCTGTGCCGAATTCGGGTAACTGCTGAGAAACAACTTAAATCGATCCCTTGCTCCCTTGTAATCCCCTTCGGTGAGCTTCTGATAGCCATCGTTAAACATACGGGGTTCCGGTTGAGGAGAACCCTGCTCACCCCCTGTAACGCCTCCCGGTTGAGGGGCGGGAGGAACGGAGGAAACCGTCCTTCTTTCTAGATTATCCACCCTCGTACTCAATTCCGAATAGGACTGTTGCAGGTTTGCTAGGTTCTCTTGGATCTGTGCTATCTGTTGCTCATTGCTTCCCATTTCCTTTGACTGTTTCTTGAGCGATTCAACGTCTTGATATATGCGCTCTACCCTTGCCTCAAGCCGGGTTTGTCTCGCATATATCCCTCTTACGTCATCCGTTGTGGCAACACATCCATAAAACATCAGATTAAAGACACACAAAGCAAGGATAACCGATTTAAATCTCATTTGTTCTACCTAGAAACTCTAGAAGACAAGGGTAAGCGATAGTCAGAATTACCGCCCCAAAGGCCTCTTCGCTTTTCATAAGATGTGACCTTTCCTCCTGTCGCTCCTTCTCAGTGCTATCCGTTTGTGACTTGAGATTCCTTGAACCCTCACTCCATCAGATTCTTACCTCATTTTGCCCTTCAAGTCAAGAGATCTCTTGCCGATTTTTGTAAAAATCAACGTGGAGTTAATTGGGTTTTGGTTACACGACTTCTATATTAAGCTATAGACAGTCTTACAATTAACTGGTAGTCTTTTATTCCACTTTTGTTATATGGTCTACTATTCCCCAAGATCTCCTCAAGGTACCTTGGTCTAAATTTGACATCCGCCCGATTCCCAGTTAATTTAAACATTGTGGATGCAAAAAGTCCATAATATAGAGACGGGAATAAAGGGGCATGCAGGTAAGCAAAACTCTGGATTACGCGGTGAGGTCCCTAACCTATATGGGCAGGTATCCCGTAAAAAGGTTCAGCATGAAAGAGATTTCGGAGAATCAGCATATCCCCTTGAACTACCTGGCCAAGATCATGCGAAGGCTCGTGAATAGGGGTCTTGTAAGATCAACGGTTGGACCGGACGGTGGTTATGCACTTAGGAAGCCTCCAAGGGAGATAAACCTAAGAGAGGTATACGAGGCCATCGAGGGTGAATTCAGAATGATCGAGTGTATGGACAAGGATACGATCTGCGCTCTATACGAGGCTTGTCCTCAGCTTCCCGTCTGGGATAAGATCCAGGTATCTATGATCAAGATACTTGAAAGCACTACTTTAGAGGATATGTTAAACCGGAATAGGAATGTGACTTAAGTACATTTAAAGACGGATAACTTAGGAAAGACACTAGAGTAGGGAGGCCGTGAATATGAGCGTTAATTATGATGAGTTGACGAATCGAGAGTACAAATACGGTTTTGTTACGCCGATCGAAGAGGAGATCGCACCTCGCGGACTGAATGAGGACATCATCCGTTTGATCTCGGCAAAGAAGAACGAGCCGGAGTGGTTGCTAGAATGGCGACTAAGGGCTTACCGGCATTGGATCACCATGGAAGAGCCTAAGTGGCAGAACGTACACTATCCGCCCATAGACTATCAGGGCATCAGCTACTATGCGGCGCCAAAGCAGAAGAGTAAACCAAAGAGCATTGAAGAGATAGACCCAGAAATCCGGGCGACCTATGAAAAACTCGGAATACCTCTGGAAGAGCAGAAGTTGCTTGCAGGGGTTGCCGTGGATGCGGTCTTTGATAGCGTCTCTTTGATCACGACATTTAAAGAGAAGCTCGCCGAATTGGGCATCATCTTCTGTTCCATCTCCGAGGCGGTGGCCGAGTATCCTGATCTGGTTAGAAAGTACCTCGGTTTTGTTGTACCATATAACGACAACTTCTTTGCGGCACTTAACTCTGCGGTATTTACTGATGGGTCTTTCGTGTACGTCCCGAAGGGGGTTCGCTGTCCCATGGAGTTATCCACATACTTCCGTATCAACGCTGAGAACACGGGGCAGTTTGAACGTACCCTTATAATCGCCGATGAAAGTAGCTACGTGAGTTACCTAGAAGGATGCACCGCACCGAAGCGCGACGAGAACCAACTCCACGCTGCTGTAGTAGAGCTTATCGCTCACGACAATGCCACAATCAAGTACTCCACGATTCAGAACTGGTATCCTGGGGATAAGGACGGTAAGGGTGGTATATACAATTTCGTCACAAAGCGCGGCAGATGCCTGGGTAAGAACTCCCGCATCTCCTGGACTCAGGTTGAGACCGGTTCGGCTATAACCTGGAAATACCCAAGCTGTATACTGGAGGGTGATAATTCCGTTGGGGAATTCTATTCGGTGGCACTAACCAATAACCTTCAGCAGGCGGACACTGGTACAAAGATGATACATATAGGCAAGAATACCAGAAGCACAATCGTTTCCAAGGGTATTTCTGCTGGCTACGGCCAGAATACCTACCGCGGATTGGTCAAGATCGCCAAGAGCGCAAGAGGGGCACGTAACTACACCCAGTGTGATTCCCTTCTTATCGGCGACAAGTGTGGTGCTCATACCTTTCCTTACATAGAGGTGAATAACTCAACCGCCCGAATGGAACATGAGGCTACCACATCGAAGATAGGTGAGGATCAGATATTCTACTGTCAGCAACGCGGTCTTTCAGCCGAAAACGCGGTCTCTCTAATCGTCAATGGCTTCTGTAAGGAAGTGTTCCGGGAACTACCCTTTGAATTCGCCGTCGAGGCGGAGAGGCTTCTAAGTATTAGCCTTGAGGGAAGCGTCGGCTGAGGTGTCCAGAAGATCTATCAAGATTAACTCAAATGACCAACTTAGTGGGAGGAGCTATGCTCGAGATTAAAAACCTACATGTAAGGGTGGACAATCAGGAGATTCTTAAAGGCGTTAACCTGAGGATAGGCGCCGGTGAGGTTCATTCCATAATGGGCCCAAACGGCTCTGGAAAGAGCACCCTGGCGCAGGTCCTGGCTGGCCGAGAGACATATGAGGTTACGGATGGTGAGGTAATATATCAGGGGAAAAACCTGCTTGAGATGTCTCCGGAAGAGCGTGCCTGCGAAGGGGTTTTCATGGCCTTTCAGTACCCGGTTGAGATTCCCGGGGTTGCAAATACGTACTTTCTTAGAGAGGCCCTAAACGCCATCCGAAGGTACCGTGGCCTTGAACCCCTAAAGCACATAGAATTCGTCAAGATGGTAAAGGAAAAGATGAAGCTTCTGGATATAGACGAAGCCCTACTTCAGCGCTCCGTTAACGAAGGCTTCTCAGGTGGGGAGAAGAAGCGTAACGAGATCTTCCAGATGGTAGTGCTTGAGCCCAGGCTTTGTATCTTGGATGAGACCGATTCCGGCCTCGACATCGATGCCCTGAGAATCGTCGCCAAGGGCGTTAACTCGATGCGGAGTAAAGAGCGTGGGTTTCTCGTCATTACCCATTATCAGCGTCTTCTTAACTACATAGTCCCCGATTATGTTCACGTGCTTATCGATGGAAGGATCGTTAGGTCAGGCGGTAAGGAGTTGGCACTTGAGCTTGAAGAGAAAGGCTATACACGTTGGGTTCAAAGCGAAGCGGAGAGCACCCAAGCAACAAACGCTTAACGAGGGGAGAGGGCTATGGAAACCATTAGCATGAGAGAAAAACAGGGTTACTTGGAGGGCTTTTCACTCTTCGAGAAAGACGCCCCGGGAAACGACCTAGCGTGGCTGCGGGAGGTTCGACAGGAGGCGATCTCCTGCTTCTCTGAGATCGGATTTCCAACCCCTAGGGACGAGGATTGGCGTTTTACCAACCTGGCTCCGATTACCCGAACCCCCTTCCAGATAGCGAGAAACAACGGGGGAGGGTTATCGTTCAAAGAGATTGAGCCGTTTATGATTCCGGGACCTACCTCTGACCTGCTTGTGTTTGTAAACGGTCGGTATCTAACGGGGGTTTCTTCATCGGGATCGCTTCCTGGTGGCATAAAGGTCATTAACCTTACCCAGGCCCTTAAGGAAGAGAGGGAGATACTAGAGCTGCACCTCTCACGGTACTCGGATTATAGGAAGGACCCTTTTTCGGCCCTTAATACCGCCTTCATGGAAGACGGCTCCCTTGTCTATATCCCAAGTGGTACGGTTCTCGAAGAACCGATTCACCTTCTCTACATATCGGTCACGACCGATGGTCCTATAGTAGTCCATCCCCGTAACTTGATTGTAATGGGGGATAACAGCCAGGCGACCATCGTAGAGCAATACGCCTCGATTAGTGAGAACGTCTATTTCTCCAATGTGGTTACAGAGGCCGTGGTTGGAAAAAACAGCGTTCTTAATCACTTCATGATCGAGCGTGAGAGCAAGAGGGCTTTTAACATCTCAACCCTTCGGGTCCAGCAGGACCGAAGCAGTAGCGTCACCTCCAATTCCATATTACTAGGAGGCGCCTTGGTACGGAATAACGTTCACCCGGTTCTGGCCGGTGAGGGCTCCGAATGCTATATAAACGGCCTTTTCATGTCAACCGGAAGACAACATATGGATAACTACATGAAGGTTGAGCACGCAAGCCCACACTGCGATAGCCGCCAGCTATATAAGGGTGTTCTCGACGGCAGGTCACACGGGGTTTTCCACGGTCGAATCATCGTGCATAAAGGCGCTCAAAAGACAGACGCCAAGCAGACCAATAGGAACCTTCTGCTTTCGGACGAAGCCCAGATTGATACAAAGCCCCAGCTTGAGATCTATGCTGATGATGTAAAGTGCACACACGGGGCTACCATAGGCCAGCTCGACGAAAACGCCATCTTCTACCTGCGTTCACGAGGGATCCCCCTCGATTCGGCGCGCTCTCTTCTCCTTTTTGCCTTTACGAGCGAGATAATAGAGCGCATTAAGGAAGAACCGATACGTAGGTATCTAGAGACCCTGGTTACGGACTGGTTTATTCAGGGAAAACTCATTGAGAGGGCGTAGTGATGGAAGGGAGGATCGACATAATGGTCCGTGGGCTGACACATAGAACCGACTTAGAGGGGCTTAGATGAGTTTAGACCAAATGGAGTACATCCTCGACCATTATAAGAACCCGAGGAACTATGGGACGCTTCCGGAACCGGATATATCACATGAGGAGGGAAACCCCTCCTGTGGAGATGTTATAAGGATCGACCTAAGAGTTAGGGATAACAGGGTGGTTGAGGCGAGGTTCTCCGGAAAGGGGTGCGCAATAAGTCAGGCCGCGGCTTCTATTCTGACCGAGATGATAGTCGATAAGAGCCTAGACGAGATAAAGGCCATAACCAAGGATGATATGCTGAGCGCTTTGGGAATAACGATAAGTCCAATAAGGTTTAAGTGCGCCACTTTGGCCCTAAAGGTTTTAAAATCCGGTCTCTATGGGATAAAAATATGGCCTGGGGAGGAGAAGTGATTATAAATGTGTTGGAAATGTCCGGCCGCTAACAAACCTTCGTGTTTTGGTGGATAAATCTTAAGGGTTATTAGAATGGCTGAGTTTGTGAAGGTAGCAAAGACATCCGACATACCTCCTGGAGAGGTGAGATCGTTTGTGGTTGATGGTGAGGTTATTGCGATTTGTCACGTGGATGGAAGGTTTTACGCTATTAAAGACGAGTGCACGCATATGGAGTATCCGCTTTCAGACGGAGTATTGGAGGGAGAGGTTATAACCTGTGCCTATCACGGAGCGGAATTTAACGTGAGAACAGGAGAGGCCCTCTCTTTACCGGCCATTGAACCGGTTGAGACCTTTAAATTGAAGTTAGAAGGCGACGATATATACGTTTTGTTGGAGTATTGATCTGATTTAGATCCAATAACTGGTGAGACCTATGGGAAAGACCTATCCGGGTTTAGCGAATCTTGACCCTTACGAAATCAGGGAGGATTTCCCCATATTCAAGCGTAAGATCAGGGGAAAGCCGCTCATATACCTCGATAACGCCGCAACCACACAAAAGCCAATGGCCGTGATTGAGGCCGAAAAGAGGTTCTATGAAGAAACGAACGCTAATATACACAGGGCGGTTCATACCCTGAGCTATGAATCCACGGTTTTATATGAAGAGGCGCATAAAAAGGCCGCCGAGTTTATAGGTGCCAAAAGCTGGCGAGAAGTCATCTTCACAAGAAACGCCACGGAATCGATAAACCTCGTCGCATACGGATGGGGGCTCCATAACCTCAAGGAGGGAGACGAGGTTCTTATCACGATTATGGAACACCATTCCGATATAGTTCCCTGGCAGATGCTAAGGGATCTAAAGGGGATAAGACTCAGATTCTTGGACGTAGACGACGAGGGCAAACTGAAGCTGGAAGAACTCCCCAGGCTTCTTACTGAGAGGACAAAGCTCGTCGCTATCATCCACGCATCGAACGTTCTGGGGGTGTTGAATCCTATAAAACACGTTATCGAGGAGGCAAAAAGGGTTGGGGCATTGACCCTACTGGATGCCGCACAGTCCGTTCCGCATGTTCCCATAAACGTTACCGAGATTGGTTGTGACTTCCTTGTAGCCTCAGGTCACAAGATGCTTGCCCCTACGGGAATCGGGTTCCTCTATAGCCGCCGTGAACTCCTTGAGAGTATGGAGCCTTTTCTCTATGGAGGGGACATGATAGAAACCGTAACCGTGGAGAAGGCCACTTGGAACGAGTTGCCGTGGAAATACGAGGCGGGAACGCCCAATATCGCCGGTGGGATTGGGCTGGGTGCCGCTATTGACTATCTGAGTGGACTCGGAATGGAGAGGATCGTAAATCACGAAAGAGAACTCCTTAACCATGCACTTAGGAGCCTATCGGATTTCCCCTGGGTAGAGGTATATGGACCAAAAGAGGGGGAAAGGGTCGGTGTCGTTTCGTTTAACGTAAGAGGCGTTCACCCCCACGACATCGCCGGGGTTCTCGATGAAGAGGGAATCGCGGTGCGTTCGGGACATCACTGCGCTCAGCCCCTTATGAGGAGGCTCCGCATAGATAACGCCGTAAGGGTGAGTTTTTACATCTATAACACGATGGAGGAGATCGACAGGTTTATCGAGATCCTTCGGAAAGCGGGCAGGGTCTTTGGGGTTTAGTGCTTATCTGTAAACCGCTCTGGTTTCGATTTTATGACGTATTCCAGGTCTAATCAATTAAACGTGAAATAGGGCAATTATGGAATCGTTTCTTGACCTTCGCGGTTTTTCATGTTAGGTTTTAGTTTACTAAGATGAAAAGGACATATCAACCCCACGTCAAAAAGAGGTTAAGGGTGCATGGCTTTCGCGAAAGGATGAGGACAAAAGGCGGAAGGCGCACCCTGAAAAGACGGATGGCGAAGGGTAGACACCGTCTCACGGTTCAGCCTTGGAAGAAATGACTCTTTCCTTAGATTCCCGTTTACCAAGTGATTTAAAAATCCGAAAGGGCTCCGAGTTTGAAGAGGTTTTTGAGAGAGGCAAGAGGCTTTATACGGAACACTTTACCCTTATATACGCTCCAAACTCGCTCGGATTCCCAAGGCTGGGACTCGTGGTCGGGAAAAAGACTTCTTTAAGTTCGGTAGGGCGGAATCGTATTAAGAGGATCCTTAGGGAGGTTTTTAGGCGGAACAAGTCCCTTTTTGATTCCTTTGACGTCGTTTTTCTTGCAAAAAAACAATCTGAAACACTGGATTATAAAAAAACGGAAAAAGAGATAACAGACGTTGTTAGGTCGAAGATATTATGAGAGGGAATCCACTGGTTTTTTCTGTAGCTTTATTGATAAAGCTATACAGGCTTTTTGTCTCCCCTGTCCTTCCTCCTTCCTGCCGATTCTATCCAAGCTGTTCGGAGTATTCACTGGAGGCCTTTCGTAAGTATGGACTGTTGAAGGGATTCTGGTTCACCCTGAGAAGGGTTTCAAGGTGCCATCCGCTAAACGCGGGGGGATATGACCCTATTAACTAATAGGTCGCTGGGATTATGGATCGTATAAAACTCAACTACATACTGTTTTTCCTTCTATCTTTTCTGATAATATTCGCCTATACGTCCATTTTTGTCCCCAAGACCCCAAAGAGGATGCCGGAGCAAAAAAACACACAAGGCGAGATATCTAAAGAGGGGTTGAGGGAAGAGCGGGTAAAGAACGTAGAGGAAACCATATCTTCTTTGCAACCACAGGGAAGGCTGATAACGATTAAAACGCCACTATACGTTGGGACTATTGATACGGCTGGAGGAAGAATCGTAGAGTGGAGGCTACTCAAATACAAGGAAAGTACGGATAGAGATTCACCCCCCGTTAATATACTGAAAGACTCACCTCCTGTTTTCAATACGAATCTGAGACTTAAGGGTATTCAAATCCCAAACCCGATTCCTTTTGAATTCGACGGTGGCAGCGAGGTCGATTTCTCAGAGGGGAAAGGGGAAATGGCACTCTACTGGAGGTCCCCCGAAGGAATAGAGGTTAAGAAGATATACGAGATAGACCCTTCGAGCTACCTGCTGGGACAGAGGTTCGAGGTCAAGAATGGAACGCAGACCCCTCTAAACGGGACGCTCTATGTAGAATCCTATGGGAAGATCGAGCAGAACGGGAGTGGCAAAAACAACAAGGACTTTACGGCTATGGTTTCGGATAACTTGGAGAGGGTGGATAAGCTACCCAAAGAGGAGATCGTCCTTAAGGGTACAACAGCCTGGTTTGGTTTCGCAGACAAGTACTTTCTCTCCTCTTTTCTCCCACAGATAGGGGGGGAAACGGAGATCAGTCTTGAGAGGGTCGAGCAAGACGGATTCGTCAGAGCCGTATTCAGCTATCCAGAAGACGTAATTCCGGTGGGGAGCACGTCTATACATAAATCCAATCTGTATCTCGGACCCATGGACTATGAGGTTTTAAGGTCTCTCGGCCTAGGGCTCGAGAATACGATTAAATACGGATGGGTGGGGTTCCTCGCAAGACCGCTCCTCTGGTTTCTCAAGGCATTGGATGGGGTGTTTAAGAACTACGGTATCTCCATCATCGTTATTACGCTTATCATAAGGTTGCTCTTCCTTCCCCTAACGGTAAAGAGCATGGCTTCCATGAAGGAAATGCAGATAAAGATGCAGGAACTTAAACCCAAGATGGATGCGCTCAAGGAGAAATACAAGAACGATAAGGCAAAGCAGAATGCGGAACTCATGAAACTCTATACGAGTCATGGAATAAACCCTCTAAGCGGTCTCAGTGGGTGCCTGCCCCTTCTCATACAGCTTCCCGTTTTCATCGCACTCTACGATGTTCTGCTGTACTCGATTGAACTCAGACATAGCTCGTTTCTATGGATAACGGACCTTTCCGAGCCCGAACACCTATTCGATATACCGGGTATAGGGATTCCCTTTAGGATCCTTCCCCTTGCCATGGGGGTATCCTGGTACATATCTCAGAAGATGACCCCAACCGCAGCGGCTCCTGGTTCTGATAGTATGATACAGATGAAGATGATGGAGTTTATGCCTCTAATCTTTACGATTATGTTTTGGGGACTTCCTTCGGGGTTGATACTGTACTGGACTGTAAGTAACATTCTTTCAATAGTACAGCAACTATACGTAAACCGACGATTCATTGCAGCACCCAAAGGAGGAATTAAAGATGCCGATAGTGATAGAAAGAGAAGGAAAGACGGTGTCTGAGGCGATAATAAGCGTGTGTGAGGAATTGGGCCTACCAAGAGACGAACTCATCGTGGAGGTCCTTGAAGAGGGTTCAAGAGGGGTTCTTGGGATAGGTGGCAAGAACGCAAAGGTCAGGGTAACTGTAAAGAGAGAGGGGATAAGCGAAAAGGGACTAAGGGCTAAAAAGGCACTTGAAACGGTTCTCGGGTTTTTCGTTCCCAGCTATTCGACTAGCCTCAAGGAGACCCCTGATAGGATCAAACTCGATGTAAAGCTCGGCGAGAATAAAGGGCTTCTTATAGGAAGAAGGGGAGAGATGCTTAGAGCGATGGAATTCATAATAGGTAAGATCGCAGGGCGCGCCTGCAGAGACGGGAAGGAGAAGAGGGTTTCGATAGATGTAGAGGGTTATAAAAAGAGAAGGGAATCTAACATATCAAAGATGGTTAGAGAGGCAGCGAAAAGGGCCCGTAGGTCGGGAAGACCCGTCACGCTTGAACCAATGTCCGCCTTTGAAAGAAGGATAGCCTACATGGCACTCAAGCACGAGGATGGAATAAAGTTTGAGACAAAGGTCGAGGGGGAGGATAAAAGGATCATAATAACACCTCAAAGGCGTAACGGCGAAAGAAATCGCCATGTATCTGAAAAGAAGGCCTGATTCTAAGTGGTTCTTTCTGTGTATAGTAAATCAAAAGGGGGAGATTCCTATGAGCACAGATAAACCGACAAAAACAGAAGACGAGTATTTCGCAAGGGAAGACGCTGAAAAGGTAAAGAGGCTTAAGGAAAAGCTCAGGCAGGAGTTTTTAGAAGAGCAAAGGCAAAACATAAAGAGCGTCTGTTATATGAAGTGCCCCAAATGCGGTGGGGATCTGAGTGAGGTCGTTTTTCGTGGAATAAAGATCGATAGATGCACCTCGTGTAGGGGAGTATGGCTTGACGATGGGGAGCTGGAAAAACTCGCAGGCCCCGAAGAGAAGAGCATCGTAAGAGAGATCATAGAACTATTTAGACCCCGCTAGGGTTTCTCGGCGCGAATACCTTTAAAGAAATCCCTGAGTAAACCTGCACACTCCTCCTTTAATACCCCTTCTTCCACCCGAATCCTGTGATTTAGCCTTTTATCCGTACCGATGTTGTAAAGAGAAACAACGGCCCCTGCCTTTGGGTCGCGTGCTCCAAAGACCAGTCTCTTTATCCTCGCAAGAACCGCCGCACCCATGCACATGGCACAGGGCTCTAGCGTAACATAGAGGGTAGCTCCCGTGAGTCGACAGTTTCCGAGCCTTCTTGCCGCCTCCTTTATGGCGAGGATCTCTGCGTGTGCCGTCGGATCAAGGTTGGTTTCGCAGAGATTATAGGCTCTGGAAATCACCTTCCCCTTTTCATCCACAACCACTGCACCAACCGGTACTTCTCCCATACCTCTGGCTTTTAGAGCCTCACCTATAGCGGTGTGCATGTATCGTTCATCATCGGGTTGAGCCATTGTGATAAGAACCCCGGAAAGGAGAACGTGTAATCGCCCGATCTATAGAATGGATGAACGGATGATCCAAAGAAGTAGGGGCGTAACCCTACGCCCCTGCAGTACTTTCTACTTTCTTGCACTGAACTTGAGCCCGGCTTTAACCCTGTCCCATGTCTTATCCGTTATCTCCTTTAACTCGGCCATCTTTATCTTCTGGGTAGCCGTTACGGGAAATCCCTCCGGGTACACCTCTATAAACCTTGGCACCATCGCCACCATAACCTGATCCGCCATCCACTTACTAAACTCCACTGGATCAAATGTCGCCCCCGGCTTTAATGTTATGTTCAGCTTGATTTCGTCGTCCGACACATTGGGGAGCCTTATCCCAACCGCTATCGCCTCCTGTATGGCCGGATACCTCATCGCTACATCCTGTACCGCGATTGGATCAACGTTCTCCCCCGATACCCTTATCCTGCTGAACCTTCCTACAAAGTAGTACCTGCCGTCTATTCCCCTCGCAAATAGGTCATCCGAATTAAAAAAGCCATCGTCATCAAAGGCCTCTCTTGTTCTTCTCGGGTCCTTAAAATACTCGTTTAGGGTCGTGTGGGGTATAAGCGGCTTTATAAACAACAACCCCTTCGCCTCTTCGGGCGGTGTGGGGTCTTCATACGGGTCCCAGAAGGGCCTGATTACCCTATTTGTATCCTGTGGATCCCTTAGCTCCACATAATACCCGTCCATTGGGTACCCGGATGAGCCGGGTCTATGATCCTCTGGGTCCTTCCATAGAACCATGCCCATCTCCGTTGATCCGTATCCGTCTATCACCCTTACCCCGAACCTCTCCTGGAACTCCTGGAGGTTCCTTGGTGCAGGGGACCCGAGCATTATCCTTATCTTGTGTTTTCTGTCCCACTCACTTGGAGGCGCTGCCCATAGGTATTCCGCTACCGCCCCAAGCATGTTCGCACATGTTGCCCCACACTCCGTAGCCCACTTCCAGAAACTAGAGGCCGAAAACCTCGGGTAGAATACCGCCGTTGCTCCTGCCCCTATCGCGCTAAAAAGACACATCACCTGTGCATTGGCATGTCCAAGGGAAAGCACGCTCATAAGCACATCCTCACTCCTTATCCCCTGCTGCTGGAGGTAACTCCTTACGGTCATTATCACACCGCCGTGGTTTCTTGCCACACCCTTAGGCATACCCGTAGTACCGGATGTGAACATACACCTCTCCATATCCGCTATGGTTACGTCCACCCCAGGGTTGTCCTTAGAAAAATCCCCAAACGTGTTAAACGGCAACGCCTTTATCCCACTTATTTCACTAGGAACATCATTTGGATTCCCGGTTACAAATATGGTCTTTAGGTTCTTTAGGTCCTTCCCTATCTCCTGTATGAATGGAAGGCTGTCGGGATCTATTATAAGCACCTCCATATCGGAATAGTTAATGACATATGCAAGCCTCTCTCCCTTCTCGTCCTTGTTTATTGGTACCTGCACCCCTCCTACCTTGTGTATCCCTATTATGGAGACAACGTACTCGGAGCAGTTAAGCATGTACATCCCCACCTTATCCCCTTTACGAACTCCAAACCTCTCTCTGAGTCCATTGGCAACCTGGTTAGCCCATTCGTTTGTCTGCCTGTACGTGTAGCTTTCCGTAAGGCCTCCGTCCTTATCTGCTACCCGGAACATTATCTTATCGGGAAACCTTTCCGCTCCCATCTCCAGATACCTCGTGATAGGCAACCACTTCTTTGTGTCGTCAAATGTCCCAAACGGTAACGTCCCTTCTCCTACGTATTTTAAATCCCGTGGTCTAAATAGTAACTGCATAACTCCCTCCTTGTTTACGATTTTTAATGCTTAGAGTATTTCTCGTTTACAGATACGGATTATAGAATATAAAGTACAAAAACCTATCTAAATTTAATTATATAATAAGCGGATTTCTTTATCAATACAGGAATTCGACCGCGGGATTCAAGGGTCTTAGGGGGGTTTTGGCAGAAGCGTTATGAGAGGTATCGGTTTAGGATAAGGAAGAGCCAACCCGCGTTAGTACTTAGGTCTTAAGCACTGCCAGGAAGGCCTCCTGCGGGATCTCGACCTTTCCTATCTGTTTGAGTCGCTTCTTACCCTCTTTCTGCTTTTCAAGGAGCTTCCTTTTTCTCGTAACGTCACCGCCATAGCACTTGGCCGTAACGTCCTTTCTTACGGGCTTTACAGTCTCACGGGCGATCACGCGGTTCCCTATTGCGGCTTGAAGGGCGACCTCAAAAAGCTGTCTCGGGATGAGGCGCCTGAGCTTCTCCACGAGTTCCTTTCCCCTTTCATAGGCCTTTTCCCTGTGGACTATTATGGAAAGCGCATCCACGGGCTCGCCATTAATGAGCACATCGAGTTTTACGAGTTCCGAATCCTTATAACCTATGAGCTCATAGTCCATAGAGGCATAGCCCCTAGAAACGGATTTTAGCTTATCGAAGAAATCGAAGATTATCTCCGAGAGCGGAAGCTCGTATTCCACTATGACCCTGTCCTGTGTTATGTACCTTATGTTCTTCTGAATCCCACGCCTTTTCTCACACAGGTCGAATATGGCGCCAAGGTACGTGCTTGGGGTATGTATCGCTACGAGCACGTAGGGCTCTTCCATTAGTTCTATCCTGTCGGCAGAGGGGAGCTTACTCGGATTGTCAACGAGAATCGTCTCTCCCCTTGTATCCGTAACCCTGTAGACGACGGTTGGCGCCGTGGATATAAGCTCAAGCTCAAATTCCCTTTCGAGCCTTTCCCTTACGATCTCCATATGGAGGAGACCCAAAAACCCACACCGGAATCCGAATCCGAGTGCGAGTGAGGTTTCGGGCTCATAAACGAAGGCGGAATCGTTTAACCGGAACTTCTCAAGCGCATCTCTTAGCCTCTCATAATCCCCGGGATCGATCGGATAGAGACCGCTAAAGACCATGGGCTTCATTACGCGAAACCCGGAAAGAGGGGTATCCGTTGGCCTTTCAGCCTCGGTAATGGTATCACCAACCTTCGCTTCCCTTATCTCCTTTATCGCCGCGGTTACGAATCCAACCTCACCCGTAGAGATCTCCCTCACCTCAATCGCCCTTGGGGAGAAGACCCCGAGTTTCTTAACTTCGTATGTCTTACCAGTGGACATGAGCCGTATCTTCATTCCGAGTCTGATCCTTCCCTCAAAGACCCTTACGAGCATTACGACACCCTGATAGGAATCAAACCAGCTATCGAATATAAGGGCCTTAAGCGGAGACCCTGAATCCCCCCGTGGAGGTGGGATTCTCTTCACTATGGCTTCAAGGATCTCTTTTGTTCCAATCCCCTCCTTTGCGCTTGCAAGGATAGCGTCCTTCGCATCTATCCCTATTACCTCTTCTATCTCGTTCTTTACCCTTTCTGGGTCTGCGGCCGGGAGATCTATCTTGTTTATTACAGGAATGAGTTCCAGCCCCGAATCCGCTGCTAGGTAGGCATGTGCTACCGTCTGGGCCTCTACCCCCTGCGAGGCATCTACAACGAGAAGAGCCCCCTCACAGGCCTTGAGGCTCCTTGAAACCTCGTAGCTAAAGTCCACATGACCGGGGGTATCTATTAGATTAAACTCGTATGTGATTCCGTCGTCTGCCCTATAGTTTATCCTTACGGCCTGGGCTTTAATCGTTATCCCCCTCTCCCTTTCTATCTCCATCTGATCCAGAAACTGCTCTGTCATCTCCCTCTCGGTTACGGTTCCCGTAAACTCAAGGATCCTATCGGCGAGGGTGGATTTCCCGTGATCCACATGGGCGATTATAGAAAAGTTCCTAATATGTCTGGTTTCCATACCGGATTACACTCGAATCTATGAATGCTTAGACAGGGTTATTATAAAGGAAAAGAGAGGTTAATCAAATCGACCCCTTAATGGCATAAGGGAACCATGTATAAACGGGCTTTTGACATCGAGATGAAAGGGCTGTATGATGAAGTTACTTAAAACTATAAAGGGGAAGAAGGACTCTACGGATCGCCATTGAGGCTGATGACGGTGAGGTATTTATAATCACTCCTACTTTGTGTAGGTTCGTTTGAGACCTGCCGGCGGGTTGTGGAATGAGAAACCCTGTACGTGCGAGCTACACCACATAACGATGCCACTTAGTCTTGTACCCTGCGGCCTCGCTAGACAGAGCCCTGGGGGAGGCAACTGGAACCCCGAGAGTAGGCATAGAGGAGGGTATCTATGCGAGGAGCGAAGGACAATATAGACTGCTGGCCTACACGCGAGCAGGAATTACTCCTACTGGCCGCCCTCTTGGAGGGTAAAGACGCCGTCTCGGCCTGGGAGGAGTGGAGATCGAGCGTTGATCTTGAGAGAATCGACCCCGGGTCGTTTCGCCTCCTTCCCCTTCTATACCATAACCTTACCGCACAAGGAGTTGAGGATCCACTGATCAACCCCCTCAAGGAGCTCCACCGTAACACTTGGTATCAGAACCGGATCCTGCTTAACCGTGCGGTTGCACTACTCGATTCCTTTAATGGCGCCGGAATCAAAACGGTGTTGCTTAAGGGAATCGCTTTAACCATTCTATATTACAAGGATTTTGGCATTCGACCAATGGGCGATATAGATGTTCTCGTTCCCACAGAAAAGGCCATCCATGCGATCGGTCTTCTGAGAAAGATGGGTTGGATACCGTCCTATAAATCGCCTGAGGCCATTATACCCATAATTCACGGCTGTGACTTTGTTGATTCATTGGACCAATACCACATTGACCTTCACTGGCATCTATTCATAGAATGCTGCCAGCCGGATTCAGACGACGATTTCTGGGATGGGGCACTTCCCATCACGGTTAAGGGCGTATCAACATACGTACTAAATCCCGCTGATGAACTCCTCCACACATGCGTTCACGGGGTAAAGTGGAGTCCCATACCGCCCTTTCGTTGGGTAGCGGATGCCATGATGATCATGCGCTCGTCAAAGGCCGAGATAGATTGGAACCGATTGATCAGGCTGGCAGAAAAACACCGTTTGATCCTGCCCTTAAGACACGCACTTAGGTATCTACTTAACAGGTTCGGCGCTCCCGTTCCCACTTGGGTTTTAGATAGCCTAGAGAAAATGCCCACATCGAGAATCGAGCATATGGAGTATAGATACAAAACCGAAAACCATGAGAATAAGCTCTTGGGGAATATACCAGTACTCTGGTTTGACTTCTTACGACTGAGGAGGGGAAGAGCGAGTCCGCAGAAGAGGCTCATCGGGTTTTTGGGATACGTCCAACGCTTCTGGGATCTGGAGCACATGTGGCAGATACCTTTGTACGCCCTTTCTCTTGGTCTACGCAAGATAAGAACGGTGGCGGGCTACTACTGGAGGAAATGAGACCCCGGCTTATGAGCCGAGTTTAGATAAGTTTGAATCCGATTATAAAACGAGGAGAAAGTAATATATGGGCAATGTCCGCTTTGTGGAGGGAATAGAGAAAGAGAATTTACTATGTAACTAATTGAGTTCATTAGATTTTTAATTTTTAACCAAAAGTCGTAACCTATTGAAATCATTGTAATTTTTGGTTTATGCAACAACACCTTGACAAGGGACTATTCGTTGTGATATATGCTTTAAACGGCTATAAATTAAGGTTTTAATAATAGGGGACAATTGAGTAAAGAAGGAAGGTAGAAAACATGAGAGTATTAATAACCACACTTTTCTTATTCTTTATACTTGTTTCCAATATAACCAGTTGTGCTAGAACAGCAACACAAATCAACTCCTTTAAAGACCCCGCTTTTACAGGAAAAACTTTTCAGAGAATGGTTATTATAGCACCATTTGCAGGTATTGGGTCAAGAAAAAAAGTAGAACAGACTACTTCAGTAGAACTTGCCAAACACGCTGTTACTGGTATTCCCTCTATGGAAATCTTTCTACCAACTCGTACTTATACTGAGAATGATGTTTTAAGAATTCTAAAGGAAAATAGGATTGATAGTGTTTTGTTTCTTACACTGACAGATGCTTATTCACAGCAAGTGTATATACCAGGTTCATCCACAACACAGGGATTTGGAACTCTGCAAGGGGAGACAATTAACTTTTTTAGTACAACATATCATTCTGGTGGATATTACCTGTCTAAGCCTAGGCTTCGTTTCACTATGAAATTATATGATGCTGAAACCGGCAAATTGGCTTGGATAGCTACATCACTTACTGGGGGTAATGTTTTTGCAGAGTTTGATGACCTAATCAATTCACTTATTACTACCACTATACAAAAGCTACAAGAAGATGGAGTTTTGCAGTAGAATATAGAGTTTTAAGAATACTAAAAGATTCTAAAACATACCCTTTATTTAGTTGAAACATGAGCAACAAAGAGGACATTAATACATATTGTTCATATTTTAAAGAAAGGCTGGAAGAGATTAAAGCAATTGAAAATCGCTTGTATCGCAAGATCCTCATTGTAGCAATGATTGACAGTCTAGCACGTGCTGTATATACAGGTAAAGGAAACAGAGAGCGGTTTATCTGTTTCATAAAGTCATTCTCGGGGTGGAGAGATCATTGTAGAGTTAGTCTTCCACAGCTTGCACTTAATTTGCAATCTGACTCTACGAATAGTGAACTCGAAAGAGAAGTTAAAGAAAGACTTGAGAAGTGGCAAGGTGGTACAATTTACCGGATTAATGAAGTTGATCCGTGTAAACAGGAGCTAGAGAGATTAGCAACTAATGAATTAAGGAACTTTATTGAAAAGTCAAGTCATGCTGAGCTCTTATACATTTATCGAAACCATTTAGTTCATGAATTTCGAGAACCTGGTCATCCTTCCGAAGTAAGTAGTGATGATACTTCACCTTATTATGTTGAAACTCCTGACCGTGCTTATTCTAACGAAGAATTGCGTGAATTTATGCGTAAATCTACTAGAACATGGGAGCTTGTATATCCAGTTGGCTTTTTCGTCAGCATTGTTAAAGAATCATTAGCCAACTTAAAGCATTATTTGGAGGACAATGACCTCAATCCATATTCAAATTATCAATTCGGATCGATCTGGAAACCACACCGCTAAGATAACTTAGGTGTTTAAACTTATAAATAGATTCTAGAATAGACGGTGAAGGTTACCACCAAATTCCCGGAATAGTGCAAGAACAACTAGGGCATTTTCCTTCTGATGTGATAAGGTAATTTAAAATCCTATATCCATATCGCTCGATTAAGAGTTTATGGCAGTTTGGGCAGTATGTGTTTTCGTAGTTTCTCACGTATCCAGGAAGGTTTCCGGCATAGACAAACCTGAGCCCTGCCTCGTATCCGATCTCCGCGGCACGTATAAGGGTTTCGGGCGTTGTATTATCTGGGTCAGTCATCCTGTAGTCCTTGTGAAACGCCGTGACGTGCCAGGGGATGTCGGGAGACACAGAGGCGATGAAACTTGCCGCATCTCGAAGCTCTTCGTTAGAGTCGTTAAACCCAGGGATAACGAGTGTGACTATCTCCACCCAGAACCCCATCTCAAACAGTCTGGGAATGGTCTCAAGGACGGTTCCAAGAAGCCCGCCTAGTTTCCTATAGTTTTTATCCCTCATGGATTTTAGGTCAACTTTATAGCAGTCCGTAATGGGTCTTAGGTATTCCAGAACCTCGCCTGTTGCGTTTCCGTTTGAGATGAAAGCGGTCTTAAACCCCTCCTTCTTTGCGAGTTTAAAAACCTCCGCGGCCCATTCGGCCGTAATGAGTGGTTCATTGTATGAGCTTCCCACCATACTGGCCCTGTACCTCTTTGCAATTGCAACCATCTGCTCCGCTGTAATAGGCATGGGCTCTATTCCGGCAGAGGGGTCGCGAAGGGCCTGAGAGGTAAGCCAGTTCTGGCAATTTTTAACAAGGAAGAAATTCGCTAAGTAGTTATGCTCTTCATCAACCTCAAGATTGTAGACGTAACCTGTAAATTCTTCCGTAGATATAGAGCGCAGGGGTATAAGATAATAACGGTCGGTTTCAATGTAACGATGGTTTCTAGATTTTTCTTTATACCATACTACAGTGTATTGAGAAGAGTTTTGACGAATAGTCCTACCCTCGATAATCTTTTTCTCAGGTAACTTACTCTCGTAGAGTGAGGGCAAATACCCAAGCTTTAAAGCCAGCCAAGCAATTCCATAGGCAAGATTTTTTGAGATTGTAGTCACGCTGACTTTCCCATTAGGATAGATGTGTCCATCTCCTTCGATATATGCATGGAGAAAACTTTCTACAATCGAACGCTTAACATCAAATAACACCTCGGGGGCCCTCTTGGTTGAAGCTCTTTCTCCACAAAGACTCTTAAAAAGAAGTGCCGCAGAGGTTTTATCTAAAGTGACGACTATGGATGTTGCTCGTTTTACAATACTAGCTTTAAGACCCAGAGTTTTTGTGACTAGAGACACGATATTATTAGCCAAGTCATTTTCATTAGGTGCAAGAGTAAAATACAGGGTATAACTATTCGGACGGTTTTTATCTTTAGTAACACAACCTTCTGCTAGATAGTATCCAAGAAGCTTTGCGAAATCCTCATCCAAGGTAATATTTTTTGGAATTCCCGGTCGCTTTTCCTTTAAGAACCTTACTTTGTCTCCTTCTGAAGAATCTTTATTGAACTCAATCCCTAACTCTTTTGAGCTTATTCCTTGCTTGCTTGATTCTATAATGTGCTCGACATCAGAGGCAGAAAGAGCATGAGGGATCTTAAAAATAGGTTTAAACTCTTTTAGTATTTCATAAGTTGAGATGGAATAATCCGACGAAAAACGGAAGTTCTTAGGAATAACTAGAAAATGCTCTTTGGTAAGGTTTTTAGCTTTCAAAATCTCGATATTCTTGCCGTTCGGGTTCTTTGTAGCGTAGATACGGTGGTCTTCGGTACAGCGAAATTCAGGGAAATAATAGGGTTTAATAACCGTCATTTTTCCTGAGTAGTAGTGTTTAAATACCTTTCTAATTGGTTGAAAAGAACCGATTTCTGTAATAGCCTGGAGATTGTCAGAATACGAGATTTCTGCCTCCTCTTTTTTTTCTTTGTACTTGCCTAAATTAAATACTTCCTCTATGGGTAAAACACCTAAGTTGGTAACTACTGGAGTTTCAGCCGGGAAACAATACGCACAGTGATAATCACAACCCAGCATCCCGAAGGTCAATGTGAAAGAACCGGGAAGAACGTGAAAGAAGGGTTTCTTCTCTGTAGGGTCGCACTGAAGCGCTGCCACGTACCCCTTTGGAACAAAGAGCCTTCCGCCCTTATTGTATCTAACCTTGCATATCCCCCTAAATCCGTCCCTTATAACACACCTGTGACCGCATGCGTAGCAGATGACCTTATCGTCTTCCAGCCTCTCGTAAAGCTCCCCTTCCTCAGAATGTTTATCCAGTATCTCTGCAAGAGACGGTCTTTTGAGGGTTTTTAGTTCCTTCTTTATGGACATACCTCATAACCCCAATAAAAAGGACTATATGAAGGTTACTGAATCTCTCACCTAAATTCAAAGGGGATTTATTCTCCTATCGCATCCGGGACTAAGAGGGGATACGCCATATGAATCCCAGGGGAAATGTCCCCTTAGGAAAAGTTAATCTTAGACGAGATGCCTCAAAAACTGCTTCCTGTGGTCGTTGCTTATAAGTTGCGAGTTCGGTAAATCAAAAAAGCATAGCAGTCTGCAACCTATTTGAGATAATGGGGTATGTATTTTGTCCTAACATGGGCGGTCTTAACGAGATAGTTCTTAAAGGCATTTAACATAATAACTTATAATTGCAAAAATAAACGGGTTTCAAGTTATCTTAGGTGATAAAATTTGACAAAGGTTTTAATACGTTATACAATCCTCGCAATTATAGAATAAGTATAAAAATTAATGTTAAGCCGCAACTGGAACCGGCCTATGTATGCCCTTTATGACAAGACTCAGGACAATGGCGCTGCTCGATATCACTTTCGAGAGGTGGTATCTCTTTTTGGTTGCAAGAAAGGCTATATTCCGAGGTTGCTTGCTAAGCAACTTACGGTCGAATCGTCCGAGCCGCTACCGTGGCACGTGAACATTGAAAGTTCTCTAAGAGCTGCGGGGCAAGACAATCAGACACTCGTCATTGAGCTCAAACCAAACAGCAAGGAGCCAAATCTCTCGCTCTATGAGGTATTGGACGTTTGGGGTTACTCGGACTCAGGGTGGACACCTATTCTGTTTCATCTTGGCGGTTTGTTCATAGACGAAGACCCTATGCGCTTTGACAAGAATAACTTCGTTCGCTCATCTGCGGAAGTTGACGCTCCCATTTTTTCTATGATGTACCTGCGAGGAACTGTGAAGGATGGCCGGCTTGAGGGAAAGTGGACTCCGCCAGGGCCGAGTCCGACAAATTCCGTGTTACTTTGGCCCGAGGCGTTCGAGTATTTCTGGCAACAGGCCAAGAGGGTTATTGAAAAAGCGGTTTAACAAGCGCGTGGAGTCAGACTCGCTACGTCGGTGCTCACGCGCAGCGTTGGGCTGCTCGTCGGATTCGGGCCAGAACCAAAGTGGCCTGTTCAACAGCGTCGGCCTTTTTGTCGCCCAACGACATCTGAGTAGTGGATGTTGCCATGAAACGCAAGCCAAGATACCGCCGGTTGGGACGCTATTTTGACCTCCCTCCGCGCTGGCGGCAGGTGTTCTGGCCGATCATCGCCGTCAGCGGTGGCGGAATAGTCTTTGCCCTGCGGCTGGAAGAAGAAGCCATCACTGTGGTCGAATGCGCCCCCTCGCCGCACTGCCCGTCATGGCCGCGTTGCTATATTGGTTCAACCATCTTGTCTTCAAGGCAACCCAGCCGCGCCAGGAAGACCTATCAGACAAAACTAATTTGCGAGATAACCGTCCATGAAACCATCACTCAAAAATGCGACTCCCCTCTGGCATACCCTATCCAGCGAAACTGTCTTCGCTTACCTGAAATCCACACCCGCCGGACTGACAGGGGCTGAGGCAGCCCAACGTCTGGCGGAATATGGCCCGAACGAACT
>CAZWVA010000003.1:0-94972 GCA_964636885.1 uncultured Spirochaetia bacterium
CGCATCTTTCGGGGACTAAAGGAATTTTTCTACCTCTCTCCTACTTCCCTCCTCCTTCTTCCTCGCTCCCCTTAATCTGTTAATCTCCAATTTATGTTTAACGCAGTCCATCACATCCACGGACAAACCTACTGAACCGCCTTTTTCCCTCATTGGAGGATGATGTACGGTCGTTGACAGCTAAGATGGTAGGATGTATTTTGTTTTAATAGGATTATGGATAAGTATAGGTCTTGGTTTCAGTGCATAAACGAAGAGTGCGGCGAGACTTATCAACTAAATGAGATAGTCTATCGCTGTAAGAGGTGTGGGAACCTTCTTGAGGTGGTACACGATCTAAAGCCGCTCCGAGAAAGAACACAGGAGAAATGGAAACAGCTTTTCGATTATCGCTATAGACACCAGATCTGGCCATATGGAAGCTCTGTCTGGGGAAAGAAGGAATGGGTCTGTCCATACGTGGAAGACGAAAACGTCGTGTCTATGTATGAGGGTGCAACGAATCTCTTCTGGGCTGAAAGATTCGGAAAACAGGTCGGAGTAGAAGACCTATGGATAAAGATGTGCGGAAACAGCCACACTGGTTCCTTTAAGGATCTGGGGATGACCGTTCTCGTCTCGGTTGTAAAGCAGATGATTGCAGACGGAGTGGATATCCCCGCCGTGGCGTGCGCCTCTACAGGAGACACCTCAGCCGCCCTTTCTGCTTACTGTGCGGCAGCTGGGATCCGTGCCATCGTCTTTCTTCCGAGAAACAAGGTGTCCGTTGCCCAATTGGTTCAGCCCCTTTCAAACGGTGCCCTTGTTCTCTCACTTGATACGGATTTCGATGGCTGTATGGAGATGGTTCAGAAGATATGCACGGAACACAACATATACCTTGCGAACTCCATGAATTCCCTTCGCATAGAGGGGCAAAAGACGGTGAGCATAGAGCTCTGCCAGCAGTTTGACTGGGAGGTGCCAGATTGGGTGATAATCCCGGGTGGGAATCTAGGGAACGTATCCGCCCTGGGTAAGGGTTTTCTTATAATGTATGAGCTCGGTCTCATCGACAGGCTTCCAAGGATAGTCTGTGCCCAGGCTGAGCGTGCAAATCCCCTATACCTAAGCTACCTCAACGGTTTTCGGGAGTTCCATCCTGTAAAGGCCCAGAAGACCCTTGCAAGTGCGATACAGATCGGAAATCCTGTGAGTGTGAACAAGGCTATAAAGATACTAAAGATGTTTGATGGTATAGTGGAGCAGGCAAGCGAGGAGGAGCTCTCTAACGCCGCTGCGCTTGTGGATAGAACGGGAACCTTTAACTGTCCACACACGGGTGTGGCGATAGCGGCCTTCCTAAAACTGCTCGAGAAAAAGGTCTTTAAACCCACCGACAGGGTTGTGATAATCTCCACCGCTCACGGGCTTAAATTCGTCGAATTCAAGATCGGGTACCACGAGGGAAAACTGGAGGGGGTTATACCGAAATACGCCAATAAGCCTCTTGAACTCCCACCGGATCTGGGGGTTGTAAAGGAGGCTATATTCGAGAATATCGGGGAAGTTGGCTAGCTAAAGCGAATCCAGAAACCCAAGAAGGACCCGGTTAAACTCATCGGGTTTTTCCTGCATCATAAAGTGTCCTGCACCCTTTATCACATAGAGCCTCGAACCCTGGATCTTGCGGTTAAGGAACTCACCGTATTTTACTGGGGTTAAAACGTCTTCCTCCCCAGAGACTATTAGGGTGGGGGCTTTTATGGTTCCGACCTCATCCGTTATGTCGAATTCATCGCAGGCCATTAAGTCCAGGTATGAGATCTCCTGAGGCGTTCTCTTTAGACTCTCCTTGAATTTTATCTTGAGCTCCTCGGGCGAAGAGCCCGCAAATGAGCGGGTCGGTGCTACCTCACAAAAAACCTCATAGTTGTTTTTTACGGCAAGGAGGGTTTCTCTTGCGACCCGAAGCCTTGCCCCTGTGCCCACAAGAACACAGGCATAAACCCTTTCTGGATAATCGATCGCAAAGACCTGGGCTATCCCGCCTCCCATCGAATGCCCAACGAGTATGAGCCTGTCAAGGCCAAGGGTATCGCTAAAGTCCTTTAGAAACCCTGTGTATTCGCCGATGGTTCTACAACCGCTTCCCTGTGATGTGCCGTGCCCGGGAAGATCGGGTATAAGGAGGTTAAACCTTGGATGGTTTTTAAATGCATCGACCTGGTACTCCCACGTGGCGAGGCTTTGTCCAGCCCCATGGACCATTAGAATCGTGGGGCGTGATTTCCTGGTGTTTTCCCCTTCTACGTATCCTATTCTGAGTCCTCTTACTGAAACGTAGGGCATAGCGACTAACCGGAAAGCCTTCTCATAAACGAATAGTATTCGTCACGACCAAGACCGGAGATCCTAACGGTCTTAAGTCTAGATGTCTCTCCCCTCACTATCTCCACCCTCGATTTTGGAACCCCTAGTTCCCTTGCTATAACCTCCCTTAGCCTCTCATTTGCCCTTCCGCCCTCTGGAGGGGCCGTGACCCTTACTTTGATCCTTCCGTTCTGAAGCCCTAATACCTCATCACGGGACGATCTGGGTTGAACCTGAACCTCGATGGTTACTTGGGGTTCTTTTCTTATATCTGTCAAGGGAACGCTCCTTACACCTCTACTAAAAGGCGCCGGTCTTTAACCTGACTCCGAGATCCGATAGACTCCCTATGAGGAACGTATCTATGAAATATATAGCCACAAAAACCAGAATTGGAGAGAGGTCTATCCCGCCAATAGGGGGAATGATCCTTCTTATGTGTCTTAGCACGGGCTCTGTTGCTCTGTAGAGGAAGTTTACAATTGGGTTATAGGGGTCCGGGTTTACCCAGGAAATCAGCGCCCTTATTATTATGATCCACATATACACGTACAATAGATAATGCAGTGCGAGTGCCAGTGCCATAATGAGATTCCCAATAATGAACATCACTTTCCTCCCTTGGATAGTTCTTTTGAACGACGGGTGGCGGATTCAACGGCTGATATAACGCCTCCCCTAAATCCACGAATCTCTAGCTCTTTTATCCCCTCGATCGTTGTCCCGGACGGGGATGAGACCCTGTCTTTTAGCTCCGCTGGATGGATCCCGCTTTCGAGAACCATTTTTGCGGTTCCATAGACGGTTTGCGCTGCAAGGGCCGTGGCCATGTTTCTTGAAAGCCCCATTTTGACCCCACCATCCGAAAGCGACTCTATAAACATCGCTACAAAGGCCGGGCCGCTACCGCTAAGCCCTGTAACAGCATCGAGAAGGCCTTCATCTTCAACCGTATAGGCGATCCCTATGGATCTAAAGATCCTGATTATGTTCTCCCTCTCCCCTCCGCTTAGAAGAGGGTTACAGTAGATGACAGAGGCCCCTGCAAGTACAAGAGCGGGGGTATTTGGCATAACCCGAACTATCTTTGCCTTCTTTTTTATTATCTCGGAGATGAAAGAGGTCTTAATCCCAGCCGCTATTGATATGATGATCTTCTTAGGCGATAGAAGCCCCTTTATTTCGGATAGAACCCCGTTTACCTGGTTGGGCTTTACGGCAATCACTACGATGTCTGAAGACCTTACGACCTCCGTGTTCTTTCGTGAGGTTTTAACGCCGTAGAGAGAGGACATAAGACCCAGTCTCTCCTCTGCTACATCGCTCATGGTTATCCGATCCTTTGTGAATATACCGGATAAGAGAAGCCCCTTCACCAAGGCCTCAGCCATGTTTCCAGCACCAATAAATCCGATCCTTTGCATCTAATTCTCCCATTCCTATGTATCAGCCGATCTAGGTCCAAATATCGCCGTCCCTATCCTTACAATCGTTGCCCCCTCTTCGATTGCGGCTTCGAAGTCCCCACTCATCCCCATAGAGAGCTCTCTCAAACCCGGAAACATCTCCCTTAGCCTGTCCCTCAGATCTCTTAGTTGCCTGAAATAGGGACGGGTCATCTCCGGATCGTCAAAAAAGGGGGGCATCGTCATGAGGCCCTCCACTTTGATGCGAGGAAACCTTTCCATTTCTACCAGAAAACCCTCAAGATGTTCGGGCATAATCCCACCCTTTGCCTCTTCTCCGGCTATGTTCACTTCGATTAGAACAGGAACCATTGTTCCCAGTCTTTCCGCCCTCTTCTCTATCTCCTCGGCAACGGGCAGTCTATCGAGTGAGTGAATGAGATCGACTCTATCAAGTATATATTTAACCTTATTCCTCTGAAGACGCCCTATAAAGTGCCATTTGATTCTTCTGCCAAGGACCTTTTCAACGATATCACTCTTTTCTCTGAGTTCCTGTGCGTAGTTCTCTCCAAATGTATCGATGCCGCTCCGTGCGGCCTCTACGATCCTCTCAGGGGCGACCCCCTTTGTCACGGCAACGAGCCTTATTTCTCTAGCATCCCTTCCGGCCCTAAGAGCTGCTCTTTCTATCCTCTCTTTAACGCCTTTTAGGTTTTCGACTATTCCCATCTTCACTAAAGAGCCTTAGGATCCCGAGTTTCGTCAGTACGTCAACCAACTGGGATAGAGGAAGCCCGACGACGTTTGTATAGGAGCCGTGTATCTCCTCTATCATGAAGGCTCCGATGCCCTGAGCCCCATATGCTCCGGCTTTATCCATTGGTTCTCCCGTTTTAATGTAACCTTCTATTTCCCACGGTGCAAGGGCTTTAATTTTAACCCTGCTCTCTACTGTTTCACTATGGAGAATCTCGCCCTTTGGCCTTACGATAGAGAACGCGGTAATGACCCGGTGCTCCCTTCCCGAAATCCTCTCGAGCATCGATTTCGCTTCTCCTTCATCTCGGGGCTTACCCAGTATCTCGCCGTCTATAACGACGATTGTATCTGCTCCTATCACAACGCAATCTTCATCCAATCTCCCTGCCACGGACAGTGCCTTCTCCATAGAAACCCTGAGAGCAAAACCCTCTGGGGATTCGCCTTTAAGGGGAATCTCATCCATAAGGGACGGGATTACATAGAAACCTATTCCCAGCTTTCTAAGGAGTTCTTTTCTTCTTGGGGATGAGGAGGCAAGGACTATCTTTAGCGGCATCTCAGGTTAATATTAACTGTAAATCGACCCTTCTTTCTACGGCTAATAGATTAACCCAAAGGAGAACGCAAGTTCGATCGTCTCTGCGATCATCTCTCTATTAACTTGAAAACCTCTTCTATACCGAATAAACTCTTTCTACCGTAACGGGAGAATGAAGGATAAAAAGGCCATATCGCTTGGGGAGATCTACATCTTTGGAAAAGACCGAATGATGGAATCCGGGATAGAGAATCCGGGGCTTGAGGCATCGCTTCTCCTATCTAGGGCCTTGGGTATAAGAGTCCTAGACATCTACGTCCATCCCGAAAGGGAGGTTAATCCGGATGGGGTGGAGTGGTTTTACCGGTTGTTAGAAAGGAGGATAAAGAGAGAGCCCTTGGCCTACATACTGGGTGAAAAGGAGTTTTATTCGAGGTCTTTTATCGTGACTCCAGACGTTCTTATTCCGAGACCTGAGACGGAGACCTTGGTGGAGGAGGCCTTAAGAACGGTGGAAAAGATCCCCTTGCCGTCGGTAATCGATGTCGGCACGGGAAGCGGCTGTGTTAGCGTAACCCTTGGTTGTGAATGTAGGGATGCAAGGATTACGGCCTCAGACATCTCCCTGGGGGCCCTCATGGTTGCAAGGGAAAACGCTAGAAGGCATGGGGTCTCCGATAGGATCTCGCTCGTCTGCTCTGATCTTTTAGGCTGTTTTAAGGAGAGGTCCTTCGATATCGTTCTTTCAAATCCCCCTTACGTTGCCTCAAGCGATTATCCCGGTCTTCAGCCGGAGGTAAGGGATTTTGAGCCAAAGGTATCCCTTCTCGGCGGGGAGGATGGGCTTGATTTTATACGTAGAATCGCACTCGAAGCAAGGGGGGTTCTTAAAGAGGGTGGTTGGTGTATTATCGAGATCGGAGCCGGTCAGGCCAAACGGGCGTGGGAGGTATTTGAGGAATCCGGTTTTAACGATATCTCTATTACGAGTGACCTATTGGGAATAGAGAGGGTGATTAAGGGAAAATGGACAGGATAGTCGTCGAGGGAGGAAAGAGACTAGAAGGCGAGGTCAGTGTAAGCGGGGCTAAAAACGCCGTTCTCCCTCTCATGGCGGCCTGCATTCTTACTGAGGGTAGGAGCACCTTTACGAATGTCCCCGACCTGGCAGACGTTAGAACCATGTCAAGACTCCTAAGGATCCTGGGGGCGGAGGTGGGGTATGAAAACGGGGTTCTCTCAATCGATGCGAGCCGTATAAACAACTGGGTTGCCCCTTATGAACTCGTAAAGACGATGCGGGCTTCGGTTCTCGTTCTCGGCCCCCTCATAGCTAGGTTCGGTCGTGCCAGGGTTTCCCTTCCAGGTGGGTGCGCGATCGGGGAGAGGCCGATTGACCAGCATTTAAAGGGTCTTGGTATTCTTGGGGCGAGTATCGAGATCGAGGAGGGATATATAGAGGCTACCGCCTCGAGGCTCAGGGGAGGTATAGTTCCCTTTGACATTTCGACCGTTACGGGTACGGAAAACATCATGCTCGCCTCGGTGCTTGCCGATGGGGAGACGGTGCTTCTTAATGCCGCCTGTGAGCCAGAGGTTACGGAGCTTGCAAACGTGCTCAACAAGATGGGTGCGAGGATCCAGGGTGCGGGTACGGATATAATCACAATCAAGGGTGTGGACAGGCTCTATCCCGTAGAGGGACACAGTGTAATGCCCGACAGAATCGAGGCGGGAACCTTTATGGTTGCCTCTGTTCTCACAAGGGGCGATCTCCTAATCAGGAACTGCAGATTTGAGAACGTTGGAGCCATAGTCGGAAAACTGCTCGAGGTAGGTGCGGAGGTATCCCGCGTGGATGGTGGGATAAGGGTGAGAGGTGGTGATAGGATAAAAAGCGTTGACATCGCCACGCTTCCCTATCCCGGCTTTCCTACGGACATGCAGGCCCAGATGATGACACTCATGAGTGTAGCGGACGGCCTCAGTGTTATAACGGAAAACATATTCCAGCAGAGGTTTATGCACGTGGGGGAACTGAGGAGGATGGGAGCCGACATAAAACTCGTCGGGAATAGCGCCGTTGTGAGAGGGGTTCCGTACCTTAGCGGTGCTCCCATAATGGCAAGCGATCTTAGGGCAAGTGCATCGCTTGTCCTTGCCGGGCTCGCGGCCCAGGGAAGGACCCAGATATCCAGGGTCTACCATCTCGACCGTGGATACGAGAGACTAGATAAAAAGCTAGAAACGGTAGGAGCAAGGATCTGGAGGGAAGAAGAGTGATCACCGTTGCGATCTCACGTGGGAGGATCTTAAGTGAGGCCTCTGGGCTTTTGAGAAAGGCCGGGTTTTCGGTAGGGGAGATTTTAAACGACTCGAGGAAGCTCATCTTTGAGTATCCGGAGGACGGGATAAAGGCCCTTATAATACGCCCCACCGATGTGCCAGCCTATGTGGAGTACGGAGCGGCGGACTGTGGAATCGTGGGTAAGGATACGCTGATAGAGGAGAAGCACGATCTATACGAGCCTCTCGATCTTCAGATAGGGAGATGCAAGCTGGTTGTCGCTGCCCGGAAGGGATTCGATTTCTCTTCGACCAGGATCCTCAGGGTTGCGACGAAGTATCCAAGGATCGCGCACGAGCACTTTGCAAAGAAGGGAATAAGCGCCGAGATCGTAAAGCTCTACGGTTCTGTAGAGCTTGCTCCTCTTGTCGGGCTCTCGGATGTCATAGTGGATTTAACCGCGACCGGGGAGACCCTTAGAAAGAACAAACTCGTTGTAATCGAGGAGATCGCCGATATCACGGCAAGGCTCGTCGTAAACAGGGTAAGCATGAAGGTTAAGTCGAACGAGATAAAGGAGCTTGTAAGGAAACTGAAAAAGGTCCGCGATATCAGGTAGCCTTCCAATACCATCCAGGGACTTATATCACATCCTAAATGCCATGTGGTTTTCTATAAGAAACGTCGATCCCCGGCCGATTCTGCGCGAGCTTCTTGAGGTCTACAAGAGGGCATATGAGGAGTGGGAGGAATACGCCTACCACACGGATCGGAGGATCCTGGACTATATAAAATGGCTAGGGAAAAGGGCTCCGGAGGGCTTCCTAGTGGCCTTTGTCGACGGAAGGCCGGTAGGATTCGTAGCGGTTGATTACAACTGGATTGACTACAAAGGGGACCCTGTAGGGGAGATACATGAGCTTGTCGTCGATCCGGAATTCCAGTATAAGGGGATAGGCAAAGGGCTTTTACTCGCCGGTCTTAATGTGCTCGTTGAAAGGGGGTGCCGTAGGTTCGGCCTCTGGGTCGGCAAGGGGAACATAAGGGCCCAGTCGCTTTATAGAAGCCTGGGCTTCCGGATAGAGGAGAGGGGAGGCGTTTGGATTCGTATGGTGAAGGACTAGAAGTGTGGGTTCACGATTGAGTATCGGAGATCTCTTCGATTACGTGGTAGAGGACCTTGGTTGCGGCCACGACCTCGTTTAGCTCGACGTGTTCATATGGCGTATGGGCTACGGCAAGCCTCCCCGGTCCAAAAACGACGCTTGGAATCCCCCCTGAAACGAGGTTCCCAGCATCGGTCCAGCTCTTTATGGCTCCAAACCTCGGCTCCTCACCTAGTGCCCTTCTATATGCCCTCTTTACAATCTGAACTACCCTCTCGTCTATTCCCAATTCAAAAGGCGGGTCTATATCGACAAACTCTGACCTTGCCCCATTTTTCTCGAAGAGCCGAATGAGTTCTTTCTTGGCGTCTTCCACATTCTGCCCTGGAAGGACCCTGAAGTCAACAAATAGCTCGCACCTGTGGGGGACGATGAGGGCGTTTCCACCTCCCTTAATCTCCATTATGTTGAAGCCGCCTTCTCCGATGAGTGGATGGTATCCCTTTATAAAATCCAGGTCTCTGAAGGCCTCGATGAGGGAGATGGCCTTCATGATCGGGTTATCCCCGGACTCAAAATCGCCTCCGTGTGCGGGGATGCCAGTGATCTCGATTCGGACCTCTATGGAGCCAGCTTCCGCATGGCATATCACGAGTTCGGTTGGCTCAAACACCACTGCACCCTCGGCTTGGATTGCCTCTGGAAGTACCTTTGAGCCTAAGCCCTCCTGTTCCTCATCCACTGTGAAAGCAACGGCAATGTCGTCTGTCTTCATCCCCTTTCCACGGGCGATCTCCAGGGCGATAAGTAGTGCGGCGATTCCTGCTTTGGTATCAACGCTTCCCCTCCCGTAGAGGCATCCACCTTCGATCCTAGGTGAATAGGGATCCGGGTGTCCGAAATCGGGAACGGTGTCGACATGGGCCGAAAACAGGATCTTGGGGCTTGGATGCAGGGCCGAGATCAGGTTGAACCTGTCCCCTATAACCCTCTGCCTATATGTGGGGAGCCCGAGCCCTTTAAGACGGGTCTCCAGATACGAAACGATCTCCTGTTCCTGTCCACTATAGCTTCTAATAGAGACGAGTCGTGATAACTCCTCTTTTATCCTCTCTTCCACTTAACACCCCATACCGAGTTCGGAGAACTAGAAAGGTACAGCGAATCGAATGGACTGTCAACGGTTCCTCAGGTTGAGAATCCGACTGAAAATGGTAAATTAGCTTTTTCATTCAAGCGAGAAAAGGGCGGTGTTTATGATAGTAAGAGAGGCCACTCATAGGGACGTTAAAACCTGTGCCAGGATAGAGAAGCAGGTGTCCGCCGAGAGTATAGATATAATAGAAGACGAGATAGAAAAGCAGATCAAAGAGGAGGATCACTTTATCTTTGTTGCCGAAGAGGAAGGAAAGGTCGTCGGCTTCATATCCGCAGAGTGGCAGAGGTGGAATAACTCCGTCTACATAGACAGCCTGTACATAGACGAGAACTACAGGCGAAAGGGGTATGGCTCCCAGCTCCTAAAGCGGATGATAAAGAAATCAAGAGAGATAAGATCCAAGAAGGTTTTTATTGACGTCGAGGCGGGGAACACCTATGCGATCATCCTCTATCTGAAACACGGATTTGAGATAAACGGTTACGTCCAGGACTTCTACAGGAGCAAGGAGGAGGGAGACGCGGTCTTTCTGGTTCTCTATAACAGGTATTCGCGCTGACTAACGTAAGGGTTGTGGTTAACGTGCTTGCGTTGGGTATTCGAGGCTTAGGTGCGATGGGTCTCTACGCTTGTATCAGCCAGTTTAGTGGCTAAAAGCCCCGGTCTGATTTTCTCTCGTCCTTAAAAAAATCCCTTGACATTTAAGCAGGATGTTTTATTTTGTAATTTAAAGTTAAGTAATTCACTTAAATCGATCGTTGAATGGTTTGGACTCGCATTTATCGGACTGGAGTCGAGACTTGAGGGTTAAAGACATAGTAAAAGAAACCGTTTTCACCATTCGGGCTAAAAAACGCATACGCGTCTTAATCGTAACGGCCGCGTTCGGGACCCTGGTGTTGTTGATCCATTCATCCAAGGAGGCCGAGAGGGAATCCCGGCCTTTTATCTCGAATCCTTCCCTCTCTCGATCTTGTCTTTCTGATTGTTTAACCCAGGGAAGCTGCCTTCTTTCAGAGGGCGACGATCTCATACTAAGGGGTTCAACGAGGTTTTATGGTGAGTTCCTTATAGCGAATCCTCCATCCTCGACGGATGCCATTAATTCGAATCGGGAGATCCCTTCCGGAAAGACGGAGCCTTCCCCTTGTGTTTCTTTTTTCTCGTATCTCCCTTTAAGGTCGCCTCCGCTATTTTCCTGAGCCAGTTCCGGCTTAAGGTTATGAGTTTGGGAAATATAGAAGCGCATTAATAAAGGGCCTACTCCTTTTTTGGTTGCTTCCTTTAGGGGGCTTAAGCCTTCTTAGAGTGGGTCACTCCAAGAAATAAGGAGGGTAAGAAGCGATGGAAATACTAGAAACACTTAAGACGCTTGAAATAGCAAAAAGGGAATGGGAAAACATAAGGGTTTCGCTTGAGAGGTGTGGGGATATAGGGGAATTCGATTCCGAGGACCCTATAAACGCCAGGTTCATTAGGATCGAGGGTATTACTTTTTTTAGAAATCTAATGGAGATGGATAACAAGCTCCCCAAGAATGGGTATTTTACACCTGAGGCATCTTACGTTTTTACTACCCTTGCCTCCATTGCCGGGGAGAGGCTCGGACTCACGTCCAGGTTTGCAAAGACCTTTGGCAGTGGATACGCATGGGTTCGAACCGGTTGCCTCAACCTGACTGACATAGAAGAGTACCAACAGTTAATAAAGCAGTTATTCTTTCTCAAGCTCTTTTTCCCAATCGGAGGGTTTTTCAATTGGGATTTTAACTCACAGGCCGTAAAGACAAAGCTCAGCCTCATCTTTTATAAGTTTATGTCGTGGCAGAAGGATCCGAGTGTCTATATTCAGGATGTTAAAGACTACAGGGAACAACTGAAACCACTGTGGCGCGGTTTGTCATCGGCCATTGGTTTTTCTGTAATTGATGGAACCGAGGATTATGAGATAGATGGGTTGGTCGGGCCTTGGATTTAGTGGTACTTATGCACCCTAGAGGGTCCTCATATGAGTTTTGTGAGGACTCTCTATTCTCTAATGAGAAACGCGTAAGGGATTTATTCTATTTAACTCAAGGAGGTAAGGAAAACATGATTGAGAGGAGCAATTATACTATCAACATAAACGAGATCCTATGGAAGATCAGGCATCTAAAAGAGGAAGCGGAAAGGTCCTCATGGTTGCTCGGCGAGGAGCTTACACATAAGATAATCGAGGTCCTGGAGGAGAAGGAGAAGGATGTGATTGAGAATCTAATGTGGTTTGCATAGAAATTTCATTTTGTGTTATGTTTGTACTAAACGATTCGAGGAGGTATTTATGAAACGGTTTTTGTCTTTTGCGGTTTTGATTCCCCTCCTTCTCTCGATTACGCTGACGGCCTGTGAGAGGGTAGACGAGAAGAGGTTAGAGGAGAAGGGCAAAGAAAACGTAGAAACACCTAAAGGGAAAAACGAAGAGGCGGAAGTAAGCAGGATCGAAGGGCTTCCATCCTTCGCCGGATTGGTCGATAAACTGAAACCGTCTGTTGTGAACATAAGCACGACGAGCGTACTCAGGCAGAGGGGTTTTTTCTCTTTCAGATCCCCTTTTGGACAGGATGATCCGTTTGAGGAGTTCTTTAAAAGGTTTTTTGGCGGTGATGTCCCACAGCGGGAGTTTAGACAGCATGGCCTCGGCTCAGGGTTTATCATAAGCGAAGACGGATACGTGGTGACAAACAACCACGTGGTTGATAGGGCTCAGGACATTCAGGTAATCCTTGAGGGCGGGGAAAAGTACGAGGCAAAGGTCATAGGTAAGGATCCCAAAACCGACCTTGCCCT
The DNA here is from genome assembly GCA_964636885.1 of uncultured Spirochaetia bacterium. Taxonomy (GTDB): domain Bacteria; phylum Desulfobacterota_D; class UBA1144; order Nemesobacterales; family CSP1-2; genus CAZWVA01. The sequence goes on from CAZWVA010000003.1 coordinate 12,439, forward strand.
TTTAAAGATCGAGCCCAAGGGAAAGCTTCCGGCTATAGTCTTTGGGGACTCCGATAAGTTAAGGATTGGAGATTGGGTCATCGCAATAGGAAACCCCTTTGGACTCGGCCACACAGTAACGGCTGGTATAGTGAGTGCGAAGGGGAGGGTTCTTGGCTTTGGCAACTATGATGACTTCATCCAAACGGACGCACCCATAAACCCTGGAAACAGCGGTGGCCCCCTTTTCAACCTCCAAGGGGAGGTGGTAGGGGTAAACACAGCAATAGTCGCCGGGGGACAGGGGATAGGGTTTGCGATACCTATAAACATGGCAAGGAACGTGGTAGAGCAGATCAAGGATAAGGGTAGGGTTGTTCGTGGTTGGCTCGGGGTTTTGGTACAGCAGGTTACGCCGGAGATCGCAGAGGGGATGAATCTCAAAGAACCGAGGGGTGCCCTCGTCTCTGATGTCACCCCTGGTGGGCCGGCGGAGAAGGCCGGAATTAAAAGAGGGGATGTTATAGTTGGAATCAACGGACACGAGGTTAAAAGCGTATCTGATCTCACAAGCGCGGTTGCACTAACCCCACCCGGAACGCAGTCGAAGTTACATGTGATAAGAGAAGGAGAGGAAAAGGAGATTACTGTAACGATAGGTGAACTCCCCGAAAGTACAGGAGGACAGGCAGAAGAGAGGGCCCAGGGAGAGAGGGAGGAAAGACTGGGACTCTCGGCTGGCGAGATAACCCCGGAGATCGCAAGCCGCTTTAATCTCGGGGAGGAGAAAGGGGTCGTCATCACTGATGTTGCCCCTGGCAGTATAGCGGCTGAATCTGGTTTTAGGCCCGGGGACGTGGTACTGGAGATAAACAGACAGCCCATTAGAAACATGGACGATTATGAAAAGGGACTCGAGAAGATAGAAAAGGGAAAGTCGGCACTATTCCTTATAAAGAGGGGTAAGAACACCATATACCTGGGTTTAAGAATCGACTAACCTTGGGATCTTCCTATAGGGGTTTTTCTATCTCCACTGCTCTTTTTCTATGTGCTTTACCTTGATTAGAGAGGCGGCGTCTGTTCCAATCCTTAGGGATTTTCCTCTGACCTTAAGAATGAATGAGCCTCCAAAGGGTTCCTTCTTTTGTACGGTGAATGGGGTGTCAGGGATGAGGCCGAGATCATCGAGATACTGAAGGAGTTTCGGGTCCTCGTCCGGAACCTCAGACACTATACCGCTTTCCCCTTCTTTCATTTCGGATAGACAGATCAGTTCTTCATCCCTAAGCACAAGCTCGGGGCTGGGTATAGGGGAGCCATGCGGGTCGCGGGTAGGGTGATTCAGGAGCTCTGCCATTCTCTTCTCCACCTCCTCGGATATAACGTGTTCCCATTTCTCGGCCTCATCGTGAACCTTGTCCCAGGGGAGTCCGAGTGCCTCGTGGAGGTACTGTTCTATGAGGCGGTGATGCCTTATTACCTCGAGTGCTATCTTCTCTCCGGCCGGCGTTAGGACGGCGCCCCTATAGGGCTCGTGCTCTACCAGTTGGAGATCGACAAGCCTTTTAACCATCTGCGTTACCGTGGGCGGGGATACCTTCATTATCTTGGCAAGATCGTTTGTATTGGCTTTTCCCTTTTTCCTAAGGAGGTTAAAGATCGTTTTTAAGTAATCTTCCATAACGGAGGAGAGTTGTGTTCGCACCATCAAATTATACCTCAACGGGGGATCAAACTGTATACCCTTTCACTGTATTATGCTCCCTCCTAGGCGGTCATTACCTTTCATTTTAGGGGCACAACAAGGACACTGGCCCGAACCCTGTGTCTTACCCTCTCTACGGTCGTGCCGTGTAGGATATCGGAGACCCCCGAGTGACCGTGGCCTCCTAGAATCACGAGGTCTATATCGAGCTCATTTATCATTCGAGCAAGCTCCGTAGCCGGGTTTCCGGTTCCCAATCGCCACTCGGCGTCGATACCTATCCTGCGGAGTTCAAGTGTGAGCTCTTCCAGCCGTTCCTTATCGCTTAGTGTCTCTCGATCGGCGGCCTCTTTCCCCATAACGAGTGCGGCGGGGCTTTCAACTACATGCAGGAGAACCACCTTGGCTCCGCTATCTTGTGCTATACGCCTTGCCTCTGCCAGAAGCTTCATCACTCCATCCGAGAAATCGAGGGCCACGGCCACACGCCTGTATGGCCGCGGTGCCGGTAGCACCGCCTTATGGGTCGGTACAGGACCGTAAACCACTGCCCGTGGCATCCTGAGTTTCTTTATCCATGGGCGGAGGGTTATGTATACGAGCAGAAACCCGACGACTATGATTAGGGGTAAAACTATCATCCGAACCATCCAGGCCTTCTCCCCTGCGCTTAGGAGCCACCCTCCGACCTCGCCTATAACCAGTTTTACGTTGAGGGAAACGATTATGGATGTTGCTATCCAGGCGACTACACGGAGCCAGGGTGGGATGACGAATCCCCCCATACGGCGCTCATCGGATACGAAGTGTATGAGAGGGATAATGGCAAAGGGGAGCTGTAATGAAAGAACCACCTGGCTCAGCACCAGTAGAGAACCTGTGGAGTTTTCGCCAAAATACCAGATCCCGATTACTGCTGGGAGTACGGCAAACATTCGCGTTATCAACCTGCGGATCCAGGGGCGGATTCGGAGGTTAAGGTATCCCTCCATGACGACCTGACCGGCCAGGGTTCCAGTAATAGTAGAGCTCTGCCCTGAGGCAAGAAGGGCGACTGCAAAGGCAAAGGGTGCTATGGATGCCCCGAGAAGCGGTTCGAGTAGACGATATGCGTCCTCGATCTCCGCCACGTTATAGTGACCGCTTCTATAGAAGACCGCGGCCGCCATGATTAGAATGGCCGAGTTTACAAAGAAGGCGGCGTTAAGTGCGAGGGCGGAGTCGATCGTATTCCATCTAATCGCCTGTCTTATCTCCTTAGGGTCGTGTCCGACCTGGCGTGTCTGAACGAGGGAGGAGTGCAGGTAGAGGTTATGAGGCATCACCGTAGCCCCAAGAATACCCATGGCGATATAAAGTGCATCTCTACCCGGCAGTGAGGGAACGAATCCGCGTGCAATCCCTCCCCAATCGGGCTTGGCTAGTAGGATCTCTATAAGGAGACCCGCGCCAATAGTGGCCACCAACGATAGGATCACGGCCTCTAGCTTCCTGATGCCAAACCGAGAGAGGGATAGGAGTAGGAGTACATCCAGGGTCGTTAGCAACACCCCGTATAGGAGCGGTAGACCGAAGAGCAGCTTTAGTGCAATGGCGGAACCGAGAACCTCCGCAAGGTCACATGCTATGATGGCGATTTCGGCGAGTACATAGAGAGGGATATTTATAAGACCTGGATACTCTTCACGGTTTGCCTGTGCTAGATCGCGACGGGCAACGACGCCAAGACGGGCCGAGAGGCTCTGGAGAAGAACCGCCATCAGGTTGGACATGAGGAGCACCCATATGAGTTTATAGTTGTATCGGCTTCCTCCAGCCAGATCGGTAGCCCAGTTGCCGGGGTCCATGTATCCCACAGAGACCATGAGGGCTGGTCCGCTAAAGGTAAGCCAATGCCGCCACCAACTCGACCCGCCACTCGGTAGGGGTACCGACTCATTAACCTCCGCTAAGGATCTCTGTTGATAATGGGAAGGATCGGGTTTCATAACGGTCTCTCTTGTTTAAATTCGCTAAAATTAAAATTAGGTACTCCTAAAATATATTCTTTAAACGCCGTCTGTCAAATGAAATGCGTGGTCTAGAAATGGGATCTCTCATAAGACCGGTATTGGGGTACTGTTTCTCACTAAGCACTGCCTTCCTTACCTGTCATTGCGGACGAAACGATCCCTTTTTGGACGGATTTCATCCGTATTTTTATAAAACCCTTTTTGATAGAATCACGTATATTGTTATACTCTGATCTTAGACATAGTTATAGGATAGCCTTTAGCAAAAAGCGTCGTTAGCCAAATCTATTTTAGAAAGGGAGGGTTATGAATATGTCAGATAGAACAATGATCCCCAGGCAGGTCAAAGAAAAAGATCGAAGTGAATTAATCAGCCGTTCTCTCCTTAAAGACTACAGGTCGGTCCGCGGGTTTAGCGAGGATCTCTGCAGACCGCTTGTAACCGAGGATTACGTCATCCAGTCCATGCCAGATGTGAGCCCGACAAAATGGCACCTAGCCCATACGAGTTGGTTTTTTGAAACGTTTGTCCTCGAACACGTAGACCCTGGGTATAGGCCTCTGGATCCCAGGTATAAGTACCTTTTTAATTCCTACTACGTTCAGGTTGGGGCAAGGCACGCCCGTCCACAGCGCGGGCTCCTATCGAGGCCCACGGTAGAGGAGGTCTATCTATATAGGCACCGTGTGGACGAGCACATGATCGGGTTTCTTGAAAGCGCCGACGAGTCGGAGGTAGAGAGGATCGCCCCTGTTATAGAGATAGGAATCCATCATGAACAACAGCACCAGGAACTCATGGTCACGGATATAAAGCACGTTTTTTCTGTGAACCCGCTCCGTCCGGTGTATATCACAAAACATGAAAACCCAAAATCCCGTTCCATACCTGGTATCAGATGGATTGTCTTCCCAGAGGGGGTGTATCTCATAGGGCACGAGGGGGAGGGTTTTGCCTATGATAACGAGTGCCCACGCCACAGGGAATTTGTGGGGGCTTTCCTTATAGCCTCACGTCTTGTGACCAATCGCGAGTATCTGGCTTTCATGGAAGACGGGGGTTATGAGAGGCCTGAGCTCTGGCTATCGGACGGCTGGTATGCGGTTGAGGCAAACGGCTGGAAGGCTCCCCTTTACTGGGAAGGGATCGACGGGGCCTGGTGGTACTTTACCCTTTCTGGCATGCGCGAGGTAGATCTGGACGAGCCCGTATGTCACGTAAGCTACTACGAGGCGGACGCCTACGCCCGCTGGGCTGGGGCGAGGCTCCCAACAGAAGCCGAATGGGAGATCGCCGCATCTAAACCATCTATAGAGGGAAACTTCATTGAAGATGGGAGGCACCATCCCGTGCCTTTAAGCGATGAGGGGGCCAGTGGTGACCTACTTCAGATGTTTGGGGATGTGTGGGAGTGGACGAGTAGTCCCTACACCCCGTATCCGGGTTTTAAAACGCTCCCCGGAGCGCTTGGGGAATACAACGGAAAATTCATGTCCAATCAGATGGTGCTCCGCGGAGGCTCCTGTGCGACGCCTAGATCCCATATAAGAAGGACCTATAGAAACTTCTTCCCTCCCAGTGCCAGGTGGCAGTTTATGGGGATAAGGCTTGCGAAAGATGCATGAGAACATAAAGGCGGTAAAGGGATTCGAGGCCGAGTGGGATTACCTCATTGCCGAGGTGATGGAGGGGCTTAGAAAACCCCAAAAGGAACTCCCCTGCAAGCTCTTTTACGACGAGAGGGGCTCGCTTCTATTCGATGAGATATGCGGGCTTAAGGAGTACTACCTCACGAGAACGGAGATGGCCATCATGGATAAGTATATCTCCGAGATCTCAGATACACTCGGCAGCGGGTGTCTACTTATAGAGCTTGGAAGCGGTAGCAGTAAAAAGATAAGGCTGATACTGGATCATCTGGAAGAGCCTGCAGGATATATGCCGATTGATATCTCGTTTAAGCACCTGATGAAGTCTGTGTCCGCACTTGCAAGGGACTATCCCCGACTCAGGATAGTCCCGGTATACGCCGATTACACTCAACCCTTTTCCCTACCCCGCTTTTACATTCCCTACTCCCGGAAGGTCGTATATTTCCCTGGCTCGACTATAGGGAATTTTACGCGAGAATACGCGGGCCTTTTTCTCGAACGGATCGCTAGATTGACTGGTGGTGGAAGCGGGCTTCTAATAGGGGTCGATCTTAAAAAGGATAAAAGGACACTTGAGGCTGCTTATAACGATGGTAAAGGGGTTACGGCCGCGTTTAATCTAAACATGCTTGAGAGGCTAAACCGTGAACTGGGTGCGGATTTCGATCTCAGTAGGTGGAGGCATCACGCTTTCTATAATGACGGTGTGGGAAGGATAGAGATGCACCTTGTGAGTCTCGAAGATCAATACGTGCATATAGGTGACGGTGGGGTTTTCTTCGAGAAGGGAGAGACCATACTTACCGAGTATTCCTACAAGTACACGTTGGAGGAGTTTCGGGAACTGGTTTCCGACGCATTTCGGATTGAACGCGTCTGGACGGATGAGAAGCGTAGATTCAGCGTGCAGTACCTTTCCGTTCGTTGACAAGGGGTAAGGACCGTTGCCCACCCGGACGATTCCATAACGCCGTATTTTTGCCTCTCGTGCAGGTTTTTTCACCAGATGGGATACTTTGCCTAGGGGTGAGGATTGGAGAGGGTGTAGAGATTCACTATGGATTTAATAAAGGGAAAATACCTTCCGGGATCGTGACGTGTCACCTAGGGTTTTCTCAGGGAATATCGAAATAGAGAAGAAAGGTTGGCTAGACGGTTAATCTATTGTCCGGTTTTAGGGGTTAGAGTGTGCTTTTCTTTATCTCTAACTTATTTTAAAATTAGAAAACATATATGTCCGATACCGATATAAGAACCAAATTAAAAAGCGAACCAGATATATTTCTTAGACTGACCGAAAACTCTATGCTGGTTGCTGCAAGTTTAAGAGACAAATTTCTAGATCAGACGCTAGATATAGCAAGTAAGATAAGAAAAAGATTGGGGATAGGAAGTCTTAAAGGTTTTGGAATTAAGAAAGTATCTCCAGATTATAAGACCGACTCTAGTAAAATAACAGTGGCTTTTATTGACGGTGGTATTGGTGAAGCAGAAATTTTCCTAAAAGTTCCTCTAATTGTAAGAGGAGGTATTTTCAAAATAAAAGAGGGCGAGAGAGACTTAGAGAAACGCGAGATCTTTGAGTTTTTTCCAATACTAATTGGTGATTTGGAAGGAGGTGAAAAGGGAAGCGGCGACTATGCATCGGTTGTGAGAATAATTATTGAGTTATCAGCTATTTTAAAAGTTCTTGATGATCCCAAATATTCAGACGTGAACTTAATAATGCTTCATGGACCTATTCTTTACAGACTATCAGCTTATTCAAGGCATTGGTTTTTTGAAAACGATATACTTACTATGACTCAAGGCTCAAAATATTTAATCAACGACTTTAGAGAAAACATCAAAGAATGTCAGTTAGAAGAATGCGTATGTAGTTCTTGGAAGAGTGAGCAAAAGTTAGTTGCAAACTGCTTTATCGCATTTTTGTTGAATCAGATTATAGATAAATGTCTTAAAAAGTATATAGATTTTGTAGGAGTTGTAGAGAGACCTGACGCAACAGAGATAGGAACAATTCTTTTTGAGCATCTTCTTAAGGAAGAACCTGATTTAGCTAAAAACTATTTGGGTAGAACAGTAAAGAATTATAAAAATGATGCAAAAGAAATAATTAGGATCGGAAATTATAATGATCCATTGTTGTTCTCGATAATTTTAAGTCCTGGCGAATACTTAGATTTTTATGAAGCAGAAGAACGATATAGTGGGTTTGTTGGGAAATTTCAAGGGTTTGACCGTAAATTACCGAAAATATCCTATACCTATTTAAAGCCGGTAGAGAATGCAATGGCAATAAGAGTTGAATTTCCGCAAAAACTCACTGATTCAAGAAAAGAAGCGGGTTTATATAAAACTTATGAATACTCTAGGTTGCTACCTAACTATGCATTCCCGATAGGGCTTGACGTAGCTGATAAGTTTGCAAAAGTTCCTAAATGGATGGTTGAAGCTTATCGTAAATATATTCTTTTTAATTTTGGCAGATTAACTTTAGATAAGGAATTAGAAGAGCATGAATTACGTAAAATTTTAATGTTCTTCTATTTGCATAGAAGAGATTTTCAATCTAGACCTAAGATTTAGGAGTGGAAAGTATGGGGAATAGTAAAAATATAATTGGTACTGTGGTGGGTGTTACAAATCCTAGGGAATTTTATTTTTCTATAGCTCCTGGAAAGGCTCAACTTCAGGAAATTGTTGCTGTTGATGCCTATGAATTAGATGAATCTGGAGAGAAAAAAGATAAGACAGTAAGAGTTTGGGCTAAGGTCGTCGAAATAGAGCGAATAAATCCGCTTTTTCCACAAGAAGTTGCTCAGGAACTCTCTTTTCAGCAAATGAGTGCTTTTGACACTGTTATTCCTCTTTCAAGAGAGATGATAACAGCAAAGTGTGCTGTCCTCGGGTTAGAAAATAAAAAGGGAGAACTTCAACCTTTAACATACCCTCTTCAACCTGCATCTAGTGTATATATTCCGTCTAAAAAGGACGTAGAAAAATTAGTTATAGGAGACATCCCTGATTATAGAAAACTTCATATAGGGCATCTGCGCTCTAAGCCGGAGTTTAAGGTTTTCATAGATGGACATGCCATAGTAGCAAGGCACTTAGCTGTTCTTGCCGCAACAGGGGCTGGTAAGACAGTTACAGTTAGACGAATTATTGAGGAACTATCGAGTCGAAAATACCCTATTCTAATATTTGATCCGCATGGAGATTATATTGGGTTAAAAGAATTACCAGAACTTAAAGGAAGTGTAGAGGTTTATCTTCCAGTATTTCGTGTATTGGAGGAGTCCTTTGACAACCTCATCCTTTTATTATCTGGCCTTTCTAGTGAAGATATAACTCCACCTCAAGAAACATTAATAGGTGGTTTATTAGACTTATTTAATACCAAAGAAGGAAGAGAATTTATAGATAATTACATAAGACCTATAAGTGAATCTAGGAGAACTGAATATAGACTGAATATAGAGTCTCATCATTTTTATGCGATGAACGAAGTATTGGATATATTAGAAAGGCTTCAAACTGAGGAAAGTTGGGAAGAAGTGAGGAATGAATTAAATACTATTTCTAGAAGACTTGTAAGAGGAATGTCTACATCCATTAGACCTGTAAGCCGTATATTATCTAGGGCTGCTCTATCTTATTCGCAGATTAAAAAAATTAATAGATTTAAGCGAGACTTCGGAGTAGAGCTACCTAGTCCTCAAGATATAAGTTCACTAATATCTCCTGGAAAGATAAGCATAATAAACCTAGAGGGATATAGTAACCTAAGTAGCGTTGTGGCTAGCAATATACTAAGGCAACTTCTTAATTTAAGAGTCGAAGAAAAAGTACACCGTTTTTTAACTGTTATTGAGGAAGCACATAATTTTATTCCTAGTTCGATTGAGAGTGCAGTGCAAAGTAGCGCTATATCAGTGATAAGACAGATTGCAACTGAAGGACGGAAATACGGTATGGGACTTATTTTGATAAGCCAACGTCCATCTAGAGTGGATTCAACAATTGTTTCGCAATGCAATTCTTTTATAGTCTTAAAGATTATCAATCCTGGTGATCAGAAGTATGTTAGGGATGTTGTTGAATCAATTGGTGAAGAAGATGCTAAGATTCTTCCAGATTTAGCTACCGGAGAAGCATTAATAACAGGGGAATGCGTTAGGTTTCCTATGTTGGCTAGAATCGAGAGACCTAGATCGGTTGGTAGGCACGAAGAAGAAGATTTTATAAAAGAAATACTTGATAAGGAAAGTAACGTTGTTTCTCAAAAATCTAAGACTAAGGAGTTGCCCCTTTTGAAAAAGCAATGAAATATTTCATTCCCGACTGGGAAGACCGTTTAGACCCAAATTATGATTTTCAAACAGACACGTTTGGAAGAGAAAGGAATGAAGCCTATAAAACTGATATTTACGCACATCAAATTTTTTCTAAGCCCCCGTATGATGGGATATTAATCAGCCTAGCCCTTTTTAATAGTAGAAGTAAAATTACTTTAAAAGAGAGTAAGAATGGAGATAAAAATATAAGGGAACTGAGAACGATCAAAGATTATCTAAAAATTCCCGCTTCGAGCAATCTAGAGGTGATGGGAGATTGTGGGGCATTTAGCTATATTAATGAAGATACCCCTCCTGCTGAGTATGATACAAAATTGGTTGCTGATGTTTACCATAATCTGGGTTTTGATTATGGTGTTTCAGTGGATCACATGATTCCTGATTTTATCTTGAAGGAAGATAGGAAAGGAAGAAAAAAGAAAATAAAGCTTACCAAGCAGCAAAAGGAAAAACGTAGACAACTAACCCTAGACAATGCTGAAGAGTTTTTGCGATATCATAGAGAGAGAAATTATGATTTTATTCCTATTGGTGTGGCGCAAGGATCGGATCCAATATTCTATGCTGATTCTGTGTACAATCTATTGGAGATGGGATACAGATACATAGGGTTAGGAAGTTTAGTCCCTAAGAGAGACGATGAAATCGTAGACATACTCAAAGCTGTAAAAAGAGTTATAGACCGGCATTCTAAAGAAGAGAATATAAGAATCCATCTTTTTGGAGTATTGCGGATTAAAAAGCTAGTCGAGTTTAGGTCATTAGGGGTAACCAGTTTTGATAGTGCTTCCTACCTCAGGAAAGCATGGCTACGCTCGGACCAAAACTACCTTGCTCCAGATAAAAATTGGTTTTCAGCAATTAGGATTCCTTACTCTAATAATCCACGCCTTGTCAAAAATGCAAAGGAAGACGGTATCTCGGAAAGAGAACTAAAACAAAGAGAAGAGGAATGTTTAAAGTTGATAAGAGAATACGCTCAAAAACCAAAAAATTCAAACCTAGAAAGAGTATTAGACGCCATAATGAACTATGATTCCTTGCTTCTTCGAGGCTTTGAGGGTAACCATCATCGGGAGAAGTATATGGCTACACTCTTGGCTAGACCCTGGGAGAAATGTAATTGCGAGGTCTGCAAATCTCTTGGTGTAGATGTTGTGATATTTCGTGGTGCGAATCGAAATAAAAGAAGAGGATTCCACAATACTAAAATCTTTTATGACCTCTACCTTAACTCAGAAGAATAAGATTCTAATCATTGTTCCCTGCGGAAAAAAGAAAATCTGGGATAAAATCCCAAATAAAGGTAGAGTTTATGCCAAAGACGCATATATAAGCCCTTACTTTAAACTCTGTCGGAAGTATGCAGAAAAATTCGCTGATAAGTGGGTGATCCTTTCGGCAAAGTATGGGTTTATTGAACCAGATTTTACTATTCCAAAAAATTATGACGTTTCATTTAACAACTCTAAAAATGAGGTTGTATCTTTTCAAAGACTCAAAGTTCAGGTAAAGAAGTTAAGATTTCAAGATTATCAATCGGTTATTATTTTAGGTGGAAAAGAATATATCGATATAGTTCAAAGGGTATTGAAAGGTTCCAGGAGACGAATAAAAGTCCCGCTTGAGGGTCTAGGAATTGGAAAAAGACAAGCCAAGATTAAAGAGGCACTGACCAAAAGGATTTCTTTCTGACGGAGTATAGAAGTGGGATGGGAAATCCTATACGAGCTTCTAAGAGAAGGATTAAGATGATATCATACTGTCAACGGAGGTTGGAAGGTCGACAGGTTTATGGTTCACGACCCTCGTTTACCCTTTCCGAGTAGGTGTCTTAAAGCCCCTATGAGCTCAGGATACAGAAACCCATAATCGGTATCCAGCAGCTTCTTTGGAATAGCCCGGCAACTCGCAAGGAGCATTTCCTCGGCCATCTCTCCTATAAGAAGGCGAAGGACAAACCCGGGGATCGAAAGGAAAGACGGACGCCCAAGTACTCGTGAAAGCGTCCTTGTAAACTCACGGTTTGTAACCGGATTGGGCGATACCGCGTTTACGGGTCCATTGAGATCTTTTTTATTGATGGCATGATAAATAGCACCTACTACATCGTCAATAGAGATCCAGCTAATATACTGGTTTCCGCTTCCAATAGTCGCTCCTAATCCCAAGCGGAAGGGGGTAAGCATGGCCTTTAAGACCCCGCCTTTTGGACTTAGGACGAGGCCGATCCTAAGGTTGACGACACGGATCCCTTTCTCTATAGCGGGTTTACACGCCCCCTCCCACTCACGGCATACATCCGCTAGGAATCCCCTACCGGACCCGCTTTCCTCTGTTAGTATCTCGTCTCCACGATCGCCGTAATAACCTGTTGCCGATGCGCACACAAACACATCTGGTGGCTCCTTGAGTGTGGCTAGGGATCTTGAGAGGAGCCACGTCCCATCGACTCGGCTCTTACGGATCCTCCTCTTTTTCTCTTCAGTCCATATTCCGGCCACGTTTTCCCCTGCGAGGTGCACAACGGCGTTATGCCCCTCGAAAACCGAAGGGTCGATCTCTTTGGCATCGGGATTCCAGTAAGAAACCGACTCTCCGATCTTAGCCTCGGAGAAAGACCTCGAGCGGGTAAGACGAGTGACACTATGGCCGTTTGTGGTAAGAAATGGAACCAGAGCCGACCCTATGAGTCCTGTGGATCCGGTAACCAGGATTTTCATTTGTGAACTCCTTTAGCCCTTACTATAACGCCTCGATGCCAGTGTAGGTGTGACCCGCTTCCAATAGCTTACCTAATGCTCCAAACGGTCGCGCAACTACTCGTTTTGACGGCTTAGAACAACCGACTACAATAAAAGTCATCACTACACATAAAGTTGGATTTCTTATTCTCATGCTCCTTTACGGACCCTTATTAGAAAGGGCTCTATTATAAGCCGCAATCACATCCTTTCTTGAAAGCACCCCTACAATCTTCTTCGAATCATTCGATTCAACCACTGGAAGAATCTCAACCGGTTTCTTCTCCCATTTCTTAAAAACGGTATAGAGCGTGTCCTCTGGGGTTACGGTTACAACATCCAATGTAGCGAGCTCTTTTACTACGACCAGATCCTTAATCGATTCCTCGAATATCCACTTTCTAAAATCCTGGATCGAGATTATTCCTGTAAGATTCCCCCTTTCGTCCACTAGTGGAAAAGTCGTGTAGTGGCTTTGAGGGATGTACTCTACCAGCTCCCGGAGGGTCATACCCTCTGGGATCGTCTCCACATCACGTTTCATTATATCCTTAGCCTGAATCAGATGTATGATTCGTCCCCCGATCTCTTCCTCGATGTTTATCCCAGCTTTACCCAGCTCTAGGCTTTCAAGTGAGCCTCCTACAAGGAGCCGTGTTGCCAGACTTCCAAGGACAGAGCTTATCATTATGGGGATCACAACCTGATAGCTTTGGGTCATTTCGAATACCAGGAATATAGAGGTGAGAGGGGCCTGGGTCATAGCCGCAAGAAAGGTGCCCATTCCAACGGTTGCATAAGCACCGCTCAGCGCTACCGGACTGGAGAGAATAAACCCAACGAGTTTTCCAAATGCGTTTCCCATAGCGGCCCCTATGAAGATAGAGGGGGCAAACATCCCTCCCGGCCATCCCGAACCAATGGTTATAGAGGTTGCAAGGGGCTTTAGAAAAATCAGCCCTAATACCACTAAAAGCGGAAGCTCACCCATTAGTGCCTTCTCAACGTGCTCGTAACCGTTTCCCAGTACGTAGGGGAAAAATACCCCGATAACACCAATGATAAAACCTCCCAGAAGGGGCTTTAACCGAGAGGGGATTTTTGCTTTAGAGAAAACGTCCTTAACAATGAAAAAGAGCTTAATGAACCCCGATGCGAAGACCCCTAAAATCAATCCGAATGCCGTATAAAAGAGGAGTTCCTTTATACTTACGAATTCATAAGGCGGTACCTTGAATATCGGTTCATTCCCTCTTAGGGCACGAGATACAACGGTGCCGACCGCCGCCGAAGTCACTATGGGGAGGAAACTGCCGATCCTGAAATCCCTTAGAAGCGCGATTTCTTCGGCAAAAAGAACGCCCGCAACCGGGGCGTTAAATGTCGCTGCAATACCTGAGGAGACTCCACAGGCCACAAACACTGGTATTTTGCTCCTCGAGACCTTAAAAGTCTGCCCTATAAGGCTTCCGATTGCCCCGCCTAGCTGTGCAATCGGTCCCTCCTGTCCCGCAGAGCCCCCGAATCCAAGGGTCACGCAAGAGCCAAGGGTTTTTGCGATCGTTTCCTTAGGTTTTAGTATACCGCCCCTTAGAGTTATCTTTTCTAGAAACTTCGGAAATCCGTAGCCCAGGACATCGTTTGGAAAAATAAAAGAGAGTAGGAATAAGACCAGTCCTCCACAGAAAACCGGTATTATTACAAGGGGTGAACCCCAATACGGTATAACGACATTAAAGTAGAGAAACCCGTATGCCTCTACAAAGGCGAAGTTTGCAACCCCTGCGATAAGTCCAATAAGGATCCCAGCGAAAATAAAAAACGTGTACTCGTTTGAGTAAAGGGAGTAGATGCGGCTTGTAACTGAAGTGGAGTGGGTCTTTCTCTGTGACTCATCCATGTTGATCCTGATCGTTAGACTATGAGGGTTCCGTTTCGTCAATATCCCTTGCAGGAGAACAAAACCGAGAGATCAATGGAAATCTATCTCTCGGTATTATAGACGACCCGTCTCACAACTCAAATACCTGGGAATAGCGATCCGCTCAATAAAAGGAACAGTCATTTGACAATCCTTGTAACTTGTGCTAATTATTAAAGTTTACTTTTAGGAGAGGTCTTATTTCTGGCGGATATGTTTGAGGGGATTTCTGAAAAACTCGGCTCGACATTAAAAAGGATAAGTGGCTACGGAAAGCTAAGCGAAAGCAATATTCAGGAGGCCCTCCGTGAGGTGCGCCTCAGCCTGCTTGAGGCGGATGTGAACTTTAAGGTGGTAAGGGATTTTATAGAATCCGTAAAGGGGCGCGCTTTGGGAGAGGAGGTAATACAGAGCCTCACCCCCGGACAACAGTTTATAAAGATCGTTTATGAGGAGCTTGTGAGGGTTCTTGGGGAGAAGAGCTCCGAGCTTGACCTACGTGCGACCCCTCCTGTTGTCTTGATGCTCGTAGGACTCCAGGGCTCTGGAAAAACCACAACGGCCGCAAAGCTCGCAAAGTCGATCAAGGAGAAATACAAGAGGAAGCCCTATCTCGTTCCTGCTGACGTCTACAGACCGGCCGCTATAGAACAGCTTAAGGTGCTTGGAGGGCAGATCGGTGTGGGGGTCTACGATACCAAGCCGGGCACAGATCCTGTTGTTATTTCTAAAGATGCTAGATCTACCGCCCTTTACGGCGGCTACGACGTTGTGATAATAGACACGGCGGGAAGACTCCACATAGATGAAGAGCTTATGGATGAACTGAGGAGAATAAAGGCCGAGGTGGCCCCTCACGAGATACTCCTCGTTGCGGATGCGATGACCGGTCAGGATGCCGTTAACGTATCTACCAGATTTAATGAGGTTCTAGATATTGACGGGGTAATACTCACGAAGATGGATGGGGATGCAAGGGGCGGAGCCGCCCTCTCTATCAAGGCCGTAACCGGGAAACCCATAAAGTTTTTCGGAATCGGAGAGAAATTGGATGCCCTTGAGGTGTTTCATCCGGAAAGGATCGCCTCTCGGATTCTGGGTATGGGTGATGTTCTTACGTTAATAGAGAAGGCCCAATCCGCTTTTGAAGAGAAAAAGGCCGAGGAGATGGCAAGTAGGCTCCTTAAGAACGAGTTCTCCCTTGAGGATTTTAGAGAGGCCATGGTTGCCATGCGTAAACTCGGCTCCCTTGAGAGTATGTCGGAGATGATACCAGGAATGAAGCAACTCGCTAAAAACCCAAAGGCCTTGGATATGGCCGAAAGGGAGATTAAGAAGACTATAGCCATAATAGATTCCATGACCCTAAAGGAGAGGAGAAACCACACTATACTAAACGGAAGCAGACGTAAGAGGATAGCGAAGGGAAGCGGTACAAGGGTTGAGGATGTAAATCGGGTGATTAAGAACTACGTTCAGATGCGTGATATGATGAAGAACATGGGTAAGATGGGAAAACTAGCAAGAAAAATGATGAGGTTTATTTAGGCAGTCTGATAAAATCCAAGGAGGTAAGAACGGGTTGGTTAAAATAAGACTCACGAGAGCGGGATCGAAAAAGAAGCCCTTTTACAGGATAGTGGCCGCCGATTCACGTGCACCACGTGACGGTAAGTTTCTAGAGATTCTGGGTTACTATGACCCGCGTAAGAAACCACACGTACTGGAGGTGAAGACCGAAAGGGTAAGCGACTGGATCAAGAATGGTGCACAACTTACTGAAAGGGTAGAGAAGCTGATTTCAAAGCTCACCTAACGGTTGATGTAGAGACGAATATGAAGCTGGTTGAAGATTTCAGATTAAACTTTGGAGGAGGTAAGTGATATGGAGAAGCTGAAGGAGCTTGTGAGCTATATTGCGAAATCTCTTGTGGATAATCCCGACAAGGTGGAGGTACGTGAGGTCACCGGTGAACAGACGGCGGTGCTTGAGCTCAGGGTTGCTCCCGAAGACCTAGGGAAGATAATAGGAAAACAGGGGAAGACCGCCAAGGCCATAAGGACGATACTCGGTGCTGCAGCCGCCAAGGCGAGGAGAAGGGCGGTTCTTGAAATCCTTGAATAGAAAGTCCTTACATAAAAACCGGAAATGGGGATCATTCCATTTGGAAGGGTTTTAAAGGTGCATGGGCTTTCAGGGGAAGTGAGGATATTTCCCTTTAGCCGTGAATTCCATAACCTCTCTAGGCTTAAGAGGGTCTTTATACAGAGAAAACAGGACGAGAGGCCGAGTGAGTTTAAAATCATAAGAAGGGGATCTTGTAAGGGATCTGCTATAGTGAAACTCCAGGGTATCGACTCTATCGATGCTGCCGAGGGGCTTAGGGGATGCCTCGTTATGGTTGATACATCCGATCTCCTGGAACCGGAAGAGGGTGAGTATTACTGGTTTCAGCTTATAGGGCTTGAGGTTTATACGACCGATGGGTTATACGTGGGAAGGGTGGAGAGCCTAATGGACAGGATCCCGCAAAGCCTGCTCGTGGTTAAAAAGGGGAAAAAGGAATCTCTTATCCCTATGGTTGATTCAATCGTAAAAGAGATAAGCCTTAAAGACTCACGGATAGTGGTTTCCCCTATAAAGGGACTTACCGATTGAATTCTTAGAGAAACCGAAGGGTTTCCTTCCTAACGATTAATTATGAGATACGATGTTCTTACCATTTTCCCACAGTTTTTTGAATCGCCTTTCTCCTTTGGAATCCTCAAGAAGGCACAGGAAAGGGGATTAATAGAGATAAACACACACGATATAAGGGCCTTTGCAGAGGATAAACACAGAACCGTGGACGACAAACCCTATGGTGGTGGGAGCGGAATGGTGATGAAACCAGGGCCACTTGGAAGAGCAATAGAATCTGTAAGAATCGAGGGGGCAAGATCCCTCGTTATACTCACCACTCCTCAGGGAGAGGTTTTTTCGGATGGTATCGCAAGGGAGTTTTCCGAGTACGAACAACTCGTCATAATCTGCGGAAGGTACGAGGGCATAGACGAGAGGATTAGAGAGATCTATGTGGATAGGGAGATCTCGATAGGGGATTACGTGCTCTCTGGCGGCGAATACGCCGCTTCTGTAATCATAGATGCGGTATCTAGGTTTATCCCCGGTGTACTCGGAAACGAGGAGTCCCCATACGACGATTCCTTTAAAGAGGGCCTCCTTGAGTATCCTCAATACACAAGACCAGAGGTCTACAGGGGAAAAGGGGTTCCTGAGGTCATACTCTCCGGAAATCACAGGGAGGTAGAGAGGTGGAGGAGAAGGGAGAGTATTAGAAGGACATTTTTACGAAGACCCGATTTGCTTGACAAGACGGTTCTTACGGCCGATGACCTAGGATTCATAGACGAGTTAAAAAAACAAAACCCCCCTTCTTTTAGGGCTTATGTTGCATTGGTTCATTATCCGGTTTACAATAAAAAATTTAAAGTCGTTACAACTGCCTTTGTAAACCTCGATGTTCATGACCTGGCAAGGGCGGCTAGAACTTACGGGATAAAGGGGTTCTTTCTAGTGCAGCCGGTTATGGAGCAACAGGCGTTGGTAAAAAGGGTGCTTTGGCACTGGACGGAGGGGCCGGGTGCCTCTTTTAACCCGACAAGGGCAGATGCGCTTAGGCTCGTTCGTATAAAGAACTCCCTCGACGAGGTTGTTAAAGAGATTGAAAGAGCGGAGGGGGTAAGACCCAAGGTGGTCGTAACCGATGCTAGACCCAGGGAGAATATGATAGGCTACTCGGAGCTTAGAGAAAGGGTATCGTCTGGAAAGGAACCCTACCTGATACTCTTTGGTACGGGGTGGGGGATAACCAGAGAGGTTATGGAGTGTGCCGATTATGTACTAAAGCCCATTCGAGGATTTACCGATTATAACCATCTTTCCGTAAGGAGTGCGGCGTCTATAATTCTAGATAGGTTGTTTTCGAGTAAAATATGAGAAAGGAGAAAAGAGATGAATATCGTAGATGAGATCGAGAAGGAATCGATGAGGACGGACCTCCCCGAGTTTCGTCCTGGTGACACCGTTGCGGTTCACTACAGAATCAAAGAGGGAGACAGGGAAAGGATACAGGTTTTTGAAGGTGTCGTGATTGCAAAAAAAGGGGGAGGCATCAGAGAGACCTTCATAGTGAGGAAGGTTTCCTATGGAGTGGGGGTAGAAAGGATCTTCCCTCTCCATTCACCGCTTATACAAACGATAGAGGTTAAAAAGCAGGGAAGGGTGAGAAGGGCAAAGCTCTACTACATAAGGGGACGTTCAAAGAAGGCCAGTAGGATAAAGGAAAGGGCAGGTTTCGATAAGAAGGCAAAGGAACTAAACGAGTCCCATGAATAAAGCCGTTAAAACCGAGAGGGAATCGCTGAATTATTCCTTCATTTGGCTGTTACCGTTTAAGTGGATTTAGGAGATGATTTTCCCTCCCGATTCCCTTTCCCTCAGCCTCTTCATCACGTGAACCATTCTGTGGATAGCCGTATATGTGGAGAATAAGAGGATCACGAGGAGTGCGAATTTAACCGGATAATCCGCCGTCCCGAATCCAAGCCCGGAGGTTATGATGTTCCCCAAGAAGTTGAATATGGAAAGCACACCGAGGTATACTACCCTCTCCGTTCTCTGCATTATCCCCACTTCGCAGTCAACTCCCAAACCCTCTGCCCTTGCCCTCGTATAACTCACCATCATAGTTGAGCTGAGTATGAGGAATACGACGTAAGAGAACAGGCTTTCATGAAAGTAACTGAGAAGCCCGAGGTAGATAAACGCCTCGGAAAACCTGTCAAGACAGGAATCGAAAAACGCCCCGTGTTGACTGCTTAATCCCTGCGCCCTTGCTACACGTCCATCGAATATATCGAATGTCGACCCGGCAAGGAGAAGGATACCCGCGAGGAAAATCCATCCCATATGGAATAGGAATCCCGTTATAATGGAGACTATCAGTGTCGTAATAGTGAGGATATTAGGATGGATCCTCTGTTCTATCAGATAGTCCTCTATCGGGCGTATCATAACCAACCACCACGTTTTGATCCCTACCCCTAAAAGCTTTGACGAAGGCGGCTCTTTCCTCCCCTTGGCCCTATCTACTACTTCCTCAGGAACGGACATGTAAGGCTCCTCGCTATGCGTTTATTACGAACCCACTTAAATCACGAAAGTAACCGTAGAAGACCCATCTGATTTATAGGTAATGGATACTTCCCCAATCACCAAATTCAACCACAGTCCCAAGATCGGTATAACTCGCTTTTATAGTGACTTGTACGTTTAGACATAATTTTAGCCGTAAAAATGGGAAATTTAAATATCGAGGCGTACTGAAAAACCGCTTGTGTCTATACGTGCCCTTTCAATCATTCGGAGTGATGAGAAACGACTGTATTCCCCTTTCCCGTTTCCTTAGATCGTGTCCAAAGAGCCTAGCTTCCCCTATCGTCCGAAAGGCTCCGATCCTTACCCGGTGCCAGGTTCCCATTCTCGGAATCTCGGCCCGTTTTACAAAGGCCGGATACCCCCTTGATTTCAGCCCCTCCGCAAGATCCCTGGCATCGCTTTCACTCTTAAAAGAGGCCACTTGAACTGTATAGATTCCATACGCCTCAACCGTAGTTGCAGGCGCCGTATCTGTTGGTGCGTTTTCTTCATTCTCGGCCTTCACATCTATTGGTTCCTTTTGAGTGGGTGAAGATGGGGCCTCGATTTTTAGGGACTTTGGTTCCGTCTTCTCCTCTTGATTCTTGAAGACGTTAGGGGTTTGGGTGGGCAGCGGTTCTTTCTCTTCCGTTTCGGTAGGGGTCGGTATCTGTATGTATTTGGAGACCAGGGAGAAATTCATCTGACTGGCTTCTACCCTCCTCCTATGAGAGGGGGCTGGGATCTGTTCTTCTGTCTTAACCTCTTCTTGCTCTGGCGGAGTGGGCGTTTTCTTGACGGGGGTTTTTTCGTCGGCCTTTGTCTTTATCGTCTTCTCTTTAGGGATTGAATCGATCTTTATGACTCTGAGATTCTTAAACCCCCGCCTTAATACCGACTTTCCCTCCCTAAGCTCCATCTGTGTTTGTCCTATAACCTCTCTCGGACTCTTAAATACGAGCCTTCTTGGCGACTCGGCAATCAGGTTTACCTCCTTACCCCCTATCTTTAGATTCGTGGTATCGAAGTCTCCATCGAATGGTCCCTTAATCTGAGCCGCTTCACCAGCCTGCCCTATAATCGGAAACTCGTACTCAAATGCGTTAGGATTGGGGACTTGCTCCATGGATGTTGGTGCAGTCCGGACGGGAACAGCGGCTCTTACGAGTTCATTCCCTTTATCATCCCTTAGAACGATATAGGTCACCCCACCTGTTATTCCGGGTGGAATAGTCCATTTAACGTTTCTCCCGGAGGTTGGCCTTTTCTCTCTTTCCAGCTCAAGGGAGTACTCACTTAGCTCTTTCTCATTCCTCCTCTTTTCGTCTTCGGTCTTACCCTCCGGCTCTAAGACCACGGTGGCCGAGATCCTGTCTCCTGAGGCGAGACCATCAGGTATATAGACCTTGACGTCTCCCTTCTCGGTCTCCAGTATGGCGATATAGAGCCCTGAGGCGGCATCGATTTTAACCTCCTGGCCAAGGGTATAAAAGGGAAATAGGACAGCCAATATAAAAGGAACCGCTAAACCCCGACTTGCGAGTTTCATGTAGACTTCTGCTATTCTCTACCTTTCAATCGTTTACCGTTATGAATACCAGTTTTACGACGTCTGGCTCCCGGTTCTTTAGGTTATCCCCGTATGTTTTTGCGTCCTGCCTGGTCTTAAACGTCCCTACGCGTGCCCTATACCAGGTTCCTTGCCCCGGTATATCCACCCGTCTTATAAAAACCGGATACCCTCTTGATATAAGGGGTTCTACGAGTCTTTTGGCCTTCTCCTCGTCTTGAAAGGCCCCTATCTGAACCGTGTATTTCCCCCCGGGCTGGATTGCGGGCAGGACCGCTATACGCTTATTTGCCGTCTCCCCTTTCTCGCCTTCGGCCTTCGCCGCCCCTTCATTTTCATTGTAAGGCGGAGTGGGAGTCGGTGTCTTCTCAACCTCCGCTACCTCCGGTTCTGTTTTCTTCTCCGACTGTACTCCGGTTGGAAGCGGTGTATTCTCGGCTATCTCTCCATTTGTGGTGGGGGTTTCTGAGGTCACGGGTTTTTCAATACCCATTTCCGTTTCGGATTCCGCTTCTCCTCTAACGGGGGCAGGGATTTTTTCGACTATCCCTTCTCCCTCCTCGTTTACCAGCGGGCTCTTCTCTAGCTCGGCGACCCTCTGGCTCGGAGGCTCTATATAGCCCTTTTCCCTAACCGTCTCCATCCTTTCATGATTCCCGAGTTCCCTCCCCACGATTACACCAAGGCTAAAAGAAAGAACGAATAGAATCAGGAATCCCAAAAACAGGTAAAGCGTCTTACGGGTATCCGGTCTTCTATTACCCATGAATCACATCCTTTCCGGTGCGGAGACACCGAGTAGCCTGAGTCCGTTTTTTATAACCGTCTTAACACAACCGACGAGGTATAACCTGGCACTGGTTAACCTAGCATCGTCACCTATGATTCTATTCCTATTATAATAGATGTGAAATTGAGATGCCATCTCCTGAAGATAGAAGGCTATCTTGTGGGGTGAAAGGGATAGAGCGCTTTCAACTACCGTATCGGGAAAGAGGAGAAGCTTTTTTATGATTTCTATCTCTTCGGGAAGGGTAAGCAGGTTTAAGAACCCCTTTGAAGGAGACAGTCCCTTCTCTCCTGCCTTTTCAAACACGCTCCCGATTCTTGCGTGTGCGTACTGGATGTAGTAGACCGGATTTTCACTCGACTCCTTCTTTGCCAGATCGAGGTCGAAGTCCAGATGGGCGTCTGAGCTTCGCATAAGGAGGAAAAAACGCATCACGTCTGGTCCCACTTCTCTTATAACCTCTCGCATCGTGACGTAGCTTCCCGCACGCTTTGACATAGAGACCTCCTGTCCTTCTCTCACTAGCCTTACGAATTGGATTAGAACCACCCGAAGGCAGGAGTCGTCAAAACCCAGTGCCCTTAGGGCCGCTTTTAAACGTGCAACGTGGCTAAAGTGGTCTGCCCCCCATACGTTTATGAGCCTTTTAAATCCCCTCTCGATTTTATCGTAGTGGTAGGCGATGTCGGAGAGGAAGTATGTAGGGCTACCGTCTCTCTTTACAAGAACCCAGTCCTGTGAATCTCCGAAATGGGAGGCCTTAAACCAGAGGGCGCCCTCCCTTTCCTCCAGGGCTCCGCGCTCTCTCAATCTGTCTTTTACAATACCGAGTTTGTTTTTACCACCCGGCTCCAGTGGATGCCCGTGAAGCTCTTCTTTCTCGCTGTACCAGTTATCGAAACCCACTCCGAGTGCAGCTAGGTCCCTCCTTATCTCTTCTAGGAGCCTGTTCTTTGCGTATTCCCTGCAGTAATCTATGGATTCCTGCTCCTGGTTTTCTTCTACGATGAGGTCTCTTCCCCTTTTGTCTCTGATCTCAGAGGCGATTTCCCTTATATAATCCCCGTAGTAGCCGTCTTCTGGCATACCCCTCTCTATTCCGAAGAGCCCCTGGTATCTTCTATAGACGGATAGCCCAAGGAGATCCATCTGTCTTCCAGCATCATTTATATAGAACTCCCTCGTAACATGAAAGCCAGACGCCTCCAGGATATTTGAAATCGTATCTCCGACGACGGCGTTTCTTGCGTGTCCCATATGGAGGTATCCCGTAGGGTTTGCACTCACGAATTCTACTATCACACTTTCTCCCCTTCCTAGGTCGGATTTCCCAAAGTTTTCTCCTAGTTCTTCGATCTCCGTGAGCCTGTTTATTATTGCGACTTCCCTTATGAAGAAGTTTATGAATCCGGCTCCTGCAACCTCGACCCTCTCGAATATATCCGTTCCCTCTTCGGGCAGATTCTGAACGATGAGTTCAGCGACCTCCCTTGGCTTCTTCCCAAGCCTTTTAGAGAGGATGAGAGCGATATTCGTCGAGAAATCCCCAAACTCCCTCTTCCTGGGGGTTTCGATCTCTATCTCTACTGGAAGATCCACGGAACCACCCGCTCTTCTAATGGTCTCTATAGACCCGCTTATCAGTCTTTTAATATCCTCTTTCATTTCAGCTTAAAAATTACACAATAAGCTTAGGAGTTACAACAAACACGGAGAGGGATTAAGGGTTATATTATCCCTGCGTAACCAGTTCGCGAGATAGATGCGTTACGTCGTTTATGACGTCCACTATAAAACGCCCGTTTCTAAAGAGTACGAGGTTCTTTGACGCGGCTTGAAGCTTAAACCTTGGGAATTCATTAAGGCCGACGTCAGTAAACTTGCAGAGAAGCGTTATAATGGTGAGGTTATGGCTCACCGTGACGACTGTCTCTTCCGGGTGTCTATACCTTATCCTTTCTATAACCCTCCAGGCCCTATCTTGAACCTCTTTTAGGGATTCTCCTCCAGGGAGCCTGACCGATTCTGCGTTTTCCTTCCATTCCCTTAGGAGGTCGGCGTATCTCTCCCTTATCTCGACGAATGTGAGCCCTTCAAAATCGCCCTGATACATCTCCCTAAGGCCCGGCTCGATTTGGACGGGAAGGTTATGGTACTTTGCTATCGCCTTTGCCGTATCGGACGCCCTTTTTAAGTCGCTTGAGTAGATGGCGGAGATCCTCTCGTTCCTGAGGGATAGAGCCAGTTCCACTATCTGTCTCCTTCCGTTTTCGTTTAATTCAACATCTGAGAACCCCTGGCATCTACCCTCTCGATTCCATTCGGTTTCTCCGTGACGGACAAGTATGAGATTCACGGGTTTGCCTCCTTGATCTCGGTATTGTAGTAGAGAAGCAACCGAGGAGTCTGGTCGAGTTTGAAATATGAACCTCTTCCGATTTCATATTAAGGGGAAAACGTAACCTCCACGCCTTCGGTCTTTGCCATTTCTAGGAGCTCAGGCGGGGGAGGGGTTAGGGGAGCCGCCTTGTAAATAGCCTTAACGCAGAAATCATCAAAGGCGGGGTTTCCCGACGGTTCCTCCACCCTGACATCATAGACCTTCCCACTTTCGTCTATCCTAAAAACCACAACCGTCTTAAGGTCCGCATCTGTGTTTATGGTCTGAGGGATCTTCCACTTGCTCTTTATCTCCTCACGTATCCTCTGTATAAAGAGACTTGTGACCATCCCGCTTGAGGCCCCGCTTCCCGATCGTCCGATCTGACCTCTATTCTGCTGTGTTCCCGCTTCCCCGTATGAATCGGATTCGGCAACCCGCTTCTCTTCCTCGACGCTTTTCTCTATGTCCTCAATAACGCTCCTCCTCCTCTTATCCGCCACGCTTTTTTCCATATCCTCAAGTACGCTTCGTCTTATATCCTCAAAGCTGGCTTCCTTTTTCTTCTGGGTCTCTTTCTGTGAGGCGGTCTTGGGGGATTCTGTTGGCTTTGGTTTTTCGAAGACCCTCTTTTCCTTCTGTTTTTCCTTTGAATCGAGTACCACTACGTTCTTTTTGGGTTCTTCCTTTATTTTTGGAGGCTCCTCCTTCTTGATTTCCTTTGGCGGTTCCTTCCTTTCCGGTTTAGAGACCTCTGTCTTTTCCTCCTTGGGTTTCTCCTCCTTTACTACCTTTGGCGGTTCTTCCTTTTTCACTTCGGTTTTTTGCGGCTCTTCCCTCTTGGACCCGGAAGGGGGTTCCTTCTTCTCCATTTGGGATGGTCTTACTTCGCTTCCGCCCGAGCCTTCCAGTTCTGAGATGGACACCAACCTTCCTTCTATCGACTGTGGTTCTCCTGAGTACTTGGGTGTTCCAAGCCCCCAGAAAAGGGCCAGGATCAATATGGCTCCGTGGAGGGAAAGAGAAAGGACTATTCCCCAAAACCAATAAGACTTCCCTGAGCTTTCGAGCCTTGAAGAACCCATCTCTACTTTAAAGAACCGTTCGTCGACGGGGGTTCCGTGACGAGACCCAGCTTATTCACCCCTGCCTTTTTTATCTCTGCCATAACCTCCATCACGGTGCCATAGGGGACATTGGAGTCGGCCCTAAGAAATACGTCTTCCTCTTCTACGTTCTTCCCATGGCTCCTCATAAGTGTGCGGATCTCCCCTTTGAGTTCCGAAAGGAGGTACTTTTTCTTTTCTATAAATATCTCCCCTTTTTCGTTTAACGTTATAACGATCTTTTTTTCCCTCTCGGCCGCAGGCATGGGTTTCGATTCTATCTTCGGTAGATTGACGTCAACCCCCTGATATAGGATCGGGGCAGTAACCATAAAGATAACGAGAAGCACGAGCATAACGTCAACAAGAGGTGTGACGTTTATCTCCGAAAGTACGGTACGCCCTTCATTGTTATTGCCCTTCATGCCCATGTTAGACCTCTACTACATCTTTGCAATGTATCTCTCTACTATGTTTAGAAACTCGGCGGAGAAATTCTCCATCTCCACGGCTATCCTTTTTACCCTGTTTACGAAGTAGTTATATGCGACAACCGCTGGAATCGCCGCTGCAAGCCCAACGGCTGTAGCGATTAGGGCCTCGGCGATTCCAGGAGCGACAGCCTGGAGCGTGGGTACTCCCTGACGGCTTGCGAGTCCGATAAAGGACGTCATTATTCCCCAGACCGTGCCAAAGAGGCCGATAAATGGAGCAGTGCTTCCCGTTGTAGCGAGGAAGATGAGAGAACTCTCAAGCCTAGATATCTCTGAGGACATCGCCTTTTTCATGGCCCTTTCCACAAGCTCTACGACACCGAGTTCGGCGGGAACCATCTCTGGATTGGCCTTGACCTCAGGGTTTTGGGTTACCCCACCCGTTCTTGGCTTCCTGATCTTTAGGAGCTCTCCGTATCCAGCTCTAAAAAGCTCTGCTATAGGTCCCCTCAAATGCCTCGTTGACGAGAACAGGTTACCAAAGTTGCCACTGACCTGATAGGAGTCCAAGAACCTCTCAGACTCCCTTGCTGCCCTTCTGAGGATGAAGAGCTTGGAGAATATGATCATCCATGAGATTACGGACATGAGGATGAGGAGAAAAAGGACGGCTTTAACCACCGGCCCTGCCGTCGTGATAAGGTTGATCACCTTAATCTGCTCTACCTGTGGAGCTTCGGCAACCTGTAAGACAAAATATATCCAGTTTATCATTTTCGTTTAACCTTTCTGATTTATGGAATTGGGATAAATCAAATTGAGATCGGCGGTCTTAAACCAATCGAACCTTTCATTAAACATAAATTCTTCCATATATGGAACCCAAAATCAAATACCTCCTTGAAGAGTAGAGAATAGAGAGGCCATTATAGAACCCTTCTACACGATAACCCTGAGTGTTTAAAGGGGTCTTATTGCCTCTTATTCAAGACCCACGGTATTATACGGTGAAAAACAGGGAGGTGCTGGATGAAACGGGTAATGCCTGCGGTTCTTTTTCTCTTTCTATACCGGGCGTTATTCTCCCCTATAGACCACTCACAGGCTGAGGAGGGCAGGTACCAGTTGGTTATAGAGGAGAGCTACTATGCCGTAAGGTCGGAGGACGAGGACGGGTTTCTTGAGATTTATAGGACTAGGGTTTTTCCCTTCTGGAGGGAGATAAAGAAGATGGGTTTAATTGAGGGAGATATAGAGATGTATTCAGAGAGGATACACTCTCTGAAGCCCCGCTGGACGTTTAAGACGGTCGTCAGGTTTAAGAATTATGCGGCAATAGATAAGTGGCTAGAGAAAAGAGACGAGGTCTTTAACAGGCTATTTCCGGGCGAGGGAGGGTATAAGGGGCTTAGCAGACGGATTAAAGCGATAACGGAGGAGCACTGGGACGAATTCATAAGGGAGGTTCCTCTTGAGTAGCCGTCTAATCCCCTTACATTGACATAAGGTCGGTATTGGCCAGCGCCAAGCCACTTAAAAACCGTGGGAATGGCATTCGTGCGATATCCTGAATGAATCAAGGTCGAATGTCAGACTCTAGTAGTTCCAGACACTCGGTGAAAGACGTTTTAAAAATCCATTTTCAGATGCCCTCGTTATCTCGTTTTGGGATACCCCTACGGTACCTTTATCCCAGGAACGTTTACACGAATCCTGTAAATCGATGTATGGGCGGTGATGTAGAGACTCTTCCAATCGTCATCTCCCCAGGCGCAGTTGGCCGGCTTTTCAGGCGTAACTATGGTTCCCAGATGGTTGCCCTCTGGATCGAAGACCCAGATGCCTCTTGCTCCTGTGCAGTAAAGGTTCCCATTCGTATCCACCTTCATGCCATCTGGCACGCCGGGTTCCTTGACGTTCATGTCGTGAAAGATCCTGCCATTTGAAAGTGAACCATCGGATTTCACGTCAAAGACACGTATGTGACGGAGTTCGGAAGAATCTCCTATATAGAGCCTCTTTTCGTCGGGGGAGAATGCCAGGCCATTTGGTCTCTTAAAGTCTGTAGCGACAACTGTAAGTTCGCCTCCATCGGGCGAGAGTCGGTAGACCCCTTGGATGGGCTGTTCCTGACTTTCAGCCTTGATGCCATAGGGTGGGTCTGTGAAGTATATTGAGCCATCGGACTTAACGACCGCATCGTTTGGACTATTAAGCCTCCTGCCCCGAAACCCATCGGCTAAAACGGTAATAGAGCCGTCCCTCTCAGTTCTGGTGATTCGGCGATTGCCCTGTTCACAGGCGATTAGTCGGCCTTCCTTGTCCCTGGTCAGGCCGTTTGAGTTGCCACTTGGCTCTCTCAATGTCTCTACTCGACCGCTCGGTGTTAGCTTAAGTATCCGATTTTCTGGTATATCGCTAAAGAGGAGGAACCTTTCCTCGGCAAACCATACCGGACCTTCTGTAAAACGAAATCCCGTAGCAATGCGCTCTGGCCTTGCGTCTTCGGGAAAGAGTCTTAGAAATGAGTGGAACTTTGGCTCTAGGCGACCCTTAGAGAGTGCTTTTCTCCTAATCCATCTTATGCCTCTAAGAATCCCTATCTTCACGGTAAGAACCAAGAATGGTTTATAGATCTGTTAGCCCAACCTCGGTACCTTTAATCTGCCGCTACTCAGCTCCTCAAAGAGCCCGTCGTATTCTCCACGATCAAGCGGAAGGTCAACTGTCTTTTTTCTAATCGCAGAGAGTACGATTGCGTTCATGAGTTCTAGGGTCTGCAACGTGTCTTCACCGCTTACCAGGGGTTCCCCTCCGTTAAGTATGGCGTCAATAAAGCTATCCATAAGTACGAAGAGCCCGTGGGGCCTTTTTATCCTGAGTAGACCGAGGCGCTCCATGAGCTTTTTCCATTTGGGCGGATCGCCAATGAGTTTAACAGGCATCCAAACGGTTTTGGGTTGATAGTGGTCGTCTTTTGGTTCCTTTACGATCGTAGAGAGAGGGGCTTCGTACCTGCCAAGGAGGATCCGGTCTTTACGGTCGAATGTCAGACTCTTCACATCCGGCATGACTATTATCCCCTTATCCCCGGCAATCTGGCGGATGCTATAGCCACTTGGTTGGTTAATGGTCGCTTGGACTGAGGCAAGGGCGCCCTGTTCAAACGCTATATTGGCGCAAAAGACGTCCTCTGTTTCTACCCCATGGAGTTGATTTCCCATGAGTGCGGTGACTCGAACGGGTTTGCCAATCATCCAGCAGATTAGGTCCAGATCGTGGCTTACATTATGAATCAGGATGCCGCCTCCGGCGTATCTCCAGGTTCCGCGCCAGGTATCGCGCTCATAGTAATCCCCTGGACGAAACTCGGCCCAGGACCACAAAACGCGCTTAACCTTTCCAATGACCCCGGTGTCAATAATGTGCTTCATCGTACGGGATGAACGAAAGGTGCGGTATTGATGCCCGACTGAGAGTTTGAGGTTCTTCGCCTTTGCCAACCGAGCTATCTTTTCGGCCTCCGAGATGCAGATAGCAAGAGGCTTCTCGACAAAAACGTGAACCCCGGCGTTAAGGCAGTCCAAAACCATAGGGGCGTGAAGGTAGTGTGGTGTCGCAATTGAAACGGCATCAACGATCCTGGCTTCAAGCATCTTGCGATAATCGGTAAACCCTGGTACCCCGAGTTCTTCTGTTCTCTTCTTTAAAATCCCCTCATCCAGGTCGGCTAGGGCGGTTAGCTCCGCCTTCTCGTTTTCTTGGGCAAAACAGGCATGCAGGTTGCCTATGCCTTTAATCCCGATTACTCCGTATCTTACCTTTCTCATGTTTTTCTATTCGGGTGGAATCTGGTCAACGAGATGGTTATATAGTGATAGCCCCGCATCTATCTTAAGCACCGTTCCTGTGGTGAATCTCGAAAAGTAGTCGGATGATAGATAAACTGCCGCCCTTCCTATATAACAGGGGTTTATCGAGCTCTTGTACAGAGGGGTGTATTTATGGCTTATGGGTTTTCCCCTCTTATCCTCTTCCACATAACCGGGGGCTATTCCATTCACCCTTATGTTATAAGGGGCCAGCTCTAGAGCGAGTTCTTTTATGATCATCCCCAGTGCGGCTTTTGAAGCGCTGTAGCTAGGAAAGCGTCTAACGGTCCATTGATGGATGGAGGTGATAAACACTATGGAGCCGCTGATACTGTTATCTATCATGGTTTTTGAGATACGTTTTGTTAGGTATATAGGACCAAATACGTTCGTATCAAAGACCCTATTCCATTCTTTTAAATCGAGGTCTTTTATCGTTCTTGCCCCGAGATGGATACCCACGTTGTTTACCAGTATATCGATCTCAATCCGGTCTTGTAGTAGAGAGTCATACAAAGAATCAACGTCTTCTACCCTCGATGCGTCTGAGATAAATCCTTTTGATACAACCCGATAATCGCCTAGTTCTCGCTTTAATTGGTCACATCTCTCTCTATCTATGTCTGTAAAGAATACGTTTGCCCCCTCTCTTGCCATTTCAACGGCAATGGCTTTGCCTATGTTTCTCCCGGCTCCGGTTATAAGGGCGTTTTTCCCCGACAGTAGATTCCCCATATCTAAATCCCTCCTGCGGTCTTATCGATCTCGGTTTTCTTTCCGTATATCCATAAATGTTAAGGTGGATCACAAGCGTTAGCCCCTGGTTTTTATTCCACCAATTGATGCCAGGAAGCGGAGCATCCTCTTCAACTTTATGACGGAGCGTAAGCGGTAAAATCCTTCAACTAGTGATACAGATAGCCGTTTGGAATAAGACATGGGTGGTATGACAAATGCCTCGCCGAGTTTAGGGGAAAATCTCACCGGGATTTCAGCTTGAATGGTTTCTTTATATGCCTGTTTAATTTCATCTGCTAATCGAGGAAAGCCAAGCCTTTCAGCGAGTTCCACTATTACGGGGTTGTTTGTTAAGTACCGCCGTCGCCCGATGTCATCGTAGTAAAGGACATCGAGATCCAGTAGGTGTTCCAGGTGGTCTGCTAAACGTATTAGAACCGTATTACGGTCAATCGGGTTTAGTTTATTAATTCCGTCACAGATGGCCTTGATCGTCTGCGGGTTCCATCTGAGTGTCGCGAATCTGGCGACGTGCTCTTCGACTGTCTTACCAACAGAGTGCTCTACGTATCTACGCTTGGCTTTAGAGATTCCTCTACCCCCAAACCCAAAGTCACCATTTTGGTAAACGTTATGGATAAGACCTGCCGCCACCACTTGGGCTGGTAGTCCTAGTGAGGCGAGTATGCTGGCAGTGCCTACGCAATGGGATAAGAAGTCCTTTCCAGAAGGTTGAAAGCGACAGGAAAAGAGTGACATCGCAAGCTCATATGTATTTCGGATAAGGATCATTTCGGTATTTGAGTAGCCGCTTTGCTGGAGCTGGCTGTAAAGCCGTACGATCGTTTGTGCGTAAGGGTGCATATTTCACCTTCCTAATTAGTAGCCGGATGGTTGTAAGGCGTTTATC
Organism: uncultured Spirochaetia bacterium; assembly: GCA_964636885.1. Lineage (GTDB taxonomy): Bacteria > Desulfobacterota_D > UBA1144 > Nemesobacterales > CSP1-2 > CAZWVA01. The sequence continues at coordinate 43,817 of CAZWVA010000003.1, forward strand.
TCATCTTATAAAATGACTTGCGTAATCGGCTAAGCCCCTTAAGAAATATGCCGTTTAGGTACATAGGCAGCCTTTTTTGATATGACTTTGGTGGAATCAGGTGTGCACGATCGGGTCGGTTTATACTACGGAGTTCCTCGGTAATCTCGGCTGAAGCGGTCTCTCCTAGTACCCGTGTCAGTTCGGAGGCCAGAATGGGGAAGCCCAATTTTTCTGCCATATCCACCATGATGGGGCCACAACGTTCCAGATAGGGTTTCCGCCTCTCGGCGTTTGAGCAGTAGAGGGCACCTAGGTTCAGGTTGTCCTCTAACTCATTTGCGAGGCGTATTAAAAGGACATCCCGGTCAATCGGAGAGAGCCTATCTAGTCTATCCCGAATGGCGGGGATCTCCTTTAAGCTCCATTTGAGCCCTGTGTACCTGGCGATGTATTCTTCCACCTCTTCACCAGCGGTGTCTCTTATCACTTTCCGTTTTATGTTGGAGAGGGGGCTTATGGTTATGATGCCAAAATCGCCATGAATATAGGCGGCATGGAGTAGGCCAGCAGTTACCAGATTTATCGGTACGCGAAGGGAGGCTAGTATGCTGGCTGTTCCTACCAGGTGAGATACGAACGTATTGCCGGAGGGACGGTAGAGTCCTGTAAAGAGGCGTATCGCAAGGCTATAGGCATTAAAGACCAAGCCGATTTCCTCTTTTGAGTAGCCCTCACGGAGGAGCTGGTTATAGAGCTGGATGTTTGTCTGGGCGTAAGGATACAAGATTCCCTCCTGTGTCTTGTCCTAACTTGAGTTTAAAGGCATTCTGGAATCGTAGTATTAGAATCTTTCAGGTAGGATTTAGTATAAAACCCATCCATCGTTTTCCTCTCCCCAGCTTATTCGGCGTAACATGGGGCATTTGAATTCAGATTCCCAAGAATCGCTAGTTTGGGCCTAAATTATTCCCTTTCCGCTTAAAGATCGAGACCTCAGAGCCATCGGGTTCGTAAAACGTTTTTAAGAGCTTGAAACGATCTATATGCGAATAGAAGAACCCATTCATGTCGTCTACGGATTTCTGGAAGGGGGTTATCACTATATTTGATGGGTTCTTGGTCAATATGTAGTCGTATATGCCGAATCTCTCAACAAACTCCTTAAGGGCTGTGCCCTTGTAATTCTCTAGCTTTATGACGTTTAACGAAAGCCCTCTCAGAGCGGCATAGTAACGGATCGTCTGGCCGTTTATGTATTGATGATCTGGTATAACGCCCAGGTACATAGGGATTCGAGTGGAATCGTGGGCACCCTCTTTCATATCCCTTTCAAGAACGGAAACCATTTCATTAATCTGCCAGTTCCCTCTTGAACTACCGAGTATGGAGTCTCTTAACCTCAAATCCTCCCTGAAAAAGAATAAGGCAAATAGAATCGAGAAAATAGAGATGGCATATCTGTTGGGTCTTATGGATCCATCAGAAACCCTGATTGTTGCGATTCCAATGACGCAAAAAGATATGATGAGAGAGATCGGGACCAACCACGGCATCATGTATCTAGGCTGTTTATTCTGGATAACGAATGTAAAGATGATATAGGGAACGATCGTCCACACGAGAAGAAAGGTCTTGTATCTATTCCTGGAAAAGACGAGCATCACCGATCCTATGGTAAAAACGATAAAACCGAAAGGGGTTATCATATCCCTCCATAAGGCAACAGGATAGAACGAAGCGGAGTCGAAAGAGAAAGGGGAGTCTGGACCATGCGCCAGGGCTCCTTGGGAAAATCTCATGGTTTCTCCTATAAGGTCTGGTAGAATCGGGAGGTAGTAGGGGCCAAAAGTGGCGATTGAGGTAAAGGTGAAAAGAGCCATGTTCATGAGTGTTTTCCTTAGGTAAAACGGTTCCTTGGGATCCTTTTCTTTAGTGCCTTCCAGATTAAAAGCCGTAAGTGCCGAGCAAACTATCGGCCCCAAAACGAAGAAGAGAAGTGTCCACTTTGTGAGCATTCCGAGACCGAAGGAGAGGCCGGAAATAATGGAGAGGGTTCTATTCCTGAAATAGTCGGATCTTAGAATAATAAAAACGCAAAGAGCGACCATGGCAGTCAGGGGGAGATCAAGGTAATAGATCACGCTGTGCTCAAGGACTATTGGAGATAACAGGATTATGAAAGAGGCGAGTAGCCCGGTGTTTCTATTAAATACCAGTGTTCCTATTTCGTATGTGGAAAATACAAGGATGGGAAGAAAAACCGTGTTTGACATAGTTGCTACCCTTTGGGATGTTCCGAATATGGAGTAAAGAGGGGATGTTAATACCGCTACCAACGGGGGATAGTATCCCGAAGGGCGAAGGAGTGGATACCTTTCGGACTTATTCATAATGTCTTTAATGATTTCAAGGTTTATTTGAGAGGGATTAGTGAGTATATTGTAAAACACAAGGCTGTCCCTCAGGTGAACCGCCTCATCCCACTTCGGCGGTTCGGAGTCCAAACCGGTTAGGTGATACATGTTGATTCCATAGAGAGAGAGGGTGAATAAGAGAAGTGTGTAATCTATAAGCCACCTTCTAGAGGTGGTTTTATCCTTCATGATCGTTTCCGAGTCCGGGTTGCCTCAAGATATATCATTCCCTCTTTAATGCCTCCTAGGAACCCACCCAAGACGTATGCGCCGTCGGCGATATAACGGATTCCTGAAAATAGAATCGATTTAAAGGGCTTCCTGGGATCGAATCTAATCCCGAAGTACCAGATAGAGGCTAGGATAGATATCAAAAGGGTTAGAATAGCGGGTTTATAGAGTGTGAGTAAGAAGGCGATAACGGCGATTAGGAGGCTAAGATGCATGAGATGATAGCTGCTTAAGAAGATCATTCCATAAACCGGAAAAGGTATATCCAGAACACGTGCAATCCCAAAGGGGTTTTTATTACTCGGAGATAGGTCATAGCGGTATAACTGGAGCCGGCGTCTCTTCATGTGTTTCTTAAAGAGATAAGCATGGCCGTAGCCATAGTTAAACCACTGCTTAAGGAGTCCCCCCAGGGTGTAACGGTGAAAATGCGTGATCTTGGCGGAGGGTTCAAACCAGAGTTCGTATCCTGCCTTTGCGACCCGTATTGAGAGGTCTATGTCCTCTCCGGTACTGCATTTGGGATCGAATCCTCCCGTCTTTAGAAGGGCCTCCCTTCGGAATGCGGCGTTGGCGGTTGCAAAAAAGGGATGAAAAACCCCTATACCCTCCTTCGGAAGGTATCCCTTCTGATAGCCACTCTTTGTTATATCGATTATCAATTGTTCTCCTCCTCAAGGCGTCCCATTCGCATGAGTGTTTCGGAGACGCAGAATTCCTCGACCAGGCTTCCGGTTCTTTCCGATGAAAGGATCTCACCACCTACGGCCCCTATATGGGGATTATAATAAAAGGGATTTACCATGTTTTCCACCCAGCGGGGGTCTGCTTCGCAGTCATCGTCTGTAAAGAGGATTATATCTCCACTTGCCTCTTGAATCCCACGGTTACGCGCTGCGGGGATACCGGGGGTCGTTTCCACGACAGTCCTAAGAGGTAGGAGTTTCCTGAATTCATCGAAAACGGGTTCATAGCTCTTTGTCGAATTGTTATTAACAACGATCACCTCATCGGGCATGAGTGACTGTACGGTCAAAGAACGAAGCATGGTTCTAAGGTTCTCAGGACGATCCTTGGTAACAATGACTACGGATGTCTTTAGTCGCTTTGTGCCACTCATAAGTTAATCCCTTTTAGATATTGGATTGCAGGTGGTATGAGTCTGGCAATCTCCATCCTTTTCCCTTCGAGTTCGTTCCTATAGGCGTCGCTCAGGTTCTTCAGTTGATCGGGAAGGGGAATACCCCAATTGACCAACGCCCGCTTAACGGCCTGCAGGGTAAGGGGGTAGAAGATCTCGCCCCTTTCTACGGAACGGTTCATGAGAACGAGTTGTACCGTCTTCCAGAAGACCCGAAGAAAATCTAGGCTATTCAGTTTGTAGATCGATGGGTTTTCAAGCAGTTCATAAAAGAGCGTCCTTTCCTCCCGGAAGAAATGCTTGACAAGGGGCGTCCAGACTGAGGCGACGCTCGGCTTATAGTCTCCTCCGTCAAGGGTAAATTCGGGTCTACCGAGCAGTTCGAATAGATCCGGGTTGCAGGGTGGAGAGAGTATCGACTGCCAGCTTTTCTTTAGATCATCCGGGTGAGTCTCAAAGGCGGCGTTTTGGAGTAGAAGGAATAGTCTGATTCGGGATCTCAGGCCGGCATGGGCGTTTAGGTGAAAGAGGTTAAGCGCGGTAATCTCATGGACGGTTGGGACCCTTTTGGGGTCTATCTCTATCATAAGCAAGAGTTCGTCAAGGTTAAAGTAGGAACTCGAAACCAGATAAGCTCCCCTGTAGGAGTGTGTCCACCTCTCTTTCACGTAGCCGACTAACCGCTTGATATGCGTGTTTTCTTCCTCGCCTAAGAGGAGCTCTTCTTTTGGACAGTCAACCATCTGGGTTATGTTCTTAAGTGGTCTAGAGTAGGGGTGGTCCTGGAATTCCCCGTAAAAGCGGTCTAGGAAGAGGATGATAAAATCCTTAGTCTCATCTACGATGCCTACGTCGTCAATACGGAAGCGTTTCTCTTCCATGTTCTCTAGCTTCTCTAGAAATTCCCTATCTTTTCCGCTAAATAGCGCCTTGGATCTTTCGATGGTCTCTCTTCTATCGAATGTGAGAGTGCTTTGGTTCAGGGCCAGGTTCATTTTTAGGATTTCACTAACGGCCTTGTAGCAGATATTATTTCTAGTTAAGGCTTCTTCTCCGTATTTTCTAGCTTGGAATAGCCTCCAGGCAAAGAGCGACCACCATACCTTGATCTCGGTGTAAAAACCTCCATACATCTTCTCAACAGGAAGCGCCGGGAGCTCTTTTAGGTAGTCTTTTCCGTAAAGGAGCTTCCAGGTCTCTTTTCCCTCCATAAAGCGGTACTGAAAATAATCGTTGGTTTCGTAGTGCTTATAAAGCGTCTCTTCATCATAGACTTCGAGTGTTTGATCAAGAAGGGTCGTAATCTTTGCGAGTGTGTTATAGTCGCGAAACAGTTCTTTCTTATCTTCTTCGTTTGTTTTTTCTCCAATCACAGCAAAGTCTATATCGCTTATAAGGGGCAATATCTCTCCTTTTGCACCTCCCCGTCTCAGGTAAACCGATTTAATAAACGGATACCTCTTAAATACACGAAGCGTCATATGGATCACTATTCCATAAAAAAGCCGGTATATCTGAAGAAAAGGTGGAAACGAGGTTGCCAAAACGAATCTCCTTATAAGTAGCTTGAGGGAGACCATTTTCATCTCGGTTTTCCTCTAAGCGTGTATTCATAGACCGATTCCACCTTCTCTGCCGTCTTTTCCCATGTGTATTCCGAGGCGACGTAATCCCTAGCATTGGCACCTATTCTCTGGGCGAGTATAGGATCATTAAGGAGTTGGAGTATGGCTTTTGCAAAAGCGGAGATGTTCCCGTTCTCAACCACCAATCCGGTCTTTCCGTGTTTTATATTCTTTGCGGATCCCTCAAAGGAGACGATCGGCTTTCTAGCCGCCATGTAGTTGAGGAGTTTCTGAGGAATCCCATCGCAGTCTGTACGTGGATTCAGGGCAACATCGGCACGGGCTAGGTGTTTGGGAATGTCATTAAACTCGGACTTTACTACATCGATGTATTCCCTGATCTTGAGGGCACTTGCCAGTGGTTCGTAGGGACTAAAAGGGGAATCCGAAACGATGAGAAGTCGAACGTCCCCTCTCTCGCTCAGGACTCGGCCGAAGGCTTGAAGAAGCAGGTCTATTCTCTGATAGGGAGCCAGGTTGCCGGTAAATACGAGTATCTTCTCCGCTTTTTTATACGTCTCGTGGTTTTCGGGTTTAATATCAAAGTGCTCGGATTCAACGCCATTTGTTACAACCGTGGTGTTCTCTGGCGTAACACCGGCATTCTTGATCAGTTTATTCCTTATCCTCTCGGTCACGGTTATAATGTGATCCGCCAGCCTTGGGAGCCAGAGGTCAAGACGCTGACTGATTCCTTTTTTTATCCTCTCCGGCAGTCCGAGTTCGTCATAGAAAGGGAGTTCTGACTCAAGGAGCGTATGCGCATCATAAACGATGGGGTGTCTTGTCAATCTTCGCACGCAGAGGGAGACGAAGAGCCCTTCGTAGTTATGGGCATGGATGACGTCGATCTCGTACGCCTTTAGGACTTTAAAAAGCTTGATTGCCAAAAGCGGATCCAGAACCATAAGCTTTTGATACGTTGGACCCGGAGAGCACTTTCTATAGGTCTTTACGTCTGGTATTCGGTGAATTCTGAAACCGGGTTCTTTCACCTCGTTTCCCAGATGGTAGGTTATGACGTGGACATCATGTCCCCTGCGTGAGAGGGCTTCTGTCATTCTGAATATCCTTATAGGGGTTCCCCTCGGATAGGGAAAGGGACAGGCCGCTACCATCGCGATTCTAAAGTGTCTCTTCATCTCTACGGCTTAGGGCTGAATCCGTGTTTTTAATCTTTTTTGAAATAAAATCGGCTATGAGTGCCGCATTAGCCGCACGGTCATAGCCCAAGTGGAGTTCGTAGGTTTCGCTTTGCTGGATCAGGGTTAAGGACGCACGGAGCCTTGAAAAAAGGATCGGGATCTGCCTTACTATGTCAAAAAGATCGAAGCGTAAGAGGTATTCCAGGAGTTGGGGCACGCCGATTCCCAATACACAGAGGCGAAAAAGGGCCAAGAAGGCCTTAATGGATGAGGTCTTTATAATCCGGGGTTGCCTCGAATGGATCCGCTTCCCTACAAACACAAAGCCCGGCTCGGCGACACCGGAGATCTGATCCTTAAAGTATTGGACATCGATAAGGGTCTTGGATTGATAGTGCGTTCGCTTAAACGGCTTTAGGAATTCTCCTGGTATTTCGAGGGGAGTTCCCTCTGCAACCCCCATTCGAATGGGAAACGGATAGAGAAGCCCCTTTGAGGAGACGAGCGGAACCTCCTCCGAAAGGAGTGAAAAGGCCTTATTCTCAAGAAGAGAGAGGGTTAGGGTCGTTTTTCCCCCTCCCATGGGGAGTAGACAAAGAACGGCTTTCTTCCCATAGACAACTCCCATTGCATGGATCCTGTGGAGCCTTTTCCGATCGAGAAGTTCGCCCATACGGCTCATGATCATTAGATAACTCTTTTCGTATAAAAGGTCGCGATCTGTACTGTAGATCTCCGCTGAATCATTACTGTGATTGTAAATCACAAGGGCCTTTCCGAAGGAATCGAAATACCTTGTATCCCCGTTCTTATATACCACGGCGTCTTTTGTGTGATAGATTGCGGGAGTGCCCTCCGGGATCCTTTCATAAGGTGGCTCTCTCAAAAAAACAGAGACATTAACCTGTGGCTTTCCCTTTTCTTGAGAGGGGTGAACACGAAAGTAAGAGAAATCGCTTTCTATAAATGAAGCGCTCTTTTTATCGTTCGATACGACTCTTAGAAGGATCCCATGAAAATCGAAGTAGAGAACCTCATCCGACATGATCCAACCCCTTACTTAATACGCTTACCGGCTCCTTTGAGCCGAGAATCCGAAGCTCCTGAAAGTTTAATCTCATTAACCAAAATGCCAGAATCACCTCGGAGATCACAGTTGCACAAGCCGCTCCCGAAGCACTCCAAATCGGGATAACCATGAGGTTTAAGGCGATGTTTGTAATCGCGCATATAAGCATGATCTTTATGGTCTTTCTCTCTAGAAAGATCGACCTGGCGAGTAGACCGCCTACGGTTGATACGTAAAGCAGTGGGACGCTCAGGTAAAGGATCCTAAGAACGGTTATGGAATCGTTGTATTTTGGACCGAATACGGTTGGTATGATAAAGCCTGCCGTCGTAACGACGAGTAGAGTCATACCCCCACCCATCGCTCCTATGACGAGTAGCATCTTTCTTAATAGCGTTTGGATACCAGACCAGTCTTGACGGGCTGCCATCTCGGAGCAGATGGGGAAAAAGACCATTGTCATCGGTCTTACTATGAACCGCGAGGCCTCGAGCAGTTTGTAAGCGGCTTCGTAAGTGGCCACAACAGAATAGGGTTTCATAAAGCCAAGCATAACCGAATCGACCTTGTAGTAAACAAGTCCAATGAGCGTTAGTATAAAAAAGGGGAGCGATACACGGAGTATATTGCGGGCAGAATCCGTATCCCAAGTGAACTTTAGACTCCCTATCTTTCGCCGGAATATGGCAAAGGCGATAACGACTAAGAGGGCATTGGCCAGGATGTAACAGGCCAGTACTTCGGTCAGGCCCTTCTTTAATGTGACAGTAATAAAAATCAATCCGACTAATATGAGCCTTGTGCTAACGCCTGCGGTTACGTTGTATGCGACCCGCTTAAGTCCTAGGAATAGAGCTCCAAAGCCCTGGTAGAGTTCATCGAAAAAGACGTAGAGGGATGTGAGGAAGATGACGAGGAGGAGATCGGGTTTAAAGATGAGTGCAAATCCGTTTAGGGCGAGGAAATAAAGACCAAAGAGTGGGATGCGCAGTGAGATTACCTCTGAAAAGCACCGGCGTGCCCTTTCGGGGTTTCCTGCTACTTCTCTTATAACGTGGCTGTCTGTGCCAAGCTCGGTAAACAAGACGAAAAAATTGGCAAGAGCGGCCGCAAAAAAGAACCCTCCCATCTCCTCTTTTGTCAGGTAGCGGGTTAGTATCATGAGGACGAGGTACCCAACGACCTTGTAGAAGAAATGAGAAGAGAAGGCCATAACCAAATCCCTTTTTACCTTTTGCCAGTCCATTAACCTGGGTTTATCCTCCTTTAAACCGCATGACGGTGTCACCATGTGTTTCACCGCTTTTCTTTTCCCGTTTGGGCTTGGACGAAGAGGGCTAAAAACGCATCAAATAAACCTTTCGATTCGCCTCCAATAGGTTGTCACAAGAAAATCCAAACAGCCCTTCCCGATCCTTTCCAAGGGACCCTTTGTGAGGTCACCGGTAAAGGGAATAGGGCCATCGCTTAGAATCTCACGATCCCGGATCCTTCTCTCCTTCTGTACGATTCGGCGCTTTTGGAGTATGAGAAGAGGATTCCGTATTATCCATAAGAGGGCTCTTAGCCATTCGCGAAACCATCCCTTCTCTATAACACCGATGAGCTGAAAGACCTCGTAAATAAAAAAAGCGGGAGAAAGGAGAAGGAGGGTTTTAAACTCGTAGTTTTTTAAAATAAGCTGCCATCTGTTTCGGATCAGGCAGAAGACACGAACCCTTGAGCGATCTCCCCCCTCTCTCAGGGAAAGCCCTTCTGTTCCCTCCCTGTGGTAGCAAATAGCAGAGGGTACGGATAGGATCTCATGCCCTAGGGTCCTGGTTCTTAAACCAAAGTCGTGATCCTCATAGTTGAAAAAGAACGTCTCGTCGAAGGGATCCCCTCTTCCCCATCTCTTCCTGTCTATGAGAAAACAGGCCGTAACCAGGGAGCCTATTTTTCTAATCTCCCCCGTTGACGTGCTTAGGGGCCGGTTTACGTTGTGCAGGGTCATGAGTCCGAGGAAATGGCTATCTGCCCCGTCGTACTGGATTATATCTCTGTTCTTGGTGTATAGGACACGCGGCATGGCAACAGCCGCCCTGGGATTACCGTTTAGCGCCTCTATGAGTCTATCGGGGCAATCCGGGGCTAGACTGATATCGTTATCCATAAAGAGAATGAGGTCGCAGGATGAGGCTTTAAATCCCGCATTCCTTGCCGCCGCGGGTCCCAGGTTCTTACTTAGTTGAATCACCTTAACGGTGGGAAATCGGTTCCTAACGATTTCAAGACCCCTGTCATTAGAGGCGTTATCGATTAGAAGGATCTCCTCAAACCTTTCCTTTTGAGTAAAAACGGATCCAAGTGATTCCTCGAGATAGCGTTCCCCATTATAATTCACCATACAGAGCGTAAGGCGGTAAGGCGGGTGTCTCTCCACGCTCATAGTCTAATCCTAACGGCTTTTTCTGTATTTAGGTGGAATTTCCGAACCCTCAGGGCCTAAAGGGTCTATGGTTTTCTGTAACTCGCTTTTGGATTTTCTTAGTCCGATTAGGTGGGTGATTTGGGGACCCTTACCGAAACGTCACATTAAAGCTTCCGCACCTCATTTACAGGATGATAAGTGATAAGAGGGTATCAGTTCTTTAAACTAGGATACTATACCTCAAAAATCAATACGACTTATGTCTTATATTTAGGTAAGAAAAGTATTAACCTGGAAAAACGTATTAAAACTTTAGACCTAAAACTAAAACAAAGCCGCCCCTTTGACTTAAGGGACTTACGTTCGGATCTAAGCCGGGAGGGTGATTATAAAGCGGCTTCCCTTTCCGACCTCGCTTTCAACCTCTATTTTCCCGCCGTGCATTATTACGACGTGTTTTACTATACTAAGACCCAGTCCTGTGCCGCCGATCTTCCTTGAGCGTGTTTTATCCACCCTGTAGAACCTTTCAAAGATCCTGGGCAGGTGCTCCTTTGGAATCCCGATCCCCGTATCAAAGACCTCAATCCTGAGGTGTGAATCGGCATGGGTGATATGAATTCCTATGGCGCCTTCTTCCGGAGTGTATTTAACGGCGTTATCTACGAGATTTATAAACATCTGTTCCAAGAGAAAACCGTCTCCCTTAAAAGGAGGCAGATTCTCATTTATATCTATAGAGACCCGGAGGTCCTTTTCTTCTATCCTGCTCCTTAATGGTTCAAGGGACGAGTATACGATTTCCTTAAGGTCGACCTCTTCGAAGACGGTTTTAGCATCTTCTCCCCTTTGTGTGCTTTTTCTTTCGATCTCGGATAATAAAAGGAGGTCTGACACTATGTTTATGAGTCTATCGGTGTGCCTTCTTATTATACTGAGAAAATGCCTTCTTTCCTCCGGGTTTTCATACGCTCCTTCTTCCAGCGTTTCAACATAGCCCTTTACCGCCGTAAGCGGGGTTCTTAGCTCATGTGAAACGTTTGCAACTATATCGGCCTTTATCTGTTCCAGTCTTTTAAACTCTGTGATGTCAAACATCACGAGTATCGTCTCTTTGGAATCCAGCGGGATGCCGCTTACAAGGTAGCGTTTCTCGGTAGGATAGAAGAGGGAAACCTCCCTTTTCTCGGCTACCCGGTTTTTCGTCACTCTTTCTATTAACCCTATTATCTCTCTATTTCTTAAGACCTCCCAATACGGTCTTCCGACGTGGGAACCCTTTATCCCAATCATGTCTTTTAGGGCGTGGTTCATGAGGATGACATTGCCATCATCTGCTACGACCATTACCCCTTCGCTCATAGCTATTAGAACGGCTTCAAGCTGGCTCTTCTCAATAGAAACCCGCTTGAATAGCTCCCCCAGTCTCTCGACCATCTTGCTTAGGGCGAGATTTAGCTTTCCGATCTCCCCCTTCTTATCCGAGATTGGGATACTTACATTGAAATTCCCACTTGCGATCTCTTCGGATAGGCGGATGGCCTTTTCAAGCGATCTTGTAAACGTCTTAGAGGAAACAAGGGAGAGGAGAAGCGCAAAAAGCATAAGGATTAAACCGAGGTATATCACTTGTAACCTTATTGAAAGGAGTTCCTCTTCGACCGAACTAAGCGGAAGGGCCGTGCGAACTACGGCTTTGGTTTCTCCTCTTTCGTCTCTTATGGGAACCGCAACGTAAAGCATATCCCTTTTAAGAGTCGTGCTATAGCGCGTGCTTTCTCCGATTCCTTTAGAAACCGCGTCTTTTACCTCAGGTCTACCTGCATGGTTCTCCATTTCCTCGGGGTCTTTTTCCGAGTCACCAACTACGGTTCCCTTCCTGTCAATTACCGTAATCCTCACACCTGCCTTTTTACCGAATCGAGAGGTTAGTGAGGCGATTTCTTCCCTTCTATCCCATGAAACGGTTTTAAGGACCTCTTGTAACAGATTGGCCGTGGTAAGTAGCCTCTCTTTTGTGAGTGATCTATCGTGGTTTTTTAGTTCGACGATTGTGAACGTAATGAATAGGATTAGAACGAAGGATACAATTAAAAAACCGGAAAGAAACTGTCTCCAGAATACTCTCAAATCTCTAACTTGTAACCTATTCCCCGTATCGTTTTTATCAGGTCCCCGGCCTTGCCGAGTTTCTCCCTTAGGTTTTTTATATGGACGTCAATGGTTCTATCATAAACCAGCTTGTCATCTCCCCAGAGCCTTTTCTTCTTAAGGAGTTGGTCCCTTGTAAATACCCTTCCCCTTCCCTCTGCAAGCACCTCGAGTATCTTGAATTCCGTTGTTGTAAGCTCTACCTTCTTCCCGTCAACCGAGGCCTCGAATTTCTCGGTGTCAATTGAAAGGGGGCCGAGCTTTAAGGGCCTTTTTTCGTCTTCTCTTGTGGCTACCCTTCTCAGGATGGTTTTTACCCTAGCTACGAGTTCCCTAGGACTAAAGGGCTTTACCATGTAGTCGTCTGCCCCGAGTTCGAGTCCGACCACGACGTCCGCTTCTGTAGCCTTTGCGGTAAGCATGATTATCGGCATCGATGCCGTACGACTTCTGCTTTTTAGGATCCTGCATATCTCGAGCCCGTCTATTCCGGGAAGCATTATGTCAAGAATGGTAAGGTCGGGCGTTACGGATTCTATATACGAGAGAAAGTCCCTGCCGTTATAAAACTCTTTTACCTTAAAACCCTCCCTCTTTAAGTGGTGGCTTACGAGTTCCACTATGTCTTCTTCATCGTCCACTACGGCTATTACACTATCAATCATACCGTACCCGCTATGTTTGGTTTTAGAATATATTATAGATTCTGGCTATTTTGTTGCAATAGAACCCCTATATCCTTAATTAAACCTTAACATTTCTTTCATACGGAATTAATTTCCCCCCTATATCATTTCCTCCAAATCCAAAATTAAGGAGGGTGAAGTGATGAAACCCATTATACGAGCGGTGATTGTCGGACTGCTCATCCCACCTCTTCTGGGAGTGAACTCTCAGGCACAATCCCGGAGCACTCAGATAGAAGCCCTAAAAAGACAGATGGAGGAAATCCAGAAGCAGAACCAGTGGCAAATAGAGGAGCTCCGTAAGAAGATCGAGGAGTTGGAGGCCCAAAAGGACGCTGACCAGAAGAGGATAGAGGAGCTAGCCGCCAAGAAGGAGGAGGAAGAAAAGGATGCCTGGTGGAAGAAGGTCGAGATAGGGTATAAGAAACCCGGAGACGGTTTCACTATTAAGTCCAAGGATGGACTCTTTTCACTAAGGACTAGGCTGCGAACCCAGGTCCAGTTCTCTATTAGTGACGCCGATGAGGAAAATACGGAAACCGATTTTAACATAAGGAGGTTTAGGCTTTATTTTGACGGTAACGTCTTTACACCCTGGTTACTCTATTACATTCAAGCGAGTGCAGACAACGATGGGAGTTTTACGCTAAGGGATGCCTATTTTGACTTTGCGTACAATACCATGTTCGTTCCAAGACCGGGTCAATTTAAGGTTCCCTTCAATAGGGAGGAGTTAACCTCGTCCTCTGAACTACAGCTTGTGGAGAGGTCGATCGTAAACGAGGAGTTTAGTTTCGCCCGTGATAGGGGAGCCGCGATTTACGGGGTACTGGGGAATTACATCACCTATGGTGCGGGGGTATTTAACGGTGATGGAAGAAACGGTAGGAGCGTTGATTCTAATCTGCTGTATGCGGGCAGGATAATGTTCACCCCCTGTTGTGGGGAGTTGAAATACGCTAATTCCTCTTTCCCCGCGGGTGGGGATTACAAGATCGAGCCCAATTTTGGTGAGGACAAACCGCTCATCGCTATCGGTGTTTCTGCATTAGGGATCCCCGGGCTCCGTATCGATAGAAAAACCCCGGACAACAATATAGATGACAGATTCGCTGAGATTGGAACAGTGGATGCGGATGTTTTTTCGGCCTCTGCCGATATTAATTTCAAGTACTCTGTTTTTAGCATGGAGGGGGAATTCGATTATAGACGTATATCTCCAGATGAGTCGGGCCTTCCTAAGGCCAATGACTATGGTGTAAGGGCACAGGCCGGTGTTTTTCTTCTTCCCCAATTCATCGAGGTCGCTGCCAGATACGCCCAGATCTGGTACGATACCGATGTGGAAGGAAGGGATACCAAATGGGAGCTCACACCCGGACTCAACTTCTACCTGTCAAAAAACCATAAGTATAAGATACAACTAAGCTATTCATTCATACGAAACGAATTTACGGATAGCCAGGATATAGATGAAAACGTATTGAGAACCCAGTTCCAGGTCTATTTCTGACCTTCTCATCCCTTCTCCTTGGCCTCAGGCCCGGCATAGACCCAACTATGCCGGGCCTTTTATTTAAGACTGACCTAGGGGAGAGGGTATAAAGGGATCCTACCTTTAAGCTTACTATTGTGGAGAGGACGGCTCTTTGGCTTAGAGGGATTTGGTCTTTTTGGTTTGACTTAAGGTGAGTAAAAGGGCTATCAGTTCGTCTTATGGGGTTGTCTTCCGTCCATTACTCCACCCACTACCAGTATGGATACGAGCCTTCCTATAACGTCTTTCGGTAATGTGCTTTTTTCTAAACCCTTAACCGTCTTTTCGATATCGTATTTAACCCTCTTTATAGTCGCCACCCCGTCTTCAATCACGGCATAAGAAGCCCTCGGATTAAAATCCCTCGGTTGTCCAACCGAACCCGGGTTTAGGGCGGTTGTTCTACCCAGGTATCTTATGAAGGGTTTATGGGAGTGGCCAACCAGTATAAAGTCGTATTTGTTCTCGAACTCGAATCCCGCTGTATCATCCAGGCTTAAATATCCGTACGTATGTCCCTGTGATCCGTGTGCCAAGTGGAAGGTTAGGCCATCAAGGGTGAAGCTATTATCAAGGGGAAGCCGTCTAAGAAAACCAACCTCTTCGCTTCCAAGGAGACCCTCTCCCCATTCTCTGGTGATTATTGAGAGCCTGCTTAGTTCGCTGGAACACTGACATCCGATACCATAGGCCATCGCATGGTCATGGTCTCCCCTAACCCCCCAGAACCTACCTTTATAGGACCTCATAAGGAACCTGATGCATTCCCTGGGATTGGGGCCGAAGTCCACCGCATCGCCAAGGAATATAAGGGAATCGTAGGTTTCTTTTGCCAAAATCGCCTCTAGTGCATACCAGTTTGCATGTATGTCTGAAAGTATCAGGATCTTCATTCTGTATGACATTCTAAGGCGGGTTTATTAAGCGGGTATTAAGAAAGGGTTAAGATTGCGTTAGAAAGTGGTAAGGGTTAAAAATCCTTTAATCGGGAAACCGGATTTTGCCGTCTTAATCCATGGGCAATACTCAAAAACGGTTTAGAATACTGGCCGATTTTATGCGGCTTAAGAGCTATACCTGCAGAGAAAAAAGTTACAAAAAAACCCCTTGACAAAGATTTATAATTTATATAAAGTAAGGTCAGACCTTAAAAATCAAAAGGAGGTAAGGAGAGATGAGTAAGGCCAAATGGCTTTTGCTATTCCTAGTGGCTATCTTCATGGCCATTCCGTCTTATGCAGTAGAGCTTTCTCTGGGTGGCTTTCCAAGCTATATGCGTACCCGAGCCCGTTTTATTAAGGATGCGACCTTTATCAGCTCTATAAGCGACGACCAGGCTAGGCTACTGGGGTTTAATGATGCGGATGACAATATCTTTTTTGTTGATACGAGGCTTCGTTTAACCCCTCAGTTGGTCCTTAGCGACGCCGTAACGATTAGGGCGCAGGTAGACGTTGTTGACAACATGATTTGGGGTGGCGCGACCTCCGCCCTTTTAGGGGGCCGTAGCACACTGGTAAATTCCTCTTTAACCACCGGTGACAGGTTCCGTGGGGCACTCCTTATAGGAGCGAATGCGATTGACAGGGGTATAGGTGAATCCTTCGGAGTAGACGACGAGGTCCAGTTCTTTAATGTCCGTATGCTCCATGCCGACATCGTTCTCCCGGCTAATTTGGGATTTGTAAGAATAGGGCGCCAGCCATTTGACTGGGGTCTTGGAATCCTGGCAAACGGCGGTTGGGACCCGCTATCCGATCTCGGTTTTGTTCTAGACAGGTTCCTTTATCTTAAATCCTGGCCTATTGGTGGTGGAACCTTCACATTCGTGTTTGTTACCGATAGGTTTACCCAAGGTAACACCCTAATAACCGGAAACGGGGATGGATGGGATGGTGGCGCAGCCGCTATCGTTTATAACCATCCCAACGTGTTTGGTGGCAACCTAACTATAGGAGCCTATGACTTCCCGTATATCCATCAGACCAATTTCCTTGGTACTGACCTAAACGTAGACTGGTTTAACCTCTATGCGGGTCTCATTGACTGGAAGAGCGATATGCTGAGACTCGTCGGCGAGGTACAGGGAGGCGTTGGAAAGATAAGCGGAACTGGTGCCGGCGATTTAGATATCACCGCTCATAACCTTCTCTGGGCCGTCCGCGCCGAGTACTATCCTGGATTCCCAGTGAAGAACATCTCGGCCGAGTTTGGCTGGGCAGGTGGTGATGATGGCAATGATCCTGATTTTACAGGAAACGTCATAGTCTTTAACCCCGCCTATAACGCCGATAACCTTCTCTTTAAGCACATGATCCCGACTATATATCAGATAGAGGGTAGTGTAATAAACGCCTTCTATGCAAGGCTTTGGGGAACGGTAAAGCTTCTTGACAACCTTTCATTCACACCTCAGGTCCTGGTTGCTTGGAACGAGGAAACAAGCGCCCCACTTGGCCCGGGTACCCAGGATGTAGACAGGTACATGGGAACCGAGGTGGAAGGAACGTTTACGGTTAACGTCGTTCCCGGTGTCAATCTTGACCTTATAGGGAGCCTCGTGATCGCTGGCGACGGTTTAAAGGACCTTATAGAGCAGCAGGCTGCTACGAATGTCAACGCCGCGGTGCAAGGGGGTAACTTCGTACCGAGTGACTTTGATGCAGAGGACGTGGCCTGGGGGGTTCAGGCAAGGCTTTTGATCTACATAGATCAGTTCTTTAAGTAAGTAAATTATATAGATAAAAGAATGAAGCGGGGATCTGGATGGGATTCCCCGCTTCTTTTATTTTTATGACGGTTCCTTTACTGCCAGTTCCTTATGTTATACACGAATCAGGTAGTTATAATGGCTCGTTCGGAGAACAAGTCCATAGAAATAGAACACGTAGGGTGCGTTTCCCAAACGCACCAAATAACCGTAACACCAGTTAATTGTATAGTTTTTATCCATATAGTAGGTTAATCCTTGCGATTGCCCATTGTAGGGTGAACTAATTGGGCAACGACCTTAACTTCTCTTTAACACCCTGTCTATAATCCTTCTTAGCGATTCGAGCGATTGAACGCCATGGATGGGAAAATCCTCAAAGATAAAGGTTGGAACTCCTGGGACGAGACCGTTATATTTTAACGATTCGATGACGAGCCTCTCTGTAATTCGTGTTGCCAAAAAAATCAATGTCTAAAGTGTCTTACCCCTGTAAATATCATCGCCATACCGTGTTCATCCGCGGCGGCTATGGTTTCTTTGTCCCTTATGGAGCCGCCGGGTTGGACTATGGCGATGATTCCCGACTTTGCGGCTTCGTCAATGCCGTCGCGGAAAGGGAAGAAGGCATCTGATGCAAGGACGGCTCCCTTTGTCGGAATCCTCGCTTTCATGGCGGCGATCTTAACCGAATCTACCCGACTCATCTGTCCCGCGCCGATTCCGATCGTCTGTCCCTTTCTTGCTATCACTATGGCGTTTGATTTTACGTTCTTGCAGACCTTCCATGCGAATTTAAGTGCCTCTATCTCTTCATCCGTGGGCTGGCGTTTGGTTACAACCCTAAGGTCGTTAAAGTCCTCGTCGGATCTAACGTCCCTATCCTGAATAAGGGCACCGCCCACTACCTTCTTGAGATCGAGTCCGCCCTTTTGTCTTGTTAGCGGCGGGGTTTTCATCACCCTTAGGTTGGATTTGGTAGAGAGCAGGTAAATGGCCTTTTCCGTATAGGCAGGGGCAATCACCACTTCAAGAAACATTGCAGCGAGCTCCGAGGCTGTGCTTTCGTCTACCTCCCTGTTAAAGGCGACGATTCCTCCAAACGCGCTCTCAGGGTCACATTCCTTTGCTTTAAGGAAGGCCTCAAGAGGGGTTTCCCCGGTTGCAACCCCGCAGGGGTTATTATGCTTTACTATGACACAGGCGGTTTCCGAGAATTCCTTTACCGTTTCGAGTGCCGCATCCGCATCGTATATGTTGTTAAGGGAGAGTTCCTTTCCCTGAATCTGAATGGAGTTCGATATACAGGCCTCTTCCACCCCCGGCTGAACGTAAAAGGCCCCCTCTTGATGTGGGTTTTCACCGTATCTGAGCTTCATCTGTTTTTCAAAATGGAGGGTTAGGCTTGCCGGGAATTTCGTTTTTCGACCGTTCCCCTCTAAGGAGCCCAGGAAGTTCGATATCGCTGCGTCGTAACGTGATACGTAGGAGAAGGCTTTTACGGCCAGATTGAAATTTACCTCAACCGGAATGGAACCGTTATTCCTCTTTAATTCGTTTATCACCGTCTTATAGTCTTCTGGAAATGCCACAACCGTTATGTATCTATAGTTTTTGGCAGCGGCACGTAGAAGGGTAGGCCCACCGATATCTATATTTTCAATCACCTCCTCTAAATCCACCCCTTCCTTTTTGATCACCTCTTCAAAAGGGTAAAGGTTTACGACCACTATGTCTATGGGTTTAATCCCGTGATCTTCCATGTCTCTAAGATGGGCCTCGTTATCGCGTACCGCTAGGATTCCCGCATGGATCTTGGGATGCAGTGTTTTTACCCTGCCGCTTAAGAGTTCGGGAAGTTGGGTATAGTCTGAGATCTCAGTTACCGGAACCCCCGCATCTCTAATCAGCTTTGCAGTGCCACCGGTGGAGAGTATCTCGATGCCGAATTCTTTAAGCTCATTTGCAAGGTTGCCTATTCCGTCCTTTTTCGATACACTTATAAGAGCCCTTTCTGCTTTTCTCATCTTAATCGCTCCTCGGATAGCTGATAATGAAAATTAACATGGCTTTTGAGAAATTGTCAATTCTTACGTATAATCTTTGTGAATCGCCTATGTATTTCACCTTTATACATTGAATGGAAACCGTGTTAGGTCAAGGGCGTAAGTGGGTTTAATATGGGTGGGAGAGGATTAAATCTCAAGGTGGGACTATTCGTTTTAATCTCGCTTGCCGTCTTTATGGCCTTTGTTTTTGTCCTTGGGGGAGAGGGGTTTTTTTTGAGAAAGAGGTATGAGGTTCAGACCTCTTTTACAAACGTCGCTGGACTTGCCGAAGGGGCTCCTGTCAGGCTTTCGGGGTTGAATATAGGGAGTGTTAAAGAGATTCGATTTCCCGAAGATCCGAAGAAGGACTTCATAGTTGTGGTTATGGAGGTAAGCGCGGATGGTGTAAAAAGGATAGGACCCGATGCCGTGGCAACGATAAGAACCCAGGGGCTACTCGGTGATAAATACATAGAGATACTGAGAGGATCGAAGGAACCGCCTAAGGAGATCCCCCGTGTCTTACAGATAAGCAGTTATACCCCTCCAGAGTTTGAAAAACTCCTTGGTCAATCCGAGGAACTTATAGACAACATAATAAGCATTTCAAAGAGCCTAGATGAAATCGTAAAGGCCTTTGGTAAGAAGGAAAACATCGAAAACATATCCAGAATTATCGCTTCGATAAGGAAAAGCTTAGAGGCTATCGAGACTCAAAAAGGCGTTCTCCACGCCCTGATCTATGGAAGGGAGGATAAATCGGGAAGGGATTTTGAGGATACGCTTGGTGAATTTGATGAGGCTATTAATAATTTGAACTCCCTGCTTAAGGATATAAAGAGAGAGAGGGGGATCATAAATGCTTTGATTTATGACGAAGGGTTGACCAAAAAATTGAGCGAGTTGGTCACCGATATAGATTCCTTAACCGAGGAGATCAGTAGGGAAGGGGGAATACTCCCCGAATTAAGGGAAACCGTATCGAACTTTAAAAGGATCTCCGAAAAACTAGAGGGTGGGGAGGGAACACTCGGAGCGCTTATAAATGATCCAACTGTCTACGATAATCTAAAGGGGGTTCTGGGAGAAGCGGAGAGGAGCAAGTTCGTACGCTCGGTTGTTAGGTACCTCATCGAGAATCAGAACAACAAACCCGATCAGAAAAAGTAGGACTAAGACCTCTATTCTATGGAGCGGGCGACGGGACTCGAACCCGCGACCTCAAGCTTGGGAAGCTTGCACTCTACCAACTGAGTTACGCCCGCACCAAGTGAATAATTTAGTATGGCTCGATACAAAAGTCAAATATTCGCTTCTCTTGGCTATAATGATCCTGAACGGTTTAGACATAATAGGGTATGGACTTTAAAGAATATAAAAGCAGTGTGGAAAGAAAGTAGGAAGCGGTCTAAAATCAGGGTTAAAGGACGTAATATCTTTACTCAGATTAAAGACGAGGCTTCCTACTATCTTCTAAGAGCGGGAATAACAAGAAGCGGACACCCGGCGCCTCGTAGAACCCGCTCTGTAGTACTTCCTCGAAGCGCATCCAGAAATCCTTCATGGCCATGTGTAGTCATAACTATGAGATCCGCGGAGCACTCCCTCTCCAGATTAAGGATCCCTTTTACCACATCGCCTTGGCGTACGATTCTCTCCCACCGCCAACCCTCCCTTTTGGGGGTATTAACCACAGGCATATGCTCAGGCTCTCCTATGTATATGAGAAAAAAGAGGCAGTTCCTACTGCCAAATGCACTGGCAATGGCGGAAGCCGCGTTAACCGCAAGCTGTGGGTTAGGATGGCTGTCAATCGGTACCAACACCCTTCTCAAACTAACACCGCCATCCCGATATGATACGAATCCCTCGATCCCCTCTGGAATAAACAAAGTCATTTCCCCAGATCCTATTGCAATGGGTATGGCTACCGATCTTTTGAGCCAGCCGATTGGTTCCCTGGACCTATGTGTAGCGAGCACGATAAGGTCGGTTGGATTCTGCTGGAGAAAATGGAGGATGGAAGATACGGTGTCTTCTTCTACCTTAATTATCTTTTCGACTAAAATACCGGCCTTCTCTATGACATCCTCTCTTGAACTCCCCTTGGGCAATACTCGCCATCGTTCGAGCGTATGCCTCACCTCTGGGAATTCCAGGAAGCGGACGTCTTCTCTATTCTGGGTCACATGCAAAATGCTAAGCTTCGCTCCGGTAATAACCGAGAGTTTGAGCGCATGACAAAAGGCAACCTCGCTAGCCTTAGAGAAGTCTGTGGGGTGAAAGACGCTTAGAAGGGAGACGAAGGTCGATCTATTCGTATGTATGGTGTTCTCGATAACCGGCCTCCGCTCCTTATGCTTATTATAAGCCTTACCCCCTATATGAGCCGGAGAGGTTCCTTCTGCCGACACGGTGCGTGATTCGGCAAGTGCCGTCAGTAGAATCTGGTAGGCGTTATTTATCTCCTTTAGCTTCTCCTCCGTCTTCTTCCGGAGCCTTGGATTGTACGAATATCTGTCTGGATGCCATACCTGCACCAAATCCCTATAGGCCTGCTCCAACTCTTCTTTAGTAAAATCCTTATCCAAGCCGAATAGCTCTAGTAACTTTTCCATGTTGATATTCTAGACCACATGATCGCCCAAATGGCTCATCATGCTGAGCTTTTGGAACACTCATTATAGATTCCTGGAAGCTCTCAGTAGAGCTTACGAGGAGGCTCACCAAGTGAGCTTCTTCAGCTGCTTTACTCCCTCGGAATGATGCTAGTTTATAGATTTAGAGCCAAAATCTGACTAGAGCTTCAAACTCCTAAAATGTAACGGTCAGCATCGGTCATGCTTCTTGACCCTTATCCTCGCCCTTATCCTTGGACGATCCTTTGTCCTGACAAGCCACCGCATCCTTGGTTATTCCGTTCAAGGCAGAAAACGAAATTGTCCCAAAAGTCAATCCTAGAGCCACCGCTATGGCGATTATAAATTTACTCACGAATTACCTCCCCGGTCATAGAATCGTCTAAAGTTTACCGAACTTTTAGGAATTTGTCTTTCAATCACGATGTTAAGCCGTTACCCCGCCTATTCCCGAAGTTCCACCTGTAACCAGCGCCGCCTTTCCTTCGAATGAACCCATGATTCTTTCTCTCTTTATTTTGTGTTATACATTAAGATAGAAAACCATATAAATGGGTTCAACCAAAACGATCTTAATTCCCCGTTTAGGAAAAGAAGGGCATGGGCTTGAGCATTGCTCTATGGAATAGACCCCACCTAGCATTTTCTCCATGTTTACAGAGTGCGGAAATCTCAGCCGCTCTTGAGGTCACCCTTCCAGACCGCCGAGGCTTTTCATGGTCCCTCCTTAAATCCTTGGTTGAGCTACTCTTATTATATCAGAGTCGTATGACTACCTTGCCAAAGTGCGCGCCGCTTTCCATGTACCGGAATGCCTCCCGGGTCTCTTCAAACGGAAACACACGATCTATTACAGGGTGGAGTTGATGTAGGGAAATGGCACGGTTCATCGCTTCAAACATCTCACGAGAACCCACATAGATACCCTGTATACGTATGTTTTTCATAATAGCGGGTAATGGGTTTGCCTCTCCGGTACCGGAGAGCACGCCGATTAGGCTTATATGTCCTCCCATACGCACGGCGCGAAGGGACTTTGTAAGTGTGCCGGCGCCCCCTACTTCGACTACATGGTCTACACCCCTCCTGCCGGTTATCTCAAGTACCCTCTTATCCCAGTCCGGTACGGATTTGTAGTTTATACCGTCCGATGCTCCTAGTTGTTTTACTCGCTCTAGCTTTTCGTCGTTGCTAGAGGTCACGATCACCCTTGCTCCAGAAATCCTAGCAAACTGAAGTGCAAATATGGAGACCCCTCCCGTACCCATCACCAGCACAGTATCTCCGGTCTTCAGGCCACCAGATGTGATAAGCCCATTCCATGCGGTAACCGCTGCACAGGGCAATGTGGCCGCCTCCTCATGAGACAGGTGTTCGGGGACATTCACCAATCCATCCTGATTGAATAAAACATATTCTGCGAGTACCCCGTCAATCGCTCCGCCAAGAGCCGACCTTGCCTTGTTCTCATCCAGCTCCCCCGATATCCAGGTTTGGAAGAAGGTACCGGCAACCCGGTCTCCCGGCTTAACCCGTGTTACACCGTCTCCCACCTCGACGACCTCACCGGCCCCATCTGAACAAGGAATGAGAGGCAGAGGTAGATTACGACTATAGGCGCCTTTTACCACAAGCAAATCGCGGTAGTTTAGCGATACGGCCCTAATCTTCACCAGCACCTGTCCATATCCGGGGCTTGGAATTGGTCGCTCTACCAGATCTAGGGCATCGATTCCCGATGGTTGTTTTATCTCAAAAGCCCTCATCATTCTCTCCCTCCTTTCTTCATACATTCTTCATTGAAGATCTTTACCGTTAAACTTTTATCTTAAACCCGCATTTTCGGCAATAACCCTTGCAAGCCCAGCCCAGTCGATATCACCTCGACCACGGGCGATTGCCGATAAAAGGTGATCCCGAATGAGACTCGCAAGCGGCATAGGGGTAGCGGTATCCTCGGCGGCCTCAATAACAAGGCGCATGTCCTTAAAACCAAGCTTGGTCTTGAATCCGGCTGGTTCGTAACGCTCCTCGACCATAATCGAGCCATAGTTTTTATAGACAGGCGACTGGAATAGTGCGTTTATAATCTCAAGAAACCGATTTGCATCCACGCCTGACTTGCGAACCAGTGTAAGAGCCTCACCAAGCGCCTCCAGCATCGAGGCAACGATAAAGTTGCCAGCGAGCTTGACGACGTTAGCAAGCCAAGGCTCCTCACCTACGGTAAACACCCCCTGACCCATTGAATCCAGTAGTGGACGACACCTCCTTATCTCTTCCTGTGGCCCTGAGACCATCACCCATAGCTTCGCTGCCACTGCAGCTTCAGGACGGCCAAAGACAGGGGCTGCAATATAGGATTGCCCTGCCCTTAAGTGGGCATCCGCCAACCGCTTGGAGAGAGACACGCTTATCGTACTCATAGAGACATGCAAAGCACCTTGCCTTAGGCCATGGATAACACCCCGCATCCCTTCACCTTGGGTTCCACCGCCTCCAAAGACGATCTCCTCAACCGCCTCGTCGTTTGCGAGCATGGTTATAACCACATCGGCATTGAGTGCGGTATCGTAAGGGGAATCGGCCACATGTGCGCCGTCCTGACGTAATTCCTCAGCGCGGCTTCGTGTGCGGTTATAAACCGTTAGCTCATGCCCCGCCCGAGCGATGTTACGCGCCATGGCTCGTCCCATGTTGCCGAGTCCTATGAATCCTACCTTCATTAGATCCTCCTCACTCGTTTCACTAACCCGCATCGGGTTCTTTGTCAGTCGGTCTTTAATCACCTTGTGGAAGCACCATACCGCACAGGAACGGTCATCCTCGTTGTATTTTACCTATCGAGGGGCCATTCACCCAATATTATATCTCACTTACTCCGTTCTATCACTCAGTTCGTTTTCGTATCTATACCCTCCCTCTACCTCCCATCCTCCGCCAAGCGCTTTATAGACGGCAACGAGGGAGGTGGCCGTGGCAGTTTCGCCCTGTGCGAGTTGGTCCTGGGCCTGTAAAAGGGTCCGTTCAGCATCGAGCACCGTGAGAAAATCAGCTACCCCATACTGATATCGGAGTCGGGCCAGGTTTACGGCCTTCTCACTCGCCTGGGCAGAAACGCGGAGTGACTCAAAACGCCTCTGCTGGTTGCCGAAATCCACCAGCGCGTTCTCCACCTCTTCGAGTGCAGTCAAAACGATCTGCTCGTATTGGGCCAGAGCCGCCTCAGCACGTGCATCGGCGGCCTTTATCTGTGCCCGCACGCGCCCCAAGTCGAATGCCGCCCAGAAGATCCGTGGACCGAAGGAGAAGAAGGTAGCACTCCCGATATCGCCCAGGCCAGATAGGGAATCGGCCTCCAGTGCTATACTACCGATAAATGTAATGCGTGGGAATAGATCTGCCGTAGCCACTCCAATGCGGGCCGTTGCGGCGGCAAGGTTCCGTTCTGCTACTCGGATGTCGGGACGGCGTCTTAGCAGATCCTCCGGCTTTCCTACCTTTATGAGCTTCGGTAGGCTGGGAAGAGGTAGAGGTTTTGACAATTCCGATTCCAGGGCGGTTGGTTGCTCTCCGATGAGAACACTTAACCTGTATATCGCCTGTTTAATAGCGGTCTCCAGAGGAGGAATCGTGGCGAGTGTGGAATTCAACTGAGCCTCGGCTCTAGAGGTGTCCAACTCGGTGCCCCGGCCACTTTCCAGTAGGGCAATAGTGAGTTTCAAGGTTTGACGCTGATTTTCGGCGTTTTGGCGCGCCACATAGAGCCGGTGTTGTGCCCCGCGGAGTTCAAAATAGTTCCTTGCGACCTCGGCCAGTAAGCTCACTATAACATCGCGACGGGCTGCCTCGGCGGCCCCTACTTCGGCTGAAAAGGCCTCTACGTTACGGCGTACACGCCCAAAGAAATCGAGTTCCCAAAAAGAGTCAAATCCGGCGTCGTAGAGATCAAAGTCGTTGTCACCGCTCATGGAGCCGGGCTGTACCTTCTCACTCAATCGCTCTCTCGTATATGAGGCCTGCGAGGTTACTGTAGGATACCGATCGAATCCGGCTTCCTTCCTTAGTGCGCGGGCCTCGCGGAGCCTAGCCGTTGCAATACGAAGATCGTAGTTTCCCAAAAGTGCAAGCCGTATTAAACGATCGAGATTCTCGTCATTAAAACCGGTCCACCACGCGATCTCTATACCGTCTGCGGACAGATCCTGCTGGGCTTGATTGGCAAACGTATCCGGCACCTGAGTCTTCGGTTCTTTATAATCCGACCCAACCATGCAGGCGGTTAGCACGATGAGTCCCAACAGCGGTAGGAAAGAGATAGCCGTCTTAATAAGGTCTAAACGGATTCCCTTCCCCAATGAGTGTAGAAAAGGCCCCTTTAGACGAGTGATAAGTACAGTTAACATACCACTATCGCCACCCAAATTAAGAGAAATCACCTTTTCCCCGACCCTTTGATTTTCAGATACCCTTATCATAACCGTCTTCCTTTAATCCGTGATGAATGGGCTTTTTGCTCTTACGCCCGACAAGCCCACGAATGACAACATAGAATACGGGCGTTAAGAAAAGTCCAAAGAAAGTGACCCCAAGCATCCCGCTAAAGACCGCCGTGCCCAGGGCCTGACGCATCTCTGCACCCGCCCCTTCGGCAAGAACAAGGGGTATGACACCAGAGATGAAGGCAAAGGACGTCATCAGGATGGGGCGGAGTCTGAGACGTGCCGCTTCCATAGCCGCTGCAAAGCGGTCTTTTCCAGCTTGCTCTTGGTCCTTTGCAAACTCCACTATTAAGATCGAATTCTTACAGGCTAAACCGACCAGCACCACGAAACCGATTTGGGTCAATATATTGTTATCCATACCGCTTATCCACAAGCCAGCTATTGAACAGAGGAGACACATAGGCACTATGAGTATGATGGCAAGGGGTAAAGACCAGCTTTCGTATAGAGAGGAAAGCACGAGGAATACGAAAAGGACGCACAAGGGGAATATATAAATAGCCGTATTACCCGCCACCTTCTGCTGATAGGCAAGATCGGTCCACTCAAAACCCATCCCACTAGGAAGTATCTTCCGGGCCAGCTCCTCCATCATAGCGATCGCCTGGCCCGAGCTAAACCCAGGTGCAGCACTCCCATAGACCTCAGCCGAGGGGAACATATTATAGCGAACGACACGGTCTGGCCCTGTCGCCCAGCGCACATTGACGAGTGATCCCATGGGTACCATAGCCCCGGTTTCACTCCGAGTCTTAAGCCTCAGTATATCCTCAGGTTCAGCACGAAAAGAACCCTCTGCCTGCGCCGTTACTTGGTAGGTGCGTCCGAAGATGTTAAAATCGTTTACATACAGAGACCCCAGATAAACCTGAAGTGTATCAAAGATACTGCTGAGGGGTACATTGAGTTTCTTTGCCTTAGTTCGGTCTATATCGGCATAAAGCTGAGGAGTATTGGCACGGAATGTCGTGAAAACCCCCATAAGACCCGGCTGTTGGTTTGCAGCAGCGACCAACTGCTCGGTTGCCGATTGCAATGCTGAAAAACCCGCTCCAGAGCGGTCCTGAACCTCCATGGTAAATCCACCAGACGTTCCGAGCCCCCGAACAGGGGGTGGGGGGATAGTCAAAATAATAGCCTCTTGTATTTCCGATAGCTTCATATGGAGATTCATTGCGATCTCATTTGCACTTGGGCCGTGCTTTGCTCGCTCAGCGAAGGGCTTCAATATAACGAATATCGCGCCGGCGTTTGAGTTGTTTGATCTCGTCGCCGCAGAGAACCCGGTAATACCCACCGCGCCCTCTACTCCGGGCGATTGGAGAATGATATCGGTGGCCTTATGTATCACCAAGTCGGTCCGCTCAAAGGAAGCGGCATCGGGGAGCTGGACGTTTACGATTAGATACCCCTGATCCTGCTGTGGTATGAATCCCACTGGAACCCTTTTGAATCCCAGGTATGTGAGACCAATAAGCCCACAGTAGACCAGAAGCGCTATTGTGCTCATACGGAGCAGAGAACCAACCGCCCGCCCGTACCTATTTGTAGTACGTTTGAAGAGCCAGTTAAATCCATGGAAGAAGACGCCTAGAAGCCGGTTGGTAGAGGGGCCAAGCAACCATCCTACAATACCACCTATGGCGAAGACGGTTATGCGGAGCGTCCAGATCGCCATAGGGCCAGAAGACCCTTCAGCGCCTCCATACGTACCATGCGCCTGAACGGATAGACCGAGGAGGGATGATAGGGGTAGAGTCAAAAACGAGTACGAAATGAACCCAAAGATCAGAGCGATCCCCAAACGGGGAAGCGCTTCGCGTCTCTCCAATTGGTGTTCCTCATTATGGGGTCTAACGATCTGTACGGCCCTAGCAGGGGCCATAGTAAGGGCATTAATGGCCGAAATGATAGTCGAGATAGCGATTGTGAGGGCGAACTGGCGGTAGAATTGACCGCTTATACCCGATATAAAGGCGGTGGGGATGAAAACGACGCTGAGAACGATGGTTATAGCAAGAACCGGACCGGTTATCTCCTCCATGGCTTTCAGTGTGGCCTCGCGTGGCGGAAGCCCTTTGGACATCCAGCGCATGATGTTCTCGACCACGACAATGGCATCGTCTACCACTATTCCTATGGCAAGCACCAGACCGAAAAGAGACAGGTTATTTAGTGAAAACCCAAGTGCCGACATAACGGCGAACGTGCCGATTATAGACACCGGAACGTCTATCATTGGGAGTAGTGTGGCTCTCCAGTCCTGTAGAAAGACAAGAACCACTATGAATACCAAGATAAACGCCTCAAACAGCGTATGCATTACGGCATTAACCGATTCCTGTATAAAGACGGTGGGGTCGTAGAGTATTCTGTATTCCAAGCCAGGAGGAAACTCCTTGCTGAGCTCGGCCATGGTCTTGCGTATTTCCTGAGAAGTGGCAAGGGCATTGGAGCCGGGTAGTTGAAAGATTCCGATTGCCGTCGTTGGTTTTCCGTTGAGGTAACTAGTAGACGAGTAATCACGTGCTCCTAGTTCAACCCGCGCCACGTCCTTTAAACGCGTTATCCGGCCATTTTCACCCGTTTTTACCACTATGTCCCCGAACTGCTCCGGATCCGTTAGGCGGCCCAGTGTATTGACATTAACCTGGAGGGCGTTTCCCCGCGGTATAGGCGGCTGACCGATTACACCTGAAGCAACCTGCACGTTTTGCTCCCTTAGAGCCCGTACCACGTCACCGGCAGTCATGTTGAGCGAGGAGAGGCTTTCGGGATCAAGCCAGATGCGCATGCTATATTCGCGCAGGCCAAATACTATAATATCCCCTACACCGTCCAGACGGGCAAGGACGTCTCTCACATTGATAAGGGCATAATTGCCGATATAAAGCTGATCGTATCGGTTGTCAGGTGAAATCAGATTAATCACCATAAGCAGATCGGGAGAGCTTTTCCTGACCGTGACCCCGAGACGCCTTACCTCTTCGGGCAATCTGGGTTCGGCAACGGCCACCCTGTTTTCAACCAAGACCTGAGCCTTATCGATATCCGTACCCAGCTTGAATGTGATTGTGAGTTGCATCCTACCGTCTCTAGTGGATTGAGACGACATGTAGAGCATGTTTTCGACGCCGTTTATCTCTTGTTCGAGCGGTGTTGCCACGGTCTTGGCTATGACATCTGGAGTGGCACCAGGATAGCTGGCGCTTACCACAACGGTGGGAGGAACGACCTGCGGATACTGGGTTACAGGAAGTGTGAAATAGGCGATAAGACCCACTATCACGATTACCACAGAAATGACAGTTGCAAGTACGGGTCTATCGATGAAGAAAGGAGCGATTTTCATGTCCTCAGCCTTCCTTTCCACTTTCAACCGATTGGGTTGGATCTGAGTATAAGGCCCTTGCTTCTGGACTAGTGAGATCCCGATTCATGGTTATTATCTTCTTCTGTGGATCAACTATAGCCCCCTGCCTTGCCCTCTGCACTCCGCTCACTATCACCCAATCATCGGGCTTTATCCCTTCCCTTATGACCCTCAGGCCGCCTATATTCGGCCCCAATTGAACACTCCGGTATTCCACGGTGTCATTGTCGTTTACCACAAAGACGTATTTTCGCGACTGATCACTTCCGATGGCCTCGTCGGGAAGGAGTATGGCGTTGTATTCGGCACTACCGGCCAGACGAACACGGGCAAATAGCCCGGGTGTAAGGGTAAGGTCGGGATTGGGAATGACAGCCCTTCCGGTCATCGTTCCGGTTTCAGGATCTAACTGGTTATCTATAAAATCTATATAACCCCTATGGGGAAACCCAGTTTCATCCGCCAGGGCGATGAATACGGGGCTCTGTACTACAGGTGAGCCGGGACGCTTCCCTTCATGTGCCAGCCGAACGTATTTAAGATAGGACCGCTCATCGGCCTCGAAATAACAGTAAATCGGATCAAGGGAGACGATAGTGGTAAGAAGGGTCCCACCGGTTCCACCGTTAATGAGATTGCCCTCGGTAACCAATCTGCGGCTAATACGCCCGCTAACAGGTGCTGTGATCCGCGTAAATTCCACATTTAGCTTTGCCGTTTTAAGAGCGGCTTCTGCCTGTTCAACTGTCGCCAGAGCCACCCGCTCGTCGGAGGCTCTCGTGTCGGCTTCCTCCTCGGAAATGGCTCGAGCACTGAGGAGTTTCTTCGCCCTTGCTAGATTGTCTTGGGCCAGTTTAAGACGCGCCCTGGCCAGCTTGAGTTCCGCTTCAGCCCGATCCAGTTCTGCCTGGTATGGCCTAGGATCGATCACAAAAAGCAAATCCCCTTTTTTCACGATTTGACCATCCTTAAAATGAATCGATTGCAGATAACCACTTACTCGTGCCCTTACTTCCACTGACTCAACCGCTTCAAGACGCCCTGTGTATTCGTCCCACTCAACTACCTCTCGCACAACTGGCTGGCTTACCGTCACTTTGGGTGGTGAGGGTGTTGCTGTTGCCTGCTGTCGATTACAGCTGACAGAGAGTAGAACCGAGTTAGTGATCGTAAGTAACAATAAACCCCTAAAGAGAGCTTTCATGTTTTTCATATGATTGGACCTCCTTAATGTTGATCTATACCGTTTAAATGGTTTTTCCTTATTAGACGTTTAGTTACTACTCATTTTGATAAAAAATCCATAAAAATGGATTCATGAAACCCTCGGATACCATCCTGTAATCAATGCGTTATAACCATTTGTTCTTTATAGAAAAAGAGGGTACGGTTACCAACTATCTAAAGACCTTATTAAGCACCTAAATCCCGTTGGTTGAACCTCCTTTAAATCCGGCTAAATCTGCGTCTAAGGATCCGTCCTCGCACCATCCACTAGCATATCTACGAAACTCGTATTAATATATGCTGTACAATTGATTCTATCAAGTAGATACTTTTTTGTGATATAGTATCTCAAAAGAAACCACGGGGGAGAAAGATGAGAAGCAAGAAATACACCTGTCCGGTAGAAGCAACGTTAGATGTGATCGGTGGTAAGTGGAAGGTACTGATCTTACATCACATAAAAGAAGAGGGGATAATCCGTTTCAGTGAGTTGAAAAGGCTGATTCCGGGAATAACACAGAAGATGTTGACAAAACAGCTAAGGGAACTGGAAGCGGATGGCCTGATAAATAGAAAAGTATATCCGCAGATACCCCCAAAGGTAGAATACTCACTTACCGAATACGGAAGGAGCCTTGAACCCGCATTAAAACTACTTTGCAACTGGGGAACAAAACACATGAGCCGTATTGAAGCAAAGCTGAGAAAGAAAGTCGGTTAGAACGTCTTAAGGCCGTATACCTATGTTCTAAAGCAGAAACCGAAATCCTAAAGTACAATAGGATTATACGCTAGAGGAGACCGCAATCAAATTTATATAACGGCTTCCACTACTAACCAGCTATTGGGAAAATCGTCTTTAACAGCCCGCCTGTAATACTCCGTGGCTATTCTCTCAAGAGGGTTAATAGTAACACGACTGTAACCCAGGTGAATCAATTCCTCTTCCAAGAGATCCGGCATAGTAGGCAATGGGAATCTCTGGAATAACCCAATACCAAGATGCGCTTTTATCCTCCTATTTAAACTCCTAACTCGTTCATTAGACCAACAATCGAATAAAACCCTACTCCCTTTTTCGAGACGAAGCCAAAGCGGATCCAGCAACCTACGGGTTACATTGGAAGGTAGAAAAAAGAGGAGCCCCTCCAGGAGAAATAGAGTAGGCAACGACTCACGAAAACCCCGCGCCGCAAGTAGCTGAAGGATCCCAAGGTCTCTCACATCGGCCGGCACGTACAGGTTCCATTCGGGAACACTAACTCCGTGCCTCCCGAGTATCTCCGTCTTCTGGCCCAGTTTTTGAGAGGTATCTATTTCAAATATCCTTACCCTACCCGATTTGAATTCATCGAGCCAAATGGCCCGACAATCATAACCAGACCCCAGGAATACCATCTGTTCATAGTATCCGGCTAGGGATCTCAATCGGGAGGTTGTGAATTTGAATCGGGATAGGTTAAACTCCTCATACACACGATCCACGCTTTTGGCCATCCGGACGAGATCATGCCCCTCATCGGAGATGAACCACTTGGCAAAGGGGTCGAGAATCCCCAATTTCTCAGCCCTTGGCTCAGATCTAATGACCACAAGGCCATCGGCAGTCGTTTCTACGATACCGCCTTTTGCCACCGTATCGGCCCCCATCGGTTGCCGAGATTTTATAAACCGAAGATAAACCAACCCCCGAATCCCAGTAAGAGCGTTAAATCCCCTGCGGCCCTTCCTAACCGGCTACGTTACAAGAAAGGAGAATATATTAAGAACCGCGAGCCGTGTCACACCTAGAATACTATTGCTGTTTTAATGGTACGTCAACTAAGCAAGCGCTAACTTAAAGGGATTCCCGGGAATGAGGAGGCTATATAGCACTCCCTTCCAGATGAAGAACCTCCTAGCCGCATAAAGACATAGGGAAGCTCCCAGTGTGTTCATCCTCCCTTGTCGAATCGCCGTGATTCCTCCTGAAATCCTCGACAAATGCGATTAATTCTGGGAAGAAGGTCCTGAAATTATCCTCCAGGGCACTATAGTTCGATTCCAGCTCTTCGACACTGCCCTTTAATCCGTTTTCCCTCTTAAACCTTCTGGATATCCTGTCAAGCACCGCCCCAACGCCCTCTATCCGGCTGTAAGAGCCAAGCCAGTCCTCGTCGCTCATCCTTGGGATGGACGAGCGAAGCCCCTCAGGAAGAGCGTCTCTATATAGCTTTAACAGGTCGTACACCCTCCTGGTAAAAAACCCGAGCTCCACGCTTGAGTAATCGGCCCAATACCTGGCCAGAAAGTGGTCAAAGCTTACATCCACTATAATTCCGGCAAACCTCCGTCTCCTCGGGCTGATTAACCTCTTACTGAGAAGAACCAGCTTGTGGGAGTCCGTGAAGGAATCCACCTTCCTGTGTGTAATGATCCCCCTTATTATCTCTGGGCTATAGGTCCTATCCAACCTCCCCTTGACAAAGTCCCCAAGGAGATTACCCAGAATGGACTCAGGGGAATCCTCTGCGAGATAGAGATGGGCCAGATAGTTCATGGATTAAACATCCCTGTACCCAGGCCGTATTCAGTAAATCCTTCGAGGATCATGTTAGGGTGTCTACCGTTAGTCCGTATGCCTCTAAGAAACCCAGAAGCAAAACTACGGTTTATGTCCCGGAGAGATAGGATAGTAAACCATTGATAAAAATCAAGGGCATCCTGAGGGGAGACAACAAAGAGACTGTAAGCTATAACGAATCGATGTATTGATTCGATATTCGGAAGATGATAGGATATGCCGAATAAATAAACCGGACGTTATCTGAATCGACAGAAATCGAGGCATAAAAGGAGAATACCATGCGGATAAAAAGGCTTATCGTTGGAATTCTTAGCTTTATCTTCATACTGGGAGGTCTAAATGCGGAGCAGCGGAAAGGGATGGGCGAAGGGAAAAAGGCTCAAATCGAGCGAGGGGAATACCTTGTAAACCTCGGTGGATGCAATGATTGCCACTCCCCCAAGATCATTACCCCCAGGGGACCAGAGCCAGACCCATCTAGGCTCCTTTCCGGTCATCCGGCCGGTACTAGGCTCCCCGAGATCCCGAAGGACTCTTTGGGGCCGGATAAATGGGGCGGACTATTCTCGAACGACCTAACGGCGTGGTTTGGACCCTGGGGGGTGAGCTTCGCCAGCAATCTTACCCCTGACACTAGGACGGGTCTTGGAAGCTGGACGGAAGAGGCATTCATTAAAACGATACGCACGGGAAAGCACCTGGGTGTGGGACGTGACATCCTACCTCCTATGCCCTGGCCTAACTACGCAAAGCTAAGCGACGACGACCTCAAGGCGATTTTTGCGTATCTAAGAACCCTAAGGCCTATTGAGAATGCTGTGCCCGTCCCCATACCTCCAAACGACAAGAGACTCCAGGCCTTGAGGGATTGACCTTCGCATTTATGGGAAATGTCTGTAAAATATCTCAAAAGATGATACGTCTACGGACTGACTTTAAGGAGGGTTTGTTTTTATGACCGTAAACGCTATGCCCCTTGTCATCGGTGCCCTCTGTGTTATGGCCATATTCTACAGGTACTATCACGGCTTTATCGCCGCAAGGGTTGCCGTCCTTGACGATTCAAGAAAGACGCCGGC
This sequence comes from uncultured Spirochaetia bacterium, assembly GCA_964636885.1. Lineage (GTDB taxonomy): Bacteria > Desulfobacterota_D > UBA1144 > Nemesobacterales > CSP1-2 > CAZWVA01. The sequence goes on from CAZWVA010000003.1 coordinate 78,355, forward strand.
CCATACGATGTACGATGGTCAAAACTACTATCCCACAAACAAGTGGGTTCTCTTTGGCCATCATTTTGCCGCGATCACTGGGGCCGGGCCTCTAATCGGTCCCGTCCTCGCTGCACAGTTCGGGGTTCTCCCGGGATACCTTTGGATCCTAATAGGCGTGGTACTTGCGGGCGCGGTTCATGATTTCATTATATTCTTTGCCTCCGTGAGGCACGGCGGAAAATCGCTTGCCGAGATAGCGAGGCAGGAGATCAGCCCGCTTTCTGGAATCATAGCCTCCATTGCGATTCTTTTCATCTTGGTTGCCGCTCTCGCCGGGCTCGGACTCGCCGTTGTAAACGCCCTTGCCGAAAGCCCCTGGGGGGTTTTTACCATAGGCTGTACGATTCCCATCGCCTTCTTCATGGGGCTTTACATGTATAGGTTGAGAGTGGGGAGAATCGCTGAGGGAACGGTGATAGGGGTTATATTCCTCATACTGGCCGTCTATTTTGGGAAGGATGTTGCACATTCCTTTCTTGCCCCATACTTCACCCTCCCAAAGGCGAAGATAACCCTTTTCATTCTCATATATGGGTTTGTGGCTTCTATTCTTCCCGTATGGATGCTTCTTTGCCCAAGGGATTATCTCAGCGCGTTCATGAAGGTAGGAACGATTGCGTTTCTGGCAGTGGGAATAATAATAGTTCACCCACAGCTAAAGATGCCCCTTGTGACGGACTTTATACACGGGGGAGGCCCGATAATCCCCGGAACCCTGTTCCCATTTGCATTTATAACGATCGCATGCGGTGCGATTTCTGGGTTTCATTCCCTTGTCTCATCTGGGACGTCCCCAAAGATGGTCTCAAAGGAATCGGATATAAAGACCATAGGGTTTGTTGCTATGCTGATAGAGGGTTTCATCGCGATTCTTGCCTTAATAGCCGCAGGTGCTCTATTCCCGGGCGATTACTTTGCGATAAACGTCCCGCCAAAGGTGTTCGAGACGCTGGGACTAAGCACCGTGAACCTCCAGGGGCTCTCCGCAGAGGTTGGGGAAAACCTCGTTGGTAGAACAGGAGGGGCGGTCTCCCTAGCAGTTGGAATGGCGCAGATCTTCACCTCTATCCCGGGGATGAGGCATCTAATGGATTACTGGTATCACTTTGCCATTATGTTTGAGGCCCTCTTTATACTGACGACGATTGATACGGGGACGAGGGTTGCTAGGTTTATGATCCAGGAGTTCGGCGGAAGGTTTTACAGGCCTTTTGAAAGGGTGGACAACCTTCCATCCGCCGTGGTTTCAACCGCTATAATTACATGTGGATGGGGATATTTCATTTTTACCGGGAGCATAAGTACGATCTGGCCCATGTTTGGAACCGCCAATCAGCTCCTTGCTGGAATCGCCCTTTGTGTAGGGACTACATATATAATCAAGCTGGGAAGGGTTAGGTACGCCTGGGTTACTCTCGTTCCAATGGCATTTGTCATAGCGACGACCCTTACTGCAGGATGGATGAACATTACGAGGAACTTCCTTCCTATGACAAGGAAGGAGGGATTGGTCATTCAGGGATACGTAAACTCGGTTCTTACTGCTGTTATAATGGCGTGTGCGGTTATAATCCTTATGGATTCTTTTAGGAGTTGGTATAGGGTGGTGTTTGCGGAGGGAAAGGAGATCCGTGTTTCAAAAGGGGAAGTGATGTCGGATTAGGAAATCATCCGTAATAATCGTTAGGGAGAACGACGGTACCGGTGGGTGCATCTGCTGTTCGGGTGGAATGGGGGATTTTGCCAAAAGGGAGCCGTCCTATGAAGGGATAAGAATGGTGGCGGAAGAGTGTGGGAGGCTTCACAGGGAAATCACCAAAAGATTCGATGAAGAAGAGGTCGAGGTTATTCAGATTGAACCCAGAGCGTATTTCTACCTCATGCCAAGGGTCTTAAAAGACGTCCTGAAATTCAACCCTTCTATAACATCTGCCATCCGCACAATGTTCTTCTGGTACCCCGTGCCTACTGTGATTGTAAACGGAAAGCCGGTGGGACTGGGAAGGGTTCCTACGATTGATGAGGTCTTAAGGGAGCTATTAAAATCTAATTGACAATCGGACTACTGCTGTGATATAAAAAAATAATCCGTTATGTCTAGAAAATACCTTAACCCACCAGTTATTGAAGCAGTTTGCGAGTTTCGGTTGCCATCTGATTCTAAATGGGATCTTACAATTCCTGGCTTGATTTATGAAAGAGTTAGCAGTGACTTTCCAAACAAAGAGCAGCGTTTAGTACAAGAAGTAGAGATTACACAAGGACCACAGGGAGTACAGCAACAAATACGCTCGAGTGAGCGTGTCCTTTTTCTCACCGATAATAGAAAGACGCTTATTCAATTAGGTCCTCATCTTTTGGCTGTAAGCTGCTTAAAACCTTATCCTACATGGGATGGATTTAAGCCCAAGATTGAGAAGGCTTTTAGCGCACTAACCGATACAGTTGATGTCAAGGGACTTCAAAGAATCGGCCTACGATATATCAATCGGATTGAGATTCCTGGCAAACCGATAAGATTGGAGGATTATTTTGAGTTTTATCCTTTTCTGGGTCGGAATCTACCACAAAATATGGAAAGCTTCATGATTCAATGTTTGTTGCCGTTCTTTGATAGACGGGATTCCTGCAGGATTCAGCTAACGAATGCATTGGCGGAGAATCCTGATAATATCGGTTTTCTTTTAGATTTGGATTACTTCCTTGCCAGATCTCAGGACGTATTAGCGAATGATGCGCTGAAATGGGTAGAGAGCGCACACCAAAAGGTTGAGGAGATTTTTGAAGGGTGTATAACCGAACGCTTAAGAGAGATTTTTCAGGAGGTGAAGTAAATGTTAACGGTAACCTCTACTTCGTCTACAGAGGGCGTTAAATATTTTTTGGAGAGAACACAACAAGAAAATATAAGAGCCGAAGAACCATTTCAAGCAGAAACTGTAGTATTTAGTAGTTTACAATCTCCAGCAGCAACTGAGGTGTTTAATACTTTACAATCTCAGACAGTGTTGATTTCCGCTAACGTTTTGCAATTTCGTGGAAGCGTAGGTATAACATCTCAAATTGAAGAAGTTCTAAATCAGCTTCATCAAGATTGGATTAAAATTCCTAAACCCGCTGAAGTACGAGATTACCTGCTTCGTTGTTCTGATTTAACAAATATTCTGCCATTAGTTTGTAGAATCGCTCGAGAACGATTTGGAATGTATACTCAGCTATCATTGGAGGTATATCATGACCCTGAGATTGAGGATGAATATCTAACGCTTTATGTTCGGCAGGAACATTACGACGAAGACGTTCTAGATACAATCGAAGGTATATGTACGCAATATGAAGAAAAGCTTGCCGGAAAATCCGGTTGGCTTCTTGTAACAACCGACTTTCGTCCTCCGAAGTAAAAATATGGGTTTTGATTGGAAGGAGTATCTTAACTTGGCTCTATTTCTTGAGGGACAAAGTGGAACCGGTTTTGCTCAAGAAGCCGCTTTTCGAAGTTCTGTAAGTAGGGCTTACTATGCAGCTTTTTGTTTTGCCCGAAACTATGCTCGTGATCGACACGGTTTTTCTGCTACAGGTAAGTCTAGAGACCATGGGCTTGTTAGAGATCATTTTCGGAATCGGAAAATGCCTGAGATTGCTCGGAGGCTCGATAATCTAAGGCAATGGCGAAATAGTTGCGATTACGAGGATACAGTTTCTAATATTTCTCATCTGGTTACAAGTGCTATTAAAGAGGCTAGAAAGATCATAGTTAATCTTCCATAAGAAATTAAAATGGAATTTTGTGGATTTGAGTTTAATGTTAGAGGAAATTTTACTTTGGGGTTTGTTCTTTCATAAAAATCTTTAGATTCTTCCAACTCCTTTTTGTGTTTCTTTTTCCCATTCAACGACCTTAAGGTACTCATCTACGTCTATAAGCTCCTCGATCTCTTTTGGATTGGACGGCTCAATCACAACCATCCAGCCATTTCCATAGGGATCGTAAACTAAGGGGAGCGGATCCTTGATTATACCCTCGTTTACCTCCAGAACCCTTCCACTTAATGGAGAGGAGAGATCGACTGTCGTTTTCTGTGATTCGATTATGCCTATGGTATCGCCGATCTTTATTTCGTCTCCGAGTTTCGGAAGCCCCACATTGGTAATAAGAGTCAGAAAATCGGCCACACGCTGAGTGATTCCAAGACGTACTTTTCCTTCTTCGATCTTTACCCACCAGTGCTCCTTTGTGTATTTTAGGTTCGTGGGATAATTCCACGCTTTAGCTTCTGAGGCGACCGGATGTTTCTCCAAAGCCTTTTCTTTTTGTTTTTCTTTCTGAAAGCGTGCTGTCACATCACGGATAACAGCCGCCGCACCGAGTAATTCACCCGATATATCGTGTAGGAGAGCGATAGTGAATTCGAGAGAAATGCGCGTGCCGTCTTTGCGAATGGCTGGAACTGCGAGTAGATCTCGAGCATACCGTGTGATGCCGGTTTTCATTACGTTATGATAACCTTTCCAGTGCCTTTCTCGTAGGCGTTCTGGGATAATAAGATCCAAGGTCTGCCCCAAGGCTTCCTCAGCTTGATAACCAAACATGGCTTCGGCTCCAGGATTCCAGAGACGAATAATGCCATCCCGGTCTGCAAAGATGATTGCATCTTGGCTTTTTTCCACGATTTGCTGGCATATCCACTCATATTTGTAGTTCTGCCTATTCATGTTCATCTCCTTGATGGGTTTGGTTTTCCTTTTCCATCTAGTGTTCAGATAAATCTGGCTCTCTAAGGGCACCCGGTGGCATGACGTCTCTTCTTACTCGAATCGTTATCGGGTCTAGTTGAAATCCATATCTCGTGTATGTGTATTTCTCTGGAATCTCTACCTCGACTGGAACCGTCTCCAATCCACTGTTTATCGCTTCAACAAGGAGTTTTTTCCTATTCTCTTCTGATATAGAATCGGTGATCACAACGAGGTGGAAAGCGTCTACTATAGCTATGTCTTTCGGTTCAAGGTATTTTCCCGCAATATAGTAAGAGTTGTTTCCAACTAGCAAATAACCCTTTCTAATCAAAATTCACCTGTTTGAGTTTTTAGATTTTAGACTATGGTTGTTCTTTAGTACCAATATCATCAGGCAGTCTACGACGGTATTCTACTTCTTCGATAGGCACTCCATATTTTTCAGCGATTTCTTGGTTGCTCAGGTTTCTGTCATTTGAGAATTCTGCTCCGCCCATAGTGAGATAAGCGGCAAATCTGCGGAGTTCTTCTTCACTCCAGTCGGGTTTTTCCCCCGCACCGATCGCCATAGCAAGTACCCAGTTCTTCTCATTTTCTTTAAGACCCGGATCTAAAGCGATGTTTTTTTCTGGCTCCCATTCTACTACGGCTGCCGCACGTCCTTTATATTCGATTACGCGATGTAGCTTGTGTTTTGATTCGGTATCCCATGGCGGGAGTTGATACCCTTGCTCTTTTAGCCAATTACGACTAGCCTTGTGAAAACCCGCTAGCTCTGTTGAACTCAGCACCATATAGTGAATAGTCCTTCGAATCGTATTATCTGTCCAAGCCGAGATTTCTGCGGAAGTTCTCGTGCCGAAGTAATCCTTGTAGCTTTCTAGAAACCCTCGTAGCAGGTTTGCATCTGAAAGTTCCGGGTCATGGTGAAGCATATATTTAAGCTGATTTCTTAAAGGTTTGTAACGGTCGTCATCTAGTGGCAAATTCGTTTTTTTCTCCATCGATTCCCTCCTTTTAGTTCTCAGGGGGAGTAAATCCAGGCCCTAAAGAAACTCGTAAAACACAAAAAGCTCTGCCCCGCTTATTTGTTTTTCAATGACCCTTCTTCTCCTGCCATCTATCTCTTCCTCCTCACCGATTTTGATGTAAACATACTGGACGGGATGTCTTATCTCCGCTTGGATTTTATCTGATTCACAGATCCATTCTATCTCTTTATTCTCTATGCCTGACATGGAGATTCTCTTACTGCAAACCATTAGAGTTTGGCACCTCGGACAAACGGGCATGACTTCTTCTCTCCCTTTATGGATGATTTTGCGAGCTACGTTTAAGTTACCTTTTAAGCTCTAGGATAGTGGGCTCTGATTCCAAGGATTCGGTCTCTATAGGAATCACCTCGAATTTGAGCTGATCACCTGTGTTTTCGACTACTATTTTGCTGTTACGTGGTAGGATTTCCTCAATGATCAAACGGGCTAAGGGCTGGTATAAGTACTGACGTAAAGCCCTTTTTAGTGGTCGTGCTCCGTATTTTAGATCGAATCCCTTTTCGATAAGGAACTCTTTTGCCCCTTGGGTAAGCTCAGCATGAAAGCCGTGGTATCTCCGAAGCCGTTTATTTAGTTCTTCTACTTGGATATCGAGGATCCGCATCAGATCGTTGTGGTTTAGCCATTTAAAGACTATGATTCCATCTATCCTGTTTATAAACTCGGGTTTGAATGTTCGCTCAAGTGCCTCCATGGCTATTTGATTGCGTGAGAGTTCCCAGTCTATCCTAACACTCGTTTCCACCTCGTTAGTCATTTGACCTAAAGACTCGTGATGATCTGCAACTGCCTTTAGGGCTTCGGAGCCGGCGTTACTCGTCATAATTATGATGGTGTTTGAGAATCGGATTTCCTCGGTGCCGCTCGAGAGACGTAGGAGCGCATTATCAAAGATCTGAAGAAGCGTCTGATGAACCACAGGATGAGCCTTTTCGACCTCATCGAGAAGGAGGATTCCGGGTTTACCGAATCTCCCTTCGATCTTGTTCTTATCGAGTATCGTGTTGTTTTCTCTACTTCCAACATATCCCGGGGGAGAACCGGAAAAAGAAGCCGCATAATGCCTTTCGGAAAGACCACTCATATCTACTCTACAGTATGCACTGGGTTCTCCATGAATCGCTTCGGCAAGAGCCTTAACGGTTTCGGTTTTGCCAACTCCGGTTGGCCCAAGAAAGAGAAGAACGCATAGGGGTTTATCCGCTTCATTTAGTCCCGCCTCAGCGATCATCAGGGCTTCTTCTATACGGTTTATAGCTTCATCTTGACTGATAATGCGCTGTCTTAAGTGCGCAATTACCTTTTTATAATCCATAATTCGACTTCGGCTCCACGGGGGTCTAAACAATAAAATTATACCCACTTGTTACTTAAAGGTGAAACCGCTTACCTTATCAAGGGGGCAAGGTTTTATCATTGCCCCCTTTAGGTTTTCTGCCCTTATGCTGAATCAGCCCTTCTCTCCTAAGCTTTTATGCCACCGCTTCTTCCTGAGGAATGGCGGTCTTACGGGTAAGAGACTCGACCAGTTCTTTTGCCTTAGCCGGATTTTTAACCCAGAGTTTATAGAAGTCATAGGGGCACTCAGCAACTCCATCGGGCGGTAGAGCTGTGTATCCACGATGCAGGGTATTAAAGAGGTGATTTTCTGCAGTCCAGTTCTTTCTTGCATCACGAATCGCAGAAATCGAAAGAAGGGCATACTGCACCTCGTCGGGACCAGTTCCACATTCCGCTAGTACCGTTCCATCGAAGTTTACGATATTTGAATGACCGAAGTAAGAATAGACAAGGTCACGCCCCGCCATATTAGCTACAGCAAAATACGTGAGATTCTCCCATGCACGGACCTGGGAAATTATTCTCTGCTGGTCCTTTGACGGATACATATAACCCTGAATCCTGATTACCAACTCTGCGCCCTTCATTACCGTATCACGAACGATCTCGGGATGGTTTCCGTCATAGCAAATAATCGCTCCGATCTTTAATCCCTTTGGTCCCTCTGTGACCATAGTCTCGTCTCCAGGATACCAGGGTTCCATAGGAACCCATGGAAGGATTTTATGGTATTTGAGTGCAACGTCGCCCTTGTCGTTCATCAGTACGAACGTATTAAAGGGGTTTCCTTTTGGGTTTTCCTCACCGGTGATTGAGAATACACCCCAGACCTTGTTTCTCCTGCATGCATCGGCAAATATCTCGGTTTCAGGTCCCGGAACCGTGGTCGTAAGGTCACGCCACTTTACCGGATGGAACCCCTGTGTGCTGTACTCAGGGAAGATTATAAGATCACAGCCGGGGTAGCCCCGCTTGATACCGTCCATAAACGATGCGATACGCTTACAATTCTTAATCACATCGTCTTTAGATTCGCAAACCGGTACCTGGTAATTAACAACTGCTACCCCCACCATATCTCTAGATGATGATATTGTTCCTACAGGCATGGCTACCTACCTCCTTTTAGTGATTTTGGATTGGAGATACATCCCTTATGACTACAAATCATCTCAAAAATCTGTCATTTGTCATTCTGAGGGAGCAAAGCGACCGAAGAATCTCAACCTGTGCATTGCAAGAAAGAGATACTTCGCTTCGTTCAGCATGACAAACCTATTTTTGAGACAGCTTCTAGCTAAAAAGCCTTGAAATGGTCTTTTAGCTAAGATATCAAGCTTCGTATTCGGTTTGCATCACCTCCTTTTATGGGTGTTAGTGTTACCCTTCCTTTTCCTCGTATCTATCCTTTAGCTGTCTCACAACGGCAGGGTCGGCAAGTGTAGTTGTATCTCCAAGCGCCCTTCCCTCCGCTATATCCCTAAGAAGCCTCCTCATTATCTTTCCACTCCTCGTCTTAGGAAGCTCAGCCGTAAATATTATGTCGTCAGGCCTCGCTATCGCTCCTATCTTCTTCGTGACGTGCTTCTTAAGCTCATCAATAAGCCCTGAATTCGACTCTACCCCCTCTTTAAGAGTCACAAACGCAGATATCGCCTGCCCCTTTAGCTCATCTGTCCTACCTATTACTGCTGCCTCTGCTACTGCAGGATGATCCACCAATGCGCTCTCTACCTCCATCGTACTTACCCTGTGACCCGCTACGTTCATAACATCATCTACCCTTCCCAAGAGCCACAAGTATCCGTCTTTATCTCTCTTTGCTCCATCTCCTGTGAAATACATGTTGGGAAACCTGCTCCAGTACTGCTGAACGTAACGCTCAGGGTCTCCGTATATGGTTCTTAGCATCGCAGGCCATGGGCTTTTAAGGACTAGGTAACCCGCTCCTACTTTTATGCTCTTCCCATTCTCATCCACCACGTCCGCCTCTATCCCTGGAAACGGTTTTGTCGCTGATCCAGGCTTTAGCTTTGTTATACCGGGAAGAGGGGTAATGAGGATCATCCCAGTCTCCGTCTGCCACCATGTATCCACCACAGGACACCTCTTCTGCCCTATGTTCACGTAGTACCACATCCACGCCTCTGGGTTAATGGGTTCCCCCACAGTTCCTAAAAGACGGAGTGTGCTTAGGTTGTGTCTCCTCGGATACTCCTCTCCCCACTTCATAAATGCCCTTATCGCCGTGGGAGCGGTATATAGTATGGTAACCCCGTATTTCTCTACTATCTCCCAGAACCTGTCCTTATCCGGATAATCCGGTGCACCCTCGTACATGACGGACGTAGCACCGTTTGCAAGGGGCCCGTAAACTATGTAGCTATGCCCCGTTACCCATCCTATATCGGCGGTACACCAGTACGTGTCCTCCTCCTTAAGGTCAAAAACCCACTTTGTCGTAGCATGTACCCCTACCAAATACCCCCCAGTCGTGTGGACTATTGGCTTCCCCGTGGTCCCGCTTGTATAGAGTATGTAAAGCATGTCCTCACTATCCATCCTCTCAGGCTCACAGTGCTGAGGGGCACTCTCCATGAGTTCGTCCCACCAGAGATCTCTTCCCCCCTTCATCTCTATCTCGGCCCTATCCCCAACCCTCTTTACCACAATAACCTTCTCTATTGTCGGCGTGTCCCTAAGGGCCTCATCCGCATTCCTCTTTAATGGCACTATACCCCCCCTCCTATATCCCCCATCCGATGTGATAAGTACCTTCGCCTCCGCATCGTTTATTCTGTCCCTTAAACTCTCTGCACTAAATCCCCCAAACACGACGCTGTGAGGCGCTCCGATTCTCGCACAGGCAAGCATCGCTATAGGTAACTCCGGTATCATGGGAAGGTATATCGTTACCCTGTCCCCCTTCTTTACCCCAAGTCCCTTTAGGACATTTGCAAACCTGTTTACCTCCCTATAAAGATCCCAGTACGTGAGAACCCGACTGTCTCCGGGCTCCCCCTCCCAGATGATGGCGGCCTTGTTCTTCCTGTGTGTCTTTATGTGACGATCTAGACAGTTGTATGAAACGTTCAACTTCCCTCCAACAAACCACTTCGCATGGGGTGGGTTCCAATCGAGGGCTTTCCTCCATTTCTTGTACCAGTCGAGTTCCTTTGCAAAACCTTCCCAAAATGCCTCTGGATTTCTTTGTGCCTTCTGATAAACCGAGTCACTCTTTACATGCGCTTTTTCCCTGAGTTTTTTGGGAGGAGGAAACAGTCTTTTTTCTTCTAGTAGGGCTTCGATGGGTTTTATCTTGGCCTCCATAGTTAACTCCTTTTTAGGTTTAGCTAAAATATGGCAATTTTTGTGCCAAGCTTAAGGAGTAGAGAAATCTCAATGATTTCAAGAAAAACTAAGGCTTTCTTAGGAGGGTTATGGGAATAGGATTTGGTTTTTTTACCAAAAGTTCAAGGATAGGATGAAACAAAAAATCGTTTTTCTCTCGATCTAATACACTTTCAAAAGTTGGTAAATTTACCAATATTTATTGGTGAACTTACCATAGCTTCTATTCAAGAAAAGCGTTTCTTCTAATTCCGTACTTCTTCATCTTTTCCCAAAGGTTTTTTACATCCATCTCTGCGTGTTTTGCTACCTGGGAGAGTTTTCCTCCGTAAAGTTCTAAGAGTCCGGAAATATAGGTTTTCTCGAACTCTTCGATCACCCTAGTTTTGGCTGATTTAAAATTCGCTGTGAGATCGACTGAGTTAGTTTTTTTCTCACTCAAGAAGATCTCGATGTCGGTAATTACATCTTTTTTTTCTACGATAACGGCCCTTTCTATAACGTTCTCGAGTTCCCTAACGTTCCCAGGCCATGAGTAGTTGATTAGTGCATTTATCGCTTCCTCTGAGATGGAATTTATGGGCTTATTAAACTTTTCTGCGTATTTCTTCAAGAAAAACCTTGCAAGAAGTGGAACGTCTTCTTTTCTCTCTCTAAGGGGTGGTAGTTCAATAGGAATGATGTTCAATCTATAGAAGAGGTCTTCTCTAAAATTCCCTTTTTCTACCTCTAATTTTAAGTTCTTGTTTGTAGTTGCAATTATTCTTACATCGATGTCCACGCTTCTTTCACTACCTAGACTCGTGACCTTTTTATCTTCAATTACCCTAAGTAGTTTGGACTGTAGCTTAAGGGGCATCTCTCCTATCTCATCAAGAAGGATTGTACCGCTATTGGCTATCTGAAAAAGCCCTTTTTTATTCTCATTCGCTCCTGTAAAGGCCCCTTTCTTAAAGCCAAAAAGCTCACTCTCAAAAAGCTCATCTGGAATAGCGGCACAGTTGACTTTAACGAAAGGCTTTTCTCTTCTTGGGCTATTAAAGTGGATTACATTGGCAAGGAGTTCTTTTCCGGTGCCGGTTTCTCCGTATATAAGAACAGTAGTATCAAGGTCTAATATGCTCTTTGTAAACTCAAAGATCTCCATCATCTTTTTACTCTGAGTCACGATGTTTCTGAATGTAAATCGCTCGCGGTACTTGTTTATTCTATACTTATTTGCAAAGCTGAGCTCTTGCAGTTTTAAGGCCTTCTCGATTGCAATTAGTATCTCTTCGTTTGAGAAGGGTTTCACTATATAGTCTTCGGCTCCCAGTTTTATTGCTTCAACGGCGGATTCGATAGTGCCAAAGGCCGTCATCATGATTACTGCTAAATCTGGATTATCGGCTTTGATGTGCCTTACGAGTTCCACGCCGTCCATATCCGGGAGTTTTTTATCCGTTATTACCAGGTCAAAATCTTCTCCTCTTAGGAGGATAATCGCCTCTTTTGCGTTGCTTGCCGCTGTTACCCTATATCCGGCTCGTTCGATGTTTTTTACAAGGGGTTTTAGAAAAATCTCATCGTCTTCAACTATTAGGATGTTTCTTTTCATCAGATACACCCCCAGAGGGTAAGATTATTTTTATTTTTGTTCCCTTGCCGGACTCGCTCTCTATGTCTATATCGCCTTTATGAAGGTCAACTATCTTCTTCACTATCGCCATTCCAAGCCCTATTCCGTCAGGTTTTGTCGTGAAAAACGGGTGGTACATCTTTTCTAAGTTCTCCTTTGAAATCCCGATACCATTATCGATAAACTCTATACAGGCATAGGAGTCATGATTGTAGAGGTTAATTAATATCCTCCCTTCCTTATGGCTAATAGCCTCAATTGCATTCTTTAGAACATTTGTAAATACTTGCCTGATTTTTATTCCGTCAACGTTTAGATTGATATCCTCTTCAAATCTATCATATACGACTTCGATTCCCTTTTTGTGGATCTCATGGTGGAAGGAATTCACGATTCCTCTAATCATCCGAGCGATATCGTAGTCTTCTTTTTCTAACTTGGTTTCTCGTGTGAAATCAAGTAAATCGTTTATTATATTCTCTATATCTTTTATCCCTGAAAGAATACTATCGAGCATATCTGAGGTAAAGCTCTTGTCGCTTAAGTCCCTACGGATAAGACCGGCAGCCATCTTGATTCCTCCAAGAGGGTTTCTTATCTCATGTGCCACACCAGCTGCCATCTCTCCTAAAGATGCTAGCTTTTCTCTCTGGATTAGTTTTTTCTGCATCTCGATCTGATCGGTTATATCCCTCAAGATTCCCACTATACCAATCGTGTCCCCTCTCTCATTCAAGATCGGGGTTATTGAGAGATACGCTGAGAATGTATCTCCGCTCTTTTGTCTTACGACAACCTCACCTTTCCAATTGCTTCCTAGTTGTGTTTCTTTTAGAATCCTTTTTCTTGTTTCTTTGGGTGTGTTTTTGTCTATGAGTTTCAGATAGCGCTTTCCTGTGATCTCCTCTCTTAGATATCCGGTAAGCCTCTCTCCAGCGGCGTTTATAGTTATGACTCTTCCGAACATATCCGTGATGATAATACCGTCATCCACGCTTCTTACAACGCTTGCAAAAAGCCTCTCCTGCTTTCTCATCTCCTCTTCGGTTACACGGAGTGATGTTTGCATTCTTTGAAACGACTCAACTATCTTCTCGGCTTCCACTTTGGAAATCGTGAATTTATCCTCGACGATGAACCTTGCCGCTGCAACCCCTAGGTATGCGGAGAGGAGTTTTTCAACCCTGATTCTCATCTCAAGGAGTTCGTGTATGGAAAAATCGGGGTTCTCCAATTTATCTCCCGGAAAGAGCTCCTTCAAAAGCGCATCGGCTTCTTCATGACCGATGTATTTATGGATAAGCTTTTTAATCTCCTCGATAGAGAGTATCGCTTTTCTTTGAAGGAGTGTTTCAACACCACCTTGCTGGAAGACCTTGACGAACGAGTCCGACTGTATAATCTCCTCTTCGTCCCGCTTTGTGAGAATGGAAACCAGCACATAAGCACCGACGTTGAAGGATATAGACCAGAATATCGTATGTGTTATGTTGTCTAAGCCACGAAGCCCCAGAAGTTCCGTAGGCTTAAGTAGAGAGATACCGAATAATCCCTCATTTATAATTCCGGATGAGATAAATCCTTTCTCTACGAGATCCGGAATAATTAGGGTGTAAAACCAGATGATAAATCCTAGAGAAAGGCCTGTAAATGCACCTTTCTTATTTCCCTTATCCCAGAATACTCCCAGTAGTATTGAAGGGGCACATTGGGTTACTGCGGTAAATGAAAGGAGTCCAATGTCTACAAGAAGGTGTCCTTTCCCCAAAACATTTGCATAAAGATAGCCAAGAAGTATAACAACAAGGATCGAGATTCTGGTCGAGTAAAGGTTTGCTTTATATATATTCCCGAGTTTTTGTATCTTTAGAATAATCGGAATCACAATGTCATTTGTAATCATCTTGCTTACGGCAAGAGAGGAGACCATAACCATAGCAGTTGCTGCGGAAAATCCACCCAGAAACGCAATCATTAGAGCCAGGTTGTTTTTATGGCTCTTTGGAATGAGCAATATGAAATCATCGCCCTGAGACGCAGGAAGGTTTAGGAGAAGTCCTGAGAGTGCTATTGGGAGAACAAATATATTTATGAAGAGAAGATAAAGTGGGAACATCCACTTGAGTTGCTCTATGTGTCTTTCATCTCGATTTTGTACGACCATAACGTGGAATTGTCTAGGAAGGAACATAACCGCCATCATGGATATGAAAAGTAGCGAGAACCATCTTGAGTATGGAGTAAATTCGTTGTTTAGAGTCAAGAGCCTTCTGTATTCAGGGTTTTCATAAACACTTCTGAATATCTCACCAAATCCATCAAATATTCCGAAGGTTATATAAAACCCCACTATTAGGAAAGCAAGGAGTTTCACTAAAGATTCCACGGCTATAAGTGTAAGGAGTCCTTTTTGCTCTTTCGTAAAATCCAGGTTCTTTACACCGAATATGATGGCAAAGATTCCGAGCACTATTACCGCAAAGAAAGTAGGATCGAAGAGTTTAAAAGTTGAGCCTTCTCCTATTATTACGTTAAGTGAAAGAGAAATCGCTCTTAGCTGTAAAGCTATATAAGGGATAACTCCGAATAGGATAAACACAGTAACCAAAGTGCCCAAAGCATGAGACTTTCCATATCTGCTACTTATGAAATCAGATATAGAAGTGATATTCTGCTCTTTGGAAATTCGGATAATCTTCTTTAGAATAACGGGCCAGAGGATCGCTATAAGAGCAGGGCCCAAGTAGATAGTCAGGAATTCTAACCCCCTATTTGCCGCGAGTCCTATGCTTCCATAAAACGTCCATGCCGTACAGTACACGGAGGCGGCAAGAACGTATATTATAGATTTGAGTCCGTAAGAATCTAGATATTTACCGTATTTTTCGGAAAAGTAAGCTACTAAGAAAAGAAAAGTCAAGTAAACTACGATGATCGAAAAAAGAGGAATGTATGTTAATCGGTCCATCTCTAAGAGTCCTTCTCTTTGTCTCCTATAAGGTTTATAACAAAAAGGGTGGCGATAATGCCTAGCCAAATAAGAAACAGGAAAAGTACAAAGATCGGAAGCCCGAGAATAAGGTCAGGTCGATTAAATATGCTAATTATGGGCCAGGTAAGAAAAGCCAGGAAGATTACAAAAATAACTATCCAAAGTTCTTTTGCTATCCCATCATTCAGAATTATAAAAATCCAACACTCGGAATGCAACTTCCTTTCAATTTAACGATGATTTGACGAATAGTCTGTCGAGAAGTGGAAGTAGAGTTGTAACATCGAGTTCTACCTGATCTAGTACCTCCGGATATTCGATAGGTGCCTTCATCTTTCTAATACCGTATTTTATAGAAAGTGTGTCGGCTACCGCTTTTTCAACGTAAGCCCGCTTTAGTCTCTCTGGATTTTCAAGAATCAAGTCTATTATCAAATCGCTTAGCCTCTCTATTGCCATAGGGATCTGATAAAGGTCTCGGCAATAGGGTTCTTTGTGAGTTCCAAAGATCGAATCTAGTTTCTTTAGAGCTTTTACGAGTTCATCGGTTTCAATCCACACTCTCATGTAGTGGGTTTTGTTTTCTAGATTAATAGGAAGGAAAGCCTCATAGTGACCTATATGAAGGTAGCGTGACATAGCTATTTCCCTCCTTACTTTATAAAAGAATCCCACTAAAATTGAGAAACAAAAAGAAGGCTAAACCCCGATAACGATTTTGATTACGTTCAAACTAGCCCGCTCCTCTTCCCAGCTTCATCACCTGCCTCTCTGCATGGTAGGAGCTTCTAACGAGGGGGCCTGCCTCTATGTGGGGGATTCCTATTATCCTCTCACCGTATTTTTTTAGGGATTCAAACTCAAGTGGATGGTAGTATCTCGTAACGGGGATGTGATCCTTACTGGGTTGCAGGTACTGCCCTATTGTTACGATATCGCAACCCACCCTCTTTAGGTCCCAAAGGGTCTCTATAACCTCCTCAAGCTCCTCTCCAATCCCAACCATGATACCGGACTTTGTGAGAAGCCCATTGTGGCCGAGCCTTTTAGACTCTTCTAGAACCCTAAGTGACCACTCGTACCTTGCCTGGGGTCGGACGGCTCTCTTGCGCCCAGAAGGGGTTTCCTGGGGAAGATGGTAGAGCCTGGGGACCGTTTCTACGTTGTGGTTGAGTACGTCTGGTCTTGCATCCAGAACCTCTTTTAATGCATTTGTGTCTCCCTTAAAGTCTGGAATGAGGACCTCTATACTTACCTCCGGAGTGTATTCCCTTACCTTCCTTATGGTCTCGGCAAATAGGAGAGCGCTTTCGTGGTTCTTGTCATCGCGGTTAACGGACGTAATGACGACGTGGTTTATATAGGCGCTATTTAGTAGGAGCTCTCTTACCGCGTTTGCCACCCTTTCAGGCTCGTCCCAGTCAAGGGCGCCCCCTTTTCCGGTTTTTACGGCACAAAAACCGCAGCTCCTCGTGCATGTAT